>JBKJUC010000258.1:0-6317 GCA_046590325.1 Burkholderiales bacterium | reverse complement strand
CTGGGCCTGGCCATTACCGAGCGCCTGCTCGACTCCGGTGCGGCTGTGGCGATGTGGGACATGGATCGCGCAACGCTCGAAACGGAAGCGATGCGCCTGCGCGTCAAGGGCGAGGTGAGCACCGCGGTGGTGGATGTGTCGAACGAATCGCAGGTTGCCGCCGCAGCGGCGGCGGTGCACAAGAACTTCGGCCGCATCGACATCCTGGTGAACAACGCCGGCGTTTCCGGCGTCGTCCGCCGCAGCTGGGAATATCCGCTGGACGAGTGGCGCAAGATCATGGCGGTCAACGTGGACGGCGTTTACCTGTGCAGCCGCGCCGTGATCCCGGTCATGATCGCGCAGAAGTATGGCCGCATCGTCAATCTCGCCTCCATCGCCGGCAAGAACGGTAACCCCTCCCTCACGCCTTACTCCACGTCGAAGGCCGCGGTCATCGGATTCACGAAAGCCCTCGGTAAGGATCTCGCGAAAGACGGCGTGGTCGTCAATTGCATCACGCCGACGGCCGTCCACACGGAAATGGTCAAGTCATTCCCGCAAAAGACCGTGGACTACATCCTCGAGCAGACGCCGATGGGCCGCATGGGCACCACGGATGAACTGGCGGCGATGGTGGCGTTCATGTGTTCGGAGGATTGCTCATTTACTACGGGCGGGGTGTTTGACATATCCGGGGGTAGGGCGACGTACTAGCCCCATAGGGACGCCCCGTTCACGGGATACCGGTCTTCGACCATAAGGGGCGCCCCGTTCACGGGATACCGGTCTTCGACCATAAGGGGCGAGGGGCGAGGGAAAGACCTGATCGTCTCGATTCAGGTCTACCTCATGAAGGCGACACATTGAATCCGGCCGGGCGCGCCCCACGTACATGAAACTGCAGGCCGGCGATCAAGTCGAACTTTGGCTCCGATAACAAACATCCCGAGGAAACACGCTGATGAAACGAAGACTTTTTATGCTGGCCGGACTGGGTGGCCTGGCCCTCCTCGCTGCCAGGCAATACGGACTGAAACCCTCGGAAGCGGCGGCCCAATCCTTCGAGGTTTCGCATTCGGACGCCGAATGGCGAAAATTGCTGTCGCCGGAGCAGTACGCCGTGCTGAGGAAGCAGGATACCGAGCGGCCCTTTTCGAGCCCGCTCGACAAGGAGCACCGGGCCGGCACTTTCGCCTGCGCCGGTTGCCAGCTTCCCCTGTATTCGTCCAAAGCCAAATTCGACAGCGGCACCGGCTGGCCCAGCTTCTGGAAGCCGATCGAGAATGCCGTGGACACATCGGAAGACAATCTGTTCGGCATGAAGCGCACGGAGGTCCATTGCGGCCGTTGCGGCGGCCACCTCGGCCATGTCTTCGACGACGGGCCGAAGCCGACGGGCTTGCGTTATTGCATGAACGGCCTGGCGATGACCTTTACACCGGGCGCGGGCTGACCGGATACCGGACCAGGCAACAGGAGGAATAATGACAGCCGGGAAAATGAAAGTCATGGAAAAAACCTACGCCGTTACCCACGCCGACGCGGAATGGCGCCGACTTCTGACCCCTGAGCAGTACCAGGTCATGCGGGCACACGGCACCGAGGCGCCTGGCAGTTGCGCGCTGCTGAGGGAAAAACGCCCGGGCCGGTTTTCCTGCGCGGGCTGCGACCAGCCCCTGTTCGACTCGCAGCGCAAGTTCGAGAGCGGGACCGGCTGGCCCAGCTTCAATGATCCGATCGAAGGCTCGATCGAATCGACGGTCGACCGCTCCTATGGCATGGTCCGCACCGAAGTCCATTGCGCAAACTGCGGAAGCCATCTCGGACATGTGTTCGAAGACGGCCCGCCGCCCACCCACCTGCGCTATTGCATCAACGGGGTGGTGATGACTTTTAAGCCGGCCTGACGCCCTTCCCTTTACAGTATCTGCAAAAACTGCCCTGCCCGGTCGCGCTTTATTATCGGTTTGCCTCCCGGAAGTACCGGTAGCTGCCAGGATCGCATCGCACTTTTGCCAAAAAAATAGGCAGGGGGTGCCTACGGGGGGGGCCGGCAGCCCCGAAATCCCCGGAAAATTTCCGAACCGGCAGGGCGCCGTCGTGTCAGAAAGCAACGTAGTAATTCCGGGCGATGTAGAGCATTCCGATACAGAACAGCTCGACCCTGAGCGGATCAGGGTTGTCCCCGGAATAAGACATCAAGACATATCGCTGGGCAGCTTCGGCGCGGGCGGGCGCTTGCGGCGGGCAGACGCTTGCGGCGGGAAGGTCTAACATGGCGGCTGTCCGGCTCGACAACAACATGGCAAGGAGCCTCGAGATGATGCAGGCAAAACCCAGGGAAGGCCGCGTCGCCCTCCTGCAGAAGAAAAACGGCGTCCGCAAATACTTGCCCCTGGCAAACCGTCACACGGAACAGGCACGGATCCCGGCCAGGCGGAGCACCGACGAAACAGGCAGGCACGCAATCGATTCCGCGAAGATTACCGCCAGCGAGCGTGAGAGCCTGGTCGCAGGTCTCGCTGCGCCTTCCGCAAGAATCGCCTCCAAGTATTTCTACGACTCGCTCGGCTCGCATCTTTTCGACGCGATCACCCACCTTCCGGAGTACTACCCCACCCGTACCGAGGCTTCGATATTTGCGCGGCATCTCGGCGAAATTGCGCAATCCGCCGGAACCGGCTCGACCCTGATCGACCTGGGTGCGGGCAACTGCGAGAAAGCGCGCAAACTGTTCGGCGCGCTGAGTCCTGCACAATATGTGGCGGTGGACATTTCAGCGGATTACCTGCGCGGCGCGCTCTCCTACCTGCAGCATCGCCATCCGGAAATCGTGATGACTGCGCTGGGCCTCGACATGTCTGCCGGCGTCGCACTGCCGGCGACGGTACCCACCGCCAGGCGCCTGTTTTTCTACCCCGGCTCCTCCATCGGCAATTTCACTCCGGAGGAGGCTCAATCCTTTCTCGCCGGCCTGCGCAATCAATGCGACGACGACGGCGGCCTGCTGATCGGTGTGGACCTGGTCAAGGACAAGTCGATCATCGATGCCGCCTATGACGACACGCTGGGCGTGACCGCCGCCTTCAATCTGAATGCGCTGAGCCACATCAATGCGGTACTGGGTTCCGACTTCGACTTGCGCGACTGGCGGCACTGCGGATTCTTTGATCCGGAAATGTCGCGCGTGGAAATGCACGTCGAAACCCGGCTGGAGGTGAATGTGCAATGGCCAGGCGGTTCACGCCGTTTCAAGGCCGGCGAACGCATCCATACGGAGAACAGCTACAAGTACCGGCTCGAAGACTTCGGCATGATGCTGCAACGCGCCGGCTTCAGGGGCGTGAAATCGTGGACCGACCAGCGCAACTGGTTCGCGGTCTGTTACGCCTCCATGAAATAGCCGCCGGCCGGAATGAACGATACCCGCAGACTGGAAACCGCCGAAACCCGGATCGAAACCGATTCCGGCGGCGATCTTCGCGCGCGGTTCGGCCGGGTGCGCGCGCACACCATCGAGCTTTCGAGGCCGCTATCGGAGGAGGATTGCTGTGTGCAGTCCATGCCGGACGCAAGCCCGGTGAAGTGGCATCTGGCACACACGGCCTGGTTCTTTGAAACCTTCATCCTGGAAAAATACGAACCGGACTTCCGGCCCTTCACGCCAGCGTTCCGCATCCTGTTCAATTCCTACTACAACGGCATCGGAGAAAAACATCCGCGCCCGCAGCGGGGAATGCTGACCCGGCCTGCGCGGCAGGAAGTCCTTCTTTATCGCACCAACGTTAACGAGCGCATGGAGGCGCTGTTCGTCAGGCACAGCGGCGAGGAAAGCTTTCGCCTGCTGGTCGAACTCGGCCTGCATCACGAGCAGCAACATCAGGAGTTGATTCTTACGGACGTCAAGCATCTGCTGTCGCTGAATCCGCTCAAGCCTGCTTACGGAGGCCTGGATCGCGAGCCGCCGGTGCCTGCCGCCGCGTCGCAGTGGATCGGCTTCGAAGGCGGCATCGCCGAGGTCGGCCACGACGGCAATGGTTTCTGTTTCGACAACGAACTGCCGCGGCACCGGCAGTACCTGCAGCATTATTCCCTGGCTTCACGCATGGTAACCAATCGTGAATACCAGCGCTTCGTCGAGGACGGCGGATACGCCAGGCCGGATCTCTGGTTGTCGGAAGGCTGGGACTGGGTGCGAACGAACGGCCTGGCACATCCGCTCTACTGGGAACAAGGCGACAACGGATGGAGCGAATTCACGCTGGCCGGACAACAGCCGCTGGATCCCGAGCGCCCGCTGATTCACGTCTCCTGTTTCGAAGCCGACGCCTATGCACGCTGGGCGGGCGCACGGCTGCCCACCGAGGCGGAATGGGAACATGCCGCCGCGGACGATCGATTGCGGCAGATGGCGGACGAAGCCTGGCAATGGACGCAATCGAGTTACAGTCCCTATCCCGGCTTTCGCTCTCCGCAAGGCGCGCTGGGCGAATACAACGGCAAATTCATGGTGAACCAGTACGTGCTGCGCGGGGGCTCCTGCGCGACGCCCGCGGGCCATACGCGGACCACGTACCGCAATTTCTTCCCCGCCTCCGCGCGCTGGCAGTTTTCAGGCATACGCCTGGCCCGCGACGGCAGTTCCACCCTGCTGGACAAGCCGGCCGCCGCGAACCGCAAGACCGCGGCCTGAATTCCTGCCGCTGCCCTGGCGCAGCACAGCGGAATTCTGCGTCACACTTACCTTGCGGGCCGCCGATATGACGGCGGGCTGACCCTCGTGCCGCAGCCTGGCGCTGCTTGCCAGCCTTGCTGCTCTCAACTACCCTTGCGCTACGTCGCACCCGCGGCACAAACGTCAAAGGGAAAACAGCTTATGTCGACCGATCCGTATGCCGCACCCAAGTCACGCGTCGCCGATACCCGGTCGGGCAGCGAAAGTTTCGTTCCGGAGGGACGGTCAATGGCGGCTGGCAACGGCTGGGCCTGGGTCACCGACGCATGGGGACTGGTCAAACAGAATCTGGGCGCGTGGATGGTCTTGTTCATCATATTCGTGGTGATCGTGATCGTCCTCAGCTTCATCCCTTTGCTCGGCGCGCTGGCGCTCTATGTCGTCACCCCGATCCTCATGGGCGGTGTCATGCTTGGCTGCGAGGCCGTGCGCAAGGGCGAGCCAATGACAGTGGCACACCTGTTCGCGGGATTCGGTAGCTACGCGGGCAAGCTCGCCGGCGTCGGCCTGTTCACACTGGTCGCGTACATCGGAATTTTCGTGGTCGTCATGGCGATCTTCGGATTCTCCATCGCCAAAATGTTCATGGGGGGAATGAGCGACCCCGCGGCAGTCGCGGAAATGGGCATGACCATGCTGCTCGCCGTCCTCATCGTGTTAGCACTCAGCATTCCGATCTACATGGCGATGTGGTTCAGCTATCCGCTCATCGTGCTCAACGATTACAGCGTGGGCCAGGCCCTCAAGGCCAGTTTCTCCGCCTGCCTGAAGAACATCGTGCCGTTCCTGGTTTACGGCATCGTCATGTTTGTCCTCGCCATCGTCGCTTCGATCCCCCTGCTTCTCGGCTGGCTGCTGCTGGGACCGATCCTGCTCGCCTCCTTCTATACCAGCTACCGGGACATTTTCTACACTGCCTGACCGGCCAGGTTTACCCGACCTGTGCTTGATACCACCGCCCGCATCGGCACGCCGGAAGGCATCGAGCTGACGCTTCGGGTGGCCGGGCCGGTGCCGCGCGCACTGGCGTGGGTGCTGGACCTGCTGATCCGCGGCGTCGTTCTCGTGGCCATCGGCTTCGGTGCCGGTGCATTGGGACAATTCGGCGCGGCGGTGATGCTGCTGTCCATGTTCCTGCTTGAATGGTTGTACCCGGCCTGGTTCGAGGTCAACTGGAGCGGCTCGACGCCGGGCAAGCGCGCGCTGGGACTGATGGTCCTGCACGACGACGGCACGCCGGTGCGCTGGTCGGCGGCGCTGACTCGAAACCTGCTGCGTGCGCTGGATTTCCTGCCCTTCATGTATTTCCTCGGCTATTGCGCCATGGTGTCCAACCGCGACTTCAAGCGCCTGGGCGATCTCACCGCCAACACGCTGGTGGTGTATCGCGATGAGAAGCCCCGCCCCCTTAAAATTCCCGAAGCTGCCCCCTTTGCGCCACCGGTTCAGTTATCGGCCGCCGAGCAGCGTACCGTGCTTGACTTCGCAGAGCGCTCGGCGCGCTTGACGCCCGAGCGCTCCGCAGAACTCGCGGAGATCGCCTCTCCGCTCATCGCGGGCCGTTCAGGCGACGCGGCAACCGGCCGGCTCGTGGCGCTGG
>JBKJUC010000087.1:0-4079 GCA_046590325.1 Burkholderiales bacterium | reverse complement strand
GGCCTGCTCGTCATGACCGCTGGCGGCCGGCTTCTCTTCGCCGTAGCTCACGGTCTCGATCCGGCTGTCATTCACGCCCAGAACGGTCATCACCTTCTTCACCGCCTCGGCGCGGCGCTGGCCCAGTGCGAGGTTGTACTCGCGGCTGCCGCGATCGTCGCAATTGCCCTGCACGGCGATTTTAAGATCGTTATGGTCCATCAGGAATTTCCCGTGCCCTTCGATCACCGGCACGTACTCTTCCTTGATCTCGTAACGGTTGTATTCGTAATAGACGCTGCGCTTTGCCAGCGGGCTGCCCGGCTCCTTGAGCTGCGCCCAGGCATCGCCCTTAAGCTGCGAGCCGCCGACCCCGGCGCCCGACAGCGGCTTGACGATCGCCTGATCGTTCTGCGCCTGCTGGCGGCGCTGCTGCTCGTCGAGCTGGCGCTTGAGTTCTTCCTGCTCTTTCGCGATCTTCGCCTGCCGGTCGGCATCCTGGGCCTTCGCCGCCTGCTGGCGCTGCGCCTGTTGCTGGTCGAACAGGTCGCGCTGTTCTATGTCAGCACTTTTTTGTCCCTGGCTCGCGCACGCGGCAAGCAAGAAAGTCAGGGACAGGGCATAAAGATTATTTCTCATCATTACTCCTTTCGGCGATTGTTCGGAAGCGGTCCCCACGCAGGTTCGCGAATGTCGCCTGACTGCGCAGTAATTTTTTGCTTGATCCGTCCATCGCTCGAGACGGCGGCTAATATACCACGCCCCTTCGTCTCGGAAGCGTAGAGGATCATCTTGCCGTTCGGTGCGTACGTCGGCGACTGATCGAGACTGCCCGCGGTCAGGATTTGCATCTGCCGCGTGGCGATATCCTGCAGGGCGACGTTGAAATGGCCTTCCTCTCGATGGATGAAGATGAACGATCTCCCGTCCGGGCTGTAACGCGGTGTGACGTTGTAGCTGCCTTCGAAAGTCAGCCGCTCGGCTTCGCCCTGCCCGTCCACACGCATTCGGTAAATCTGCGGGCTGCCGGCGCGATCGGAGGTAAACAGGATGGTCTTGCCATCGGGCGAGAAACTCGGTTCGGTGTCGATTGCCTGGTTGCTCGTCAGGCGGCTCAGCCCCGTGCCGTCGGCGCCAATGATGTAGAGATTGGACGTGCCGTCCTTGGTCAGCACGACCGCCAGCTTCTTGCCATCCGGCGACCACGACGGCGCGGAATTCGATCCTTCGAAGTTGGCCAGTACCGTGCGGGTGCCATCCAGCAGGTTGTGCACGAAAACGATCGGCTTGCGCCGCTCGAAGGACACATAGGCAATGCGAGTGCCGTCCGGCGACCATTGCGGCGAAATGATCGGCTCCTTGTGCGCCAGAATAAAGTCGGCGTTATAGCCGTCCGCATCGGAGACCTGCAGCTCGAAGCGCGCATCGCTCTTGGTCACGTAGCAGATCTTGGTGGCAAACACGCCGGCGTCGCCGGTCAGTTTCTCGTAAATGGTATCGGCGATGCGGTGCGCGGTGAGCCGTAACTGCTGCGTGCTCACCAGGTAGGAGAAACCGAATATCTGCGCTTGCTTGGCCACGTCCATCATGCGGAAGCGCACTTCCGCGCGGCCGTCACCTTTTTCGATCACGCTGCCTATCACGAGGGTTTCCGCACCCTCGTTCTTCCAGTAGCGATAGTTGATGTCCACCGGTTCGGCGGGAAACGGCCGCACGCTGCCGGGGGTTCCGAGCTTGAACAACCCGCTACGCTGCAGGTCGGCCGAAATGATCTGGCTCACGCGCTGGGCGAACCGCTCTTCGCCGACGAAAGGCAGCACCGTTATCGGGATCTGGTTTGCGCCGCCACCGATGATCTCGATGGTCAGCGGCTGGGCGCGGACAGGCGACCCGGCCCAAACGATCAGCGCCACCGCCATCAGCAGCCAGCCACGCAGCCGGTTCAGGCCGCTCGAGTCAATTCTTTGCATGTACGCAGTCCACAGCGTCGGTCATTGGTCACTCCTTTGGTCGGAATCTCAATACAAGTTCGCGAAAACGGTCCTGGAACAGATCCGGATCGGAGGGCACCGGTAACGGCTGCGCCGCCAGGATCGCCCGTTCGACCGCAGCATCGTAGGCAGAGTTTCCGCTCGATTTGCGGAGCGTGGCGCTGAGCACTTCCCCGCCCGGGATCAACACCACCTCGAACTCCGCGGCCGGATTGCCCTCAATGTTCGGCGGCAGCACCACACGGCTCTGCACTTTCGCCCGGATCCGCGCGACAGCATCCGCCACCAGCTTGTCCTGGGCGGCCCGCGCGGCGGCTTCGACCCGCTGTCTGGCCTCCGTGGCTTCACGCTGCTTGCGGACCACCTCCTGCTGCTGGCGCTCACGCTCCGCGGTGGCCGCGCGCTGCTTGCGCTCTTCTTCGCGCTTCAGTTCCTCGGCCTGGCGCTCCTCCTCCACTCGCTTGCGCTCCTCGGCCTTGCGCACATCCTCCTCGCGCTTGAGCTTTTCGGTCTCGACGCGCTTCTGCTCCTGTTCCAGCTTGTTCTGTTCTTCCTGCAGCCGGCGCTTCTCGGCCTCGAGCTTTTTCTGCTCCTGCAGGCGCGTGGCTTCCTCTTCCTTCTCGAGGCGCTTCTGCTCCTGCTCCAGTTTCTTCTGTTCCTGGGCCTGTCTGAGTTCCTCTTCCTTCTGCTTGCGCTGCTTTTCCCGCAGCTCGATTTCGGCGGGTGACGGCTTCGGTGGCTCCACCACCCTGGGCGCGGGCGGAGGCGGAGGCGGCGGCAACGGTTCTTTCTTCACTTCCGGTACCGGCTTCGGCGGCCGCGGTTCGGGCGGCGGCGTCTTCTGCGGTGCCGGCGTCAGGTCCTGCCAGATCTCCACTTCCACCGGCAGGTTCACCTTCTTCTGCCAACTGATGCCGAAGATCAGAAAACCGAAGAACAGCAGATGCACCACGAATGCGAGGACGCCGGAGGCGACGCGGCCTGGCTCGTTTGCCGTCTGCATGTCAGCCTGAGCGCGGTTTTGCCAGCAAGCCCACTTTCTTGACCTGGTTCTGCTGCAACAGGTCCATCACCTGGATCACGGCCTCGTACTTCACGTCCTTGTCGGCGGATATCACCACCGGCTGATTCGGTTTCTTCGCCTGCTTGTTCTTGATCATCTTGATCAATTCATCCCGGCTGACCGGGCGTTCGGCGCCGGAGATATCGCGGTCCGTGATCGAAAGCCCACCGCCGACCCGGATCGAGATCTCGATCGGCGCCGCCGGCGGCGCCGAGGTCTTGCCGATCGAAGGCAGGTCGATGCTGCCGGGATTCATCAGCGGCGCGGTGACCATGAAGATCACCAGAAGGACCAGCATCACGTCGATGTAAGGCACGACGTTGATCTGGTTCATCAGCCGCGGATGGCGACGCTTGTGCATGGCCTCAGAATCCCGTCGCCGGAGCCTGGCCCGGGGCCGGCTGCACCGCGGCGTTCGCCTGGCGCTGCAGGATGTTGGAGAACTCTTCCATGAAGCTGTCGAAACGGATCGACAGCCGTTCGATATGGCGCACGAAATGGTTGAAGGCAATGACCGCTGGAATGGCGGCGAACAGGCCCATTGCCGTGGCGACCAGGGCTTCGGCAATGCCGGGCGCCACGTGCGCCAGGGTGGCCTGGCCCACGTTTGCCAGCCCGCGGAAGGCGTTCATGATCCCCCACACCGTGCCGAACAGGCCGACGTAAGGACTCACCGAGCCCACCGTGGCGAGGAATGACAGGTGCGATTCCAGGTGGTCCATTTCACGCTGGTAGGTGGCGCGCATGGCGCGGCGCGTGCCATCCATCAGCACGGCGAGGTTGGTGCCGGTCTGCTTGCGCAGTTTGACGAATTCGCGGAAGCCTGATTCGAAAATACGCTCCATGCTGCCCGCATTGGTGCGGGAGCTGGCCGCCGCCTGGTACAGCGTGCCGAGGTCGGCCCCGCTCCAGAAGCTGCGCTCGAACTGGTCGGTCCGGCGTATTGCATCGCGGACCACGAACATCTTGCGGAAAATGAACCACCAGGAAATCATCGAAACCAGCAGCAGCAAGGCCATCACCAGCTGCACGAGCACGCTGGCATC
>JBKJUC010000274.1:0-2955 GCA_046590325.1 Burkholderiales bacterium | reverse complement strand
GGGGAGATGGGCGCCAAGGTGGTGATCACCGCGCGCAAGGCCGGTGAGCTGGAGGAGGCGAAGGCACACCTGAAGGGCATGGGCATCGATGCGCTTGCGGTCACCAACGACCTGCAGGACACCGACTCGGTGAAGCCAATGGTGGAGCAGATCCTGAAAAGCCACGGCCAGATCGACATTCTGGTCAACAACGCCGGCGCGGTCTGGGGCGCACTGGCGGAGGATCATCCGCTCGACGCCTGGTACAAGGTCATCAACCTGAACCTCACCGCGGTGTTCCTGATGAGCCAGGCCGTGGGCAAGCTCAGCATGATTCCGCGCAAGTACGGCCGCATCATCAATCTCGCATCCATCGCCGGCCTGGTCGGTACCGACCCGCGCATGATGCCGACCATCGCCTACAACGCCAGCAAGGGCGGAGTCGTCCAGCTCACGCGTTCGCTGGCAGTGGAATGGGCGCTGCACGGTATCACCGTGAACGCGATCGCGCCCGGCGTGTTTCCCTCGAAGATGTCCAAAGGCATGATCGACAAGGCCGAAGAGATCATCATGGACCTTACGCCGATGAAGCGCCTGGGCACGGACTGGGACTTGAAGGGCCTGGCGGTGCTGCTGGCCTCGGACGCATCGGCCTTCATCACGGGCCAGACTGTGGCGGTCGACGGCGGCCTGGTTTCGATGTAAGGACTTCCATCTCGGGTCAATTATAAAAAATGGCAGAACAGAAGGCGGGATTCAACATCCATGTGCCGTTCGTCGAACACCTCGGCATCAAGATTCTTGAACGAGGCGACGGCGTAGTCAAATTGCGGCTGGATCCCCGTCCCGGACTCGCCAACAGCTGGGGTTCGGTGCATGGCGGGGTATTGATGACCATGCTGGACGTGGCGCTCGCGAGCGCGGGCAGGGCACTGGACGCCACCTGCAACGGCGCCCTTACCGTGGAAATGAAAGTAAACTTCATTGCGGCCGCAACGGGCCCGGTGCTTGGGGAAGGCCGCGCCCAGCGCGCCGGACGTTCGCTGATCTTCTCCGAGGGCGAGCTGCGCGGCGAAGACGGCACGCTGCTGGCCAAGGCCACCGGCACCTTCAAGCTCCTGTACCCTTCCGCAGCTAAATAGCGACGGACGGGAATGTAAACAAAACGAAACGCCAACCGCGGAGGACGCAGAGGACACGGAGGAAAAGAAAAGCGAGGAACGAGAGTTGGGGATAGAACGCGATTAACCGTTCGCTAGCCTGTGCGGCCAACGTTCTCTGGAATGGATCGTTAGCCAATAAAATGCATCCCCCAAACTTGCTTTCTTGCTCTTGCCTTTCCTCCGCGCCCTCTGCGTCCTCTGCGGTGAGAGTTAGTTCGAGAGAGGGAATGTATGCCGCTTGATCCGCAAATAGAAATCCTGCTCGGCCTGGCCAAGAAGGCCAATCTTCCGGAAGTCTGGCAGCTCACACCGGACCAGGGGCGTGAGCAGTACCTGACGCGTGTCAACAAGCTGAAGTTCAGCGAATCCATTTTTCGCACGGAGGATCGCCGCATTCCCGGTCCCGGCAGCGACATCGCGATCCGCATCTATACGCCACGCGAACTCAAGACTTCGGAGAAACTGCCGGTGCTGATGTGGTTCCACGGCGGCGGATTCGTGATCGGTTCCCTGGAAACCCACGATTCAGTCTGCCGCATGCTGGCCAACAAGGCGGATTGCCTCGTCGTATCGGTGGACTACCGGCTGGCCCCGGAGTCCCCGTTCCCGGCCGCGGTGGACGATTGCCAGGCTGCGATGAAATGGGTGGCCTTGCATGCGGTCGAGTTCGGCGGTGACGGCAATTGCATGGCCGTGGGCGGCGACAGTGCCGGCGCCAACCTCGCGACGGTGATGGCAATCCTTGCGCGAGATGCGGCGCATCCGAAACTGGTGTTCCAGTTGCTGGTTTATCCGTGCGTTGCCCCCGAGCCGGAAACGCCCTCGCACCACAAATTCAAGGAAGGCTACGTCCTGTCGCGCAATTCCATTACCTGGTTCTATCGCCAGTACCTGCGCAACAAGAAGGACGTGAACGACTTCCGCTTCGCGCCGCTGCTGCTCGACGACCTGTCGGACCTGCCGCAGTCGCTGATCATCGTTGCGGGCTACGATCCGTTGCGTGACGAAGGCATCGACTACGCGAAAAGGCTGATCGAGGCGGGAAACTGGGTACGGCTCTCGAACTATGAAGGCATGGTCCATGGCTTCTACCTGATGGGCGGCGCGGTGGATGCGGCGAAGCGGGCCGTGGCCGAATCGGCCGCGACGATGCGCCAGGCATTCGACGACGCGCGCGGAATCGATCGCAGGGTTTCAAAAACAGCGTAAACGTAAGGAGCAAAGACATGAGCACGTTGAAAGGCAAGGTAGCGTGGATCACCGGAGCCGGCACCGGTATCGGATTGGCAGGTGCCAAAGCGCTGGCGGATGCTGGCGCGATCGTGATTATGTCCGGCCGCCGCAAGGAAGTACTGGCCCCCGAGGCCGAGAAGATCCGCATCAAGGGCGGCACGGCCGAGATCGAAGCCCTGGACGTGTCCGATGCCAAAGCTGTGAAGAAAGTCGCGGATGCGATCCTCTCCCGTTACGGACGTGTGGACATCCTGATCAACAGTGCGGGCCTCAATACGCCGAACCGCTACTGGAAGAACCAGACCATCGAAGGCTGGCGCGACGTGATTGGCATCAACCTCGATGGATCGTTCTATACGTGCCAGGCGGTGATCCCTTCGATGCGCGCAAAAAAGGACGGCCTGATCATCAACGTGTCCTCCTGGGCGGGAGTGTTCCACCCGAAGCTCACGGGCGCAGCCTATAACGCCAGCAAGCACGCCGTCACGGCGATGACCGAAACCATCAACATGGAAGAGTGCATGAACGGCATCCGCGCTTGCGCCATCTGCCCGGCGGAAGTCGCCACGCCGATCATGGA
>JBKJUC010000236.1:0-14667 GCA_046590325.1 Burkholderiales bacterium | reverse complement strand
CAGGTAAGCCAGCAACTGGCTGCCCTCATCCTGGACTTCGATGGCTCCTCCAGTAAAAAGCGCGTGGCGGTTGATGGCGGGTTTCCCCGAGAGCCGGATGCCAACCGGAGAGTAAGGTGTCGGCTTCGCCTCGAAGCCGGCGGCATTCAGTTGCCCCAGAACGCTTTCCCGCTCCGCAAGTATCGTGTTCACGCGCAGGTCGAGGGGCGCGGGCTTCAGCATAGCGCGGCCGAAGGCGAGGGCCTCCTGCACCGAGCCATTGGCGACAATGCCATCGTAGACCCAGTCTGGAAGGCTCAGGCGCACCGCCGGCGGCAGGGACTCCACGTCGGCCGCTTTAAGCTTCGCCGCCAGGTCTCTCTCCTCGCCTTTGAGGGTCTGGTCGAGTTGCGACACGCTGTGTCCCTGCAGCTTGACCAGCGCGGCAATCACCAGTTTTCGGGGAGTCGGTTGCACCTCGAGTTGCTGCAGGAGATGCTCAAGCAGGCGCTTGTGCCGCAGCACTGTGAATACGGTCTCGGCGACAAAGGCGCGATCTTTGCTGCCCAGCTGTCGATGGGTCGTAAAAAAATTGCGCAGGACAGCGTCGGCAGGATGCGCAAGCGGCAGCACCAGGTCCACTGCAGCCGTCGCGGCCATAACCAACGCCGGGCCCGGCTGCATTACTGGTAGGTGATGCGGGTGATGGTCGAGTCCACGACCTGCCCGTTTTTCTCGACGTAACGGATGCGCACGGGCAAATGATGGTGTTCGACCGAGAGCCAGACCTCGAAGCCGCGCTTGTCGTCGGCGTCCTGCACTTTCCGGATATGAAGCGCTTCGAGTTCGCCGAGCGGAGTTTTCAGGGTTTGCTTGCCAAGAACCTGATACTTGTAGTCCGATAATTTGCGTCCGTCCGTCAGGGTTACCGGCGGCAGCTCGTCGAGCGATGCCTCGAACGCGAACGCATAGGTAAAGCTGGTCTGGTCGAAGGTGTTGTCCGGCAGTGGCAGCGTTTCCACCTTGTCGCCGTCAGTCAGCTTGATCGTTTTTGCATCCCAGTCGAAATCGGCCGCGCGCCTGGGCTTGCGGGTACGCACTTCTTCGAAATGCAGGGGCCGCAGTCCGTCCCTGGTGACGAGGCCGCGGCTCTGCCGGCGGATGTTCAGTTTGTAAAGGACGGCAGCCAGGCCTACGGTCTTGAGTTCGCTCGCAACGGTGTAGCTCTTGCCGTCATGCTCGAGAACATCACGTCCTTCGCCCAGGTCCATCGAACCCGACGAGACCGCGAATTCCAGCTGCACGCGTTGCGGCGGCTGTGCCGTCCAGCCGGACAGGACTGGCATTGCGAGCAGGATAAAAACAAGGAAACGAATCATGCTGGTTCGGGTGCGATGAATGCGCCGGGGTAGCGGCACTCGCCGGAAACACGCACACGGCCGTTCTCGATGGCCAGCCGGCCGCTGAGAAACCAGCGGATCGCGAGGGGGTAGGCCTTGTGTTCCTGCTCCAGGACACGGGCTGCGAGCCGCGGTTCGTCGTCGCCAGGCAGCACGGGCACCGCAGCCTGGATGATGATGGGGCCGCTGTCCAGCAACGGCGTTACGAAATGCACAGTACAACCATGTAGCCTGACGCCTTTCTCCAGCGCGCGCCGGTGAGTGTCCACGCCGGGGAAGGCGGGCAGCAGGGAGGGATGCATGTTCATAATCCGGTCATTGAATCGCTCGATAAAGGCCTGTGTCAGTATCCGCATGAATCCGGCAAGCACGATCAGATCGGGCTGGTAGGACGCGATTCTGTCGCCGAGAACCAGGTCGAAACTCGCGCGGTCAGGGTACTCGCGGTGGTTCACTACAACGGTTTCCACGCCGCGGCTGCGCGCAAATTCCAGGCCGCCTGCCGCCGGGTTGTTGCTGATAACCGCAGCCACCGTTGCGTCGAGCTTTGCATCGAGCACCGCCTGCATGTTGCTGCCGCGGCCTGAAATCAGGATGACTATGCGTTTCATCGCCCCGCGCTAGGCCACGACGGTCTGCGCTTCGCCATCGCCCCGGCCATGAATCTCGCCGACGCAATACACGGTTTCGCCGCCGTCGCGCAATGCCTGCATCGCGTGTTCCGCGTCGGCCGCCGCAACAATGCAGACCATGCCGATTCCGCAATTAAACACGCGGTGCATCTCAGTTTCCGTCACATTGCCGCTCTTCTGCAGCCAGTCGAACAGGGGCGGCCGCGGCCACGCGCTTTTTCGAAGCTTCGCCATGACGTTGGACGGCAAGACTCGGGGAACGTTCTCCACCAACCCGCCGCCGGTAATGTGCGCCAGACCCTTGATGCGCACCTTTCGCATCGCCGATAACACGGCCTTCACATAGATTCGGGTCGGCGCGAGCAATGCATCCCCCAACGTCCCGCCCTCGAAAGAGGATGACAGGTCCGCCCCGGAACTTTCTATCACCTTGCGCACCAGCGAGTAGCCGTTGGAATGGACGCCGCTGCTGGCAAGCCCCAAAACCACGTCTCCGGGTGCAATGTCGGTGCCGTTGATGATGGCCGATTTCTCCACTACGCCGACCGCAAAGCCGGCAAGGTCATATTCGCCCGCGGGATACATGCCGGGCATTTCGGCTGTTTCGCCACCAATCAGCGTGCAGCCCGCCTGTTCGCAACCCGCGGCAATGCCCTTCACAACGCGCGTTGCAGTGCCGACGTCGAGCTTGCCGCAGGCGAAATAGTCGAGGAAGAAGAGGGGTTCCGCGCCTTGAACCAGGATGTCGTTGACGCTCATCGCCACCAGGTCGATGCCGATGGTGTCATGGCGGTTGGTCTCGAATGCGAGCTTCAGTTTGGTGCCGACGCCGTCGGTGCCGGAAACCAGGACGGGCTCCCGGTATTTTTTCGGCACTTCGAACAAGGCGCCAAATCCGCCGATCCCTGCCAACACACCTTCCCTGAGCGTGCGTTTGGCGAACGGCTTGATGTTCTCGACGAGCTGGTCGCCGGCGTCAATGTCTACGCCGGCATCGCGATAGGAAAGCGAGGCGGGGGAAGGGCGTTCGGTTTTCAAGTTGAGTTACCGCAGTCTTCGGGATAAAGTGGCAGCCGGCATCCGGCCCCGACTGCGCCCGCGATGCGCCGCGAATTTTACTCCAAATGTCCCTTGTCTTTCCCGTGCGTTTGTACTGGTATCTGGCTGCGGCTGCTGCAGTCGGGCTGCCGAGCATCGCCACGGCGGTCGATCGCGTGCTGGGCGAGTACCGCGACCCCCGCAAGGCCTGATGAAGCAACTGGCACTGACGCTCGCGCCGCCGCCGGAACCCTCGCTGGACAATTTTTATCCGGGCCGGAATGTCGAGCTCGTCGCCGCTCTGCGCGGACTTGCTGATGGCATATCGGCCGAGCGCTTCTTCTACCTGTGGGGCGAACCCGGCTGCGGCCGTTCGCATCTGCTGCGCGCGATGACCGGGGCGTTTGCCGCCCGCAACATGGCAACCGTCTATGTCGGACCCGGTTCGGCATTGCCGCCTGCCGATACGGCGTTGCGGGCGCTGGCCGTGGACGACGTCGACAGGTTGCAGCCCGGCGCGCAGGCGGCTTTCTTCAACGTGTACAACTCGGTTCGCGAGAGGCAGGGCATCGTGCTCGCAGCGGGAAGCCGGCCGCCGGCGAAGCTGGCCATGCGTCCGGACCTGGTGACGCGTCTGGGTTGGGGGCTGGTATACCAGGTGCATGCCTTGGCCGACGAGGAGAAGATCGCGGCGCTAAAGCGGCATGCGGCCACACGGGCTTTCGACCTTCCCGATGGCGTTGCCGAATACCTGCTGCGACATTTTCGCCGCGACCTGCCGTCGCTCATGAGCATGCTGGATGCGCTGGATCAGCATTCGCTCGAAGCGAAGCGGCCGATCACGCTGCCCCTGCTGCGGGAGCTACTGCAGGCCGAGGTGCCGGATGAACAGCAAATCCCGCCGCCGGCCGGAGTGTGACCCCGTTGCTGCTATGCTTTTAGGCTATACTTTTCCCGCCTCCCAGACTCCCCCGCCGACCCGCTTCGCACTACCTTCATGCGATTAGCCCTGTTTGACCTGGATAACACACTTCTCGCCGGCGACAGCGATTTCGAGTGGGCGCAGTTCCTCATCGAAAAGGGCGTGCTGGATCGTGAAGTCCAGGAAGCGAGGAATACGAGGTTTTACGAAGCCTACAAATCCGGTACGCTGGACATAGCAGAGTTCCTCGATTTCCAGCTGAAGCCGCTGGCGCGCCATCCCCGCAAGCAGCTCGACCTGTGGCACGCGGATTTCATGCAGAAGCGGATACTGCCGATCATTACGCAGAAATCACGCGATCTCGTGGAAAGCCACGCCGACGATGCCCGTGTCATCATCACCGCGACCAATAGTTTCGTCACCTGGCCGATCGCGCGCGAACTCGGCATCGAGAACCTGATTGCCACGGAGCCCGAAGAGATAGACGGAGAATTCACCGGCAAAGTGACCGGCGTGCCTTCGTTTCGCGAGGGCAAGGTGACGCGCCTCAATGCCTGGATGGACGAACACGGCCTGGACTGGGACGCGGTCCAGGAAACCTGGTTCTACAGCGATTCCCTGAATGACCTGCCGCTGCTTTCCATCGTCAGCCATCCGGTGGCGGTGGATCCGGACGAGACGCTCAAGGAGCACGCGGTCGCCAATGAGTGGCCCGTCATCAGCCTGCGCTGATTCCTGGCGCAAGGCGGGCCAGAAACTCACAATGCAGCGCGGCCTGATCCTTTGTCTCATTGCCCTTTTTGCGGTTGCTGCCCTGATCGGCAGTGTCGCAGTCGGCAGCGTATCGATTCCCGCCGGCGAACTTCTGGCGGCCTTTTCCGGCAGAGCATCGGGCCCCGTGGCGGACATCGTGTGGAAGCTGCGCCTGCCGCGCGTGGCGGCGGGATTCGCCTGCGGCGGCTTGCTGGCGCTGGCGGGTACTCTTCTGCAAGTTTTACTGCGCAACCCTTTGGCCGATCCCTACATTTTCGGCGTTTCCGGAGGAGCGGCGCTGGGCGTGTTGCTGGCAATGCTGCTGGGGTTTGGCGCCGCAATACAGAGCGGGCTCGGCCTCGCTGGCGCCATTGGCGCCTCCGCCGCGGTGTTCCTGCTCAGTTTCCGCGGCGGTGAATGGAATCCCTATCGCCTGTTGCTGACCGGCGTTGTAATTGCGGCCGGCCTGAACGCGGCACTGAGCCTGATCCTGGTGCTCGCGCCGCATACGGCGGTGAAGGGCATGCTGTACTGGCTCATGGGCGACCTTGGCTACGCTGGCAATCCGGTGCCGGCTTTGCTGGTGCTGGCGGTTCTCCTGGCCGTTATCCTGCCCCTTGCCCGGATGCTCAATGTACTTGCTCTTGGCAGGACCAAGGCCCTGTCCCTCGGTGTTCCCGTGGGCGGCATGGAGATTCTTCTCTATGTCCTTGCGGCGGTCGCTACCGTTACCGCAGTGCTCGTCGGCGGCACCATCGGCTTCATCGGATTGATCGTGCCGCATCTCGTGCGCTTGCTGGGGCTTGCCGATCATCGTTGGTTGCTGCCGGCATCCGTTCTGGCCGGTGGCAGTCTGCTGGTGGTGGCCGACGCTCTCGCACGCAGCCTGTGGGCGCCTCTGCAGTTCCCGGTCGGCGTGCTGACCGCGCTGCTGGGGGTGCCGGTCCTGTTGTTGCTCCTTGCAGGCCGAAGTGATGCTGCGCGCTGAGAATCTGCGCGTCGCCTTTCCCGGCCGGATACTGGTGGACGGCCTGTCGCTCGAATTCGGCGCCGGCCGGGTCTGGGCCATACTCGGACGCAACGGCAGCGGCAAGTCGACATTGCTGCGAACGCTGGCGGGATTGCAACCGCCTCAGGCGGGGAGCGTGCTTGTGGACGAAGTTGCGCTTCACTCCATAGCCCGACGGCATGCGGCATCACGCATCGGCGTTATGCTGCAGGAAGAGACTGCGGAGTTCTGGGGCACGGCCCGGGACTATGTACTGCTGGGACGCCATCCGCATGCGCATGGCGTGTTCGGCTGGAGCCAGAAAGACGAAGGCATTGCCGCGGCCGAAATCGCGGCGCAGAACCTCGGCGCGCTCGCCGGCCGCGCCTTTACGACATTGTCGGGGGGCGAGCGCCAGCGTGCTCGCGCGGCCGCCTTGTTCACCCAGCGCCCGCGCATCTACCTGGTGGACGAACCCCTTCAGCATCTCGACCTTCCGCACCAGATCGCCCTGCTGGAACGGCTTGCCCTGGAAGCGACGCAGGGCGCGCTGGTGATCATGGTGCTGCATGACCTGCTGTTCGCCAGTCGCTATTGCGATCACTTTCTGCTGCTGCAAGGTGATGGGCGCTTCGATGCCGGTCCGCGCGAACAGGCGCTGGATGCGGAACGCCTGAGCCGGCTGTATGGCTTCCCGCTGGAGGCTGTCGAGGCCCGCGGCGAGCGTTTGTTCCTCCCGGTCCCGCCGGTGAACAAGGGGCCGCATGTATAATCGCCCCTTTTACGGCCTTCCCCTCCACCCCCCTCGGCGGCGAGAGTTTCTGCGGCGCCTCTTTCTACCCCCGATATTTTTTCTACCACCCATGGATTCGACGGCAACCGGATGATTCGGAAACTGTTACGCCGGGTTTTTTCCGGCCGGTCATCGCCACCCGGACAAGTCCAGGTCGTCCCCCGCAGCAAGCACGGGGTTACCCGCGACAAGATCAGCTCCAGTGCCCGGCGCGTGACCACCACCTTGCAGGAAAAAGGTTACGCCGCCTACATTGTCGGCGGGGCGGTGCGCGACCTGTTGCTCGGCCTGGAACCCAAGGATTTCGACATTGCCACGGATGCGACGCCGGAGCAGGTGCGTGGTGCATTCCGGCGTTCTCGCATCATCGGCCGCCGCTTCCGCCTGGTGCACGTGATGTTCGGCGATGACACGATCGAAGTGTCGACCTATCGGGCGCGGCATGGCAGCGATCCGGCCGAGGGCAGTTCCGACGAGCACGGCCGCATCCTGCGCGACAACGTGTTCGGCACGCAGGAAGAAGACGCCTCGCGGCGCGACTTCACCATCAATGCGATGTTCTACGACCCGACAACCGAGGAAATCTTCGACTTCTGCGATGGCCTCGCTGACCTGAAAGCGCGCAGGCTGAGGATGATCGGCGATCCGGAACAGCGCTACCGCGAGGATCCGGTACGCATGCTGCGGGCGGTGCGGCTCGCCGCGAAGCTTGGCTTGAAAATAGAATCCGACACGCGGGCGCCGATCAAACGGCTCGCGCCGCTCCTGGCCAATGTGCCGTCGGCGCGGCTGTTCGAGGAAATGATGAAGCTGCTGATGTCCGGCCACGCGACAGCCTGTCTGCTTCAGTTGCGCCATGAAGGCCTGCACGGCGGCCTGCTGCCGATGCTTGACGTCATCCTTGACCAGCCGATGGGCGAGCGTTTCGTGATGATGGCCCTGCAGAGCACCGACGAACGTATTCGCGAGGACAAACCGGTGTCGCCCGGGTTCCTGTTTGCTGCTTTGCTTTGGCATGAAGTGCTTGCGGCCTGGAAGATCGCGCAGGAAGAAGGGCTCAGCGCCATGCCGGCGCTGTTCAAGGCGATGGACCACGTCATCCATGTGCAGGCCGAGAAACTTTCCATACCGCGCCGGTTCGGCGCGGACATGAAGGAGATCTGGGCCCTGCAGCCGCGCATGCTGGCGCGCTCCGGACGCCGGCCTTACAGCGTGCTGGCCCATCCGCGCTTCCGCGCGGGCTATGACTTCCTGGTGCTCCGCTGCGACAGCGGCGAAGTGGAAGCGGAGGCCGCGGAATGGTGGGATAACTTCCAGAAAGCGGACGAGGAAACCCGCAAGCAGATGTTGCTGCCCGAGCGGGGACCGAAGCGGCGCCGGCGCCGGCGCAAGCCCCGGGGCGAGGGCGGAGACGCGCCTGCCGCAGCGGAACCTGCCGAATCCTGAGGCGGGGTCTTGACGACTGCATTTGTGGCGCTGGGCGCCAACCTTGACGACCCCATATCGCAGGTCCTGCAGGCACTCGAAGAACTGGACCGCCTTCCGGGAAGCCGCGTCGTCTCTCGCTCATCGCTTTATCGCACCGCGCCGGTGGGCTATCTCGACCAGCCGGATTTCATCAATGCCGTGGCGCGGCTCGAAACAGCCCTGGATGCGCGCCCGCTCCTGGATGCGCTACTGGACCTGGAGATCAGGCACGGCCGCCGGCGCTCGCTGCCCAATGCGCCACGCACGCTGGATCTCGATCTACTCATGTATGCCGACCGCGTTATGCGTGAAGATGGCCTGACACTGCCGCATCCGCGACTGCATGAGCGCGCATTCGTGCTGGCACCGCTGGCCGAGATCGCGCCGGACGCAATTGTCCCGGGGCAGGGCAGGGTCGGGGACTTGCTGGATCGCATCGATTGCAGCGGCGTGGAGTTGATCGATGGCGGTTGAGAAGCATCGCTATATCGTGGTGGAAGGCCCGATCGGCGCGGGCAAGACCAGCCTGGCCCGCAGGCTGGCCGAACATTTCAGCAAGGAACTGATGCTGGAAGATCCGGATTCCAATCCTTTCCTCGCCCGCTTCTACGAGGATCCGCGCCGCCATGCGCTGGCGACCCAACTGTTCTTCCTGTTCCAGCGCGTGCAGCAGGTGGCAGGCTTGAAGCAGATCGACCTGTTCAACCGTGGCACGGTGGCGGATTTCATCCTCGACAAGGACCCGCTGTTCGCCAGCCTCACCCTGTCGGACGACGAGCTGCACCTCTACCAGCAGATCTATTCCCACCTGATGCCGCAGGCGCCCACCCCCGACCTGGTCATCTACCTGCAGGCTTCGTCGGACACGCTGGTGGAGCGCGTGCGCAAGCGCGGCTTTGCCTATGAACGCGGCATCTCCGAGCAGTACCTGGTGCGCCTGGGCGACGCATACAGCCGCTTCTTCTACCAGTTCTCCGCCGCACCCCTCCTGATCGTGAACAGCGACCATCTGAATTTTGTTGATGATTCGGGCGATTTTGATTTACTGTTGCGCCGCATTTCGGAAATGCGCGGGCCCCGCGAGTTCTTCAGTCGCGGGGAATAGTGCTGTCTAATCGCAAGAACGCGAGGGGCGCAAGGAAAACGCGAAGAAAGAACGACACAAGGAGATCCGGGAGGCCCTGCGGCATGCAAGCACGCTGTATGGGGTCTTTTTTCAGAGATGGCGCTTCTGATTTTCTTCGCGTCTTTTGCGCCTTTGCCATGAAAAGATTCTCATGAAAGTTACGACGAGTATTCTGCAAAAGATGCGGCAGGAGAACGACCGCATCACCATGCTGACCTGTACCGACGCGAGCTTCGCGGCCCTGCTCGATGCCGCGTGCGTGGATATTTTTCTGGTGGGTGACTCGCTGGCGATGACGGTGCAGGGGCACGATTCGACCCTGCCCGTGACCATGGACGAGATGATCTATCACACGCGTATTGTGGCCAGACGTACCCAGCGCGCGCTGGTGCTCGGCGACATGCCATTCGGCAGTTACCAGCAAAGTCCCGAAAAAGCTTACGAAAATGCCGCCCGGCTGATGAGCGCCGGCGCGCACATGGTCAAGCTGGAAGGAGGCGAGATCATGGCTCCGCAAATCGAGTTTCTCGCCAGCCGCGGCATCCCGGTTTGCGGACATATCGGGCTGACCCCGCAGTCGGTGCATGCGATCGGCGGCTGGAAGGTCCAGGGCAGGACGGACGACGGCGCCCAACGCCTGGTCGCAGCTGGAAAAGTTCTGCAGGATGCGGGCGCCGCCCTGATGGTCGTGGAACTGGTGCCTGCCGCAGTCGGGAAATCCCTGACCGAGGCATTGTCGATCCCGGTGATCGGCATTGGCGCCGGCGTGCACTGTTCAGGGCAGATCCTGAATCTGTACGACATGCTCGACATCTATCCGGGCAAGAAGCCGCGCTTCGTGAAGAATTTCATGGAAGGCTCGCCGTCCATCGCTGCGGCAATCGAGCGCTACGTCGGGGAAGTAAAGGCCGGGACTTTCCCCGGCGTCGAGCACAGTTTTTAAGGGAGGCGGGCGCGAGGCGCGAGGCACGAGGCACGAAGGAAGGCGCGGATGTTCCGGGTCACCCCTCACCCCTCGTCCCTCGTCCCTCGTCCCTCAACATGGAAGTCATCAAAACAGTCAAGGAACTGCGCGAGCGGCTCAAGCGCGAGCCGGAGGTTTCCTGTGTGCCGACGATGGGCAACATCCACGATGGCCACCTGAGCCTGGTGCACATCGCGAAATCCCAGGCGCCGGTCACGGTAACCACCATCTTCGTCAACAGGCTGCAGTTCGGGCAGGGCGAGGATTTCGAAAAGTATCCGCGCACCTTCGCCGACGACTGCGCGAAGCTGGAGGCTGCCGGCAATACCATCGTGTTCGCGCCGGATGAAAAGGAAATGTATCCGGAGCCGCAGACTTTCTACGTGGATCTTCCGAAGGTCGCGAATAAACTCGAAGGGCGTTTCCGTCCTGGGCATTTCCGCGGCATGGCGACGGTAGTGCTGAAGCTGTTCAACACCGTGCAGCCCCAGTACGCCGTGTTTGGCAAGAAAGACTACCAGCAACTTGCCATCGTTCGCCAGCTTGTGGAGCAGTTTGCGTTGCCCATCCGCATCATTCCGGCGGAAACGGTCCGCGCGGAAGACGGCATCGCGCTGTCATCGCGCAACAGATTTCTCTCGCCCGCGGAGCGCAATGAAGCGACCCGCCTGCGCGAAGCCATTGTCGGCGTTCGGGACGCGGTGGTCGGCGGCGACCGCAATTTCATAGCAATGGAATATGCAGCGGGTGCGCTTCTGGCCCGCCACGGCTGGCAAGTCGACTACGTTGTGGTGCGGAATCAGCGCGCCGTGATGCGCCCTGAGCCCCACGACAAGGCGCTCGTCGTGCTGGGCGCCGCCAAGCTTGGAAATACTCGCCTGATCGACAATCTGGAGATAACGGCGCCGTAAGAGCCGTGAATGCCGTGAATGCCGTGAATGGCGTGATACGGGTGGGCCATGACCGGGCGGCAGTCAGTCCATCCCGTGGTTTCGTGGATTGCGGACCGATAGCAGAATTGGCGCTATGTAATCACGTCATTCACGATATTCACGGATTCACGACATTCACGGCCCTTCAAGCCTCTCCTTTCCCCACCTTCGCGAAATACTCATCCATGGTGATCAGGCCGCCATTGGCTTCGGCTTTGCCCTGGTCGCGAGCGGATAGCGCGGGCTGGATCGCGTCGATGCGCTTCCACACGGCGTAGGGCGTGGCGCAGCCGTCGCGCGGGACATATTGCGAGGGCTTGGCCTTGGTGTAGCGATGCACGTAGCGCGGGCAGTTGATGAACAGCTCCTCGATGCGGACGCGAACCACCATGTCGGCGTCCTTGAAGTCCATGATCAGCGGATCGTTGTCGTCGATGCTCGCGGTGCCGTGCAGGCGCACGCGATGCGGGGTTTCGAAGTCGATGAACAGGATGCCGATGCGGGCGTTGCCGCGGATGTTGCCCATCGAATAGAACATGCCATTGCCGTCGTAGCTGGGGAAGGCGACGGTGCGTTTGTCCACGACTTTTACGAAGCCGGGATCGCCGCCCTTGTAGGAGCAGGTAGGAAAGCCGCGGGCGTCGATTGTCGACAGGAAGAACATGTCGCGGCTCTCGATGAAGGCTTTCTCGTCGTCCGCCACTTCCGGATGGACGATGAGCTGTTCGGCGGCATCCGCGATGCGCCGGGTGTCGAACATGTCCTGGAATGCGCGCTGCGGCGAGGCGTAAAGCTTGCTCATTGCTGCTCCCCTTTTATGTCGCGCTGGAATGGCGCACGATCTGCTGGCACTGTAGCATCATCGCAACTGCCAAGAAACGCATCGCCGTGACTCTCCTGTTCAGCAGCGACTCCGATCCGCCGGAACCCTGGCGCCGCGCGTTCTCGCGGGCGTTTCCAGCCATGGGCTTCCGCATCTGGCCGGATTGCGGGCCGCTGGAAGACATCCGTTACGCCCTCGTATGGCGGCCGGAACCAGGTCTGCTCGCGCGCTTGCCCAATCTGAAAGCCATCCTGGTTCTGGGCGCCGGCGTCGACGGGGTATTGTCGGACCCGGACCTTCCGGCATCGATTCCCGTGATCCGGCTGCTCGGGGCGGGCATGCCGGCACCGATGGCCGAGTACGCAATGTATGCCGTAATGCATTTCCAGCGGCACATGCAGACCTACCCAGCGCAGCAGCGAAATTCCCTCTGGCGTCGCATTCCCTGGGCGCTCGCCGGTGACTGGCCGGTGGGGGTGATGGGACTGGGTGTGATCGGAGGCCTGGTCGCTTCGCGTCTGGCGGCCTGCGGTTATCCGGTCGCGGGCTGGGTGCGGGCTCCACGTTCGCTGGAAGATGTCGAGGTGTTCGCGGGCGGCGATCGCCTGAAGGATTTCCTTGCCCGGTCGCGCGTCGTCATCAATGTCCTGCCGCTGACTGCAGAGACGCGGGATATCCTGAATGCCTCTGCCTTCTCCGCCATGCCCAGAGGGAGCTACGTCGTGAACATCGGGCGGGGCACGCATCTGGTCGATTCCGACCTGATCGCGGCGCTGGATTGCGGCCAGCTCGACGGCGCCATGCTCGATGTGTTCCGCGAGGAGCCGCTGCCGGCAGCGCACCCGTTCTGGCGCCATCCGAAAATCGTCGTCACCCCGCACGCCGCCGCGCCGACCATCATCGCTGCGGCCGAAATACAGGTAATCGAGAACATCAGGCGCCTGGAACGCGGCGACCCGCCGCTTGGGTTGGTCGATCGAAAGAAGGGCTATTAGCCGGAAAAGCCGTGAATGCCGTGAATATCGTGAATGTCGTGAATGTCGTGAATGTCGTAACACCGCTCTAGGGCTTTAGACCGGCATTCACGATATTCACGATATTCACGGCCTTTTTCACGCCGTCGGAAGTTTGTAATCCTTGAAGTCTTCGCGCAGTTTGGTCTTCAGCAGCTTGCCCGTCGCGGTGTGGGGCAACTGGTCGACGAAGACCACGTCATCGGGCATCCACCATTTCGCCACCTTGCCCTCGAAGAACTTGAGCATTTCCTCGCGGCTGAGTTGCGCATCTTTTTTCTTGACGATGATCAGCAGCGGCCGCTCGTCCCACTTCGGATGCTGGATGCCGACCACCGCTGCTTCTGCAACCGCCGGATGACCGACGGCTGCATTTTCCAGATCGATCGAACTGATCCATTCGCCGCCGGACTTGATCACGTCCTTGGAGCGGTCCGTGATTTGCATGTAGCCATCCGGATCCATGGTCGCGACATCCCCGGTCGGGAACCACTCCTGCCCGTACTCGTCCTTGGCCAGTGGATTGCCGCCTTCGGCCTTGAAGTATTCCCGGCAGATCCATGGTCCGCGGACCATGAGATCGCCGAAGGCCTTGCCGTCCCAGGGCAGTTCCTTGCCCGCATCGTCGACGATTTTCATGTCCACGCCGTAAATGGCGCGGCCCTGTTTGTTCTGCAACGCCAGGCGCTGCTCGGCATCCCATGTGTCATGGCTGGACTTGAAGGTGTTCACAGTACCCAGCGGGCTCATCTCGGTCATGCCCCAGGCGTGGATGACCTGGACGCCGTAGTCTTTCTCGAAGCTGCGGATCATGGCGGGCGGGCAGGCCGAGCCGCCGATCACCGTGCGCTTCAACGTGCTGAACTTGTGGTTGCCCTGCTTCATGAAGCCGAGCAGGCCCATCCAGACTGTCGGTACGCCGGCTGAGACCGTCACTTTTTCCTTCTCGAACAGCTCGAACACGCTCGCCCCGTCAAGACCGGCGCCGGGAAACACCATCTTGGCGCCGACCATGGCCGCGCAGTACGGCAGGCCCCATGCATTGACGTGGAACATGGGTACGACCGGCAGGATTACGTCGCGGGCGGAGAGATTGAGCGCATCCGGCATACTGGACGCGTAACAATGGATTATCGTGCTCCGATGGCTGTAGAGCACACCCTTGGGGTTCCCGGTCGTGCCGGAGGTGTAGCACAGCGACGAGGCAGTCCGCTCGTCGAACTCCGGCCATTCGAACTCGGGGCTATGGGCGTTGACCAGGTCCTCGTAGCACAGCGCATTCTTCAGCTTCGACTGCGGCATGTGCGCCTTGTCCGTCATGATGATCCAGCCCTTCACGCCCGGACACTTTTCGGCCACGGCTTCTGCCAGGGGGACAAAGGTCAGGTCGAGGAAGACATAGCGATCCTCCGCATGATTGATGATGTAGACGATCTGCTCGGGGAACAGGCGCGGATTGACCGTATGGGACACCGCGCCCATTCCGGCTACGGCATAGTAGGCTTCCAGGTGACGGAAGCCGTTCCAGGCCAGGGTGGCTACGCGGTCGTTCGTTTTCACGCCCAGGGTGTCGAGGGCGTTGGCCAATTGGCGGATGCGGCGGTGCGCGTCGCGGTAGGTGTAGCGGTGGATCCCGCCTTCCACCATCCGGGATACGATTTCGGTGTCGCCGTGGTAGCGGTCCGCGTGCTTGATCAGCGATGAGATCAGCAGCGGCATTTCCATCATCAGGCCTTGCATCGCGGACTCCTCTTGCCGGTACATTATTTGGGTGGCCGATTCTAGCAGCTTGAGTGGCCGCGCAATTGCTGCGCTGCCGTGTAAGGAAAATATGCAG
>JBKJUC010000207.1:0-26122 GCA_046590325.1 Burkholderiales bacterium | reverse complement strand
TGTTTGAGGCAGCGGTCAATCCACTGCGCGGTGAGTTTTTCCTGCACGGTGTTCTGCGCGAGGCGCGCGGCGAGGCCGGGGAAGTCGACCCGGTCCAGCGGCTGGTCCTGGTTGAAGCAGGAAAACACGAAGCTGCGCTCGCCGGTGACGGGATCGATCTGTGGTTGCAGGCACTGCGCGCAGATTTCCTTCATCATGCATTGCATCGGCGAGTTGATCGAGCCGATGGCGAAATGATGCGGCTTGACATGTGCCTTGAGCACGCTATGGCGGGCCGCTGCCACCGCCGCCATCATCCGGTCTGAGCCGATGGCGATGATGCGGTCCGCAGCATTGAAGGGAATCTTCTGTGGGCCAAGCTTGCCTTCGGCGTAAGCCGTCATGGCTTGCACGATGTTGCCGGTAAAACCGCGGTCATCGGGGCGGTTGGGCTGGAATCCCGGTGCTTCGTCGCAGCACCAGACGATGACATCGGCAGCCGCTTCGATTTCGGCGATCTTGTAGCGGTCGATGATTTTTTTGTAGCCGGCGAAGTAGAGCACCTTCGAACCCGCGGCGCGCAGGGCCTGGCCGATCGAGAACAGCACCGCGTTGCCGAGGCCACCGCCTACCAGCACCACGGTTTCGTCGCTGTGGATTTCGGTGGGCGATCCGGTCGGCCCCATCAGGATCACCGGTTCGCCTGGTGTCAGTACGGCACAGAGGTCCGAGGAACCGCCCATCTCCAGCACGATGGTGGAGACCAGGCCCTTGTCCCGGTCGACCCACGCACCGGTCAACGCCAGGCCTTCCATCGCCAGCCGGGTGCCGTCCACCGATGCGGCCAGCGATTCGAAATTCTGCAGCCGGTAGAACTGGCCGGGCTGGAACTTGCGCGCGGCCAGCGGGGCGCGCACCACGACCTCGACGATGGTGGGCGTCAGCCGGATGACTTCATGCACTGTCGCGCGCAGTGTGCCATTCAGTCGGGACAGGAATTCTGCATCGCTTCCGGCGTAGGCAGGCTGCACCCTGCCCAGGACGCTGCTCACCACCGGGTAGCCCTGCTTGGCGCCGCCCATGGCCTTCACCACGTTGCCGAAGAAAGACGGATGCAGGTCGCCGAAGAAGCTGATGAAGCGGCCGTCGGCGCGCCGGTTCAGCAGCACTTGCGACTTCGCCGGTTTGGCGCTTCGTTCCGGCTTGACCGGATTGCCTTCCTCGTCGCAAGCCTGGAAGTAGCGTCCATCGAGATGGAAGTTGCGGGTGTCCTCGCGTGCCAGCACCGTATTGGGCTGGGTGCCGGCCGCCACAAGCACGCTCCGCGCGGGAAGGGTCGCGGTCACCTCGGCGCTGCTGCCGTCCGCGTGCGTGACTTTGCGGGTGACGGTCAGGCCTCGCGCGTAACCGAATTCATCCACTTCAACCGCGGACGGTGTCAGGTTCTCCGCGAAGCGGATGCCTTCCTCCAGGGCCTTCTCCACTTCTTCGTGATTCAACGTGTAGGACGGGCTGTCGACCAGGCGCTTCCTGTAGGCGAGGGTAACGCCGCCCCAGGATTGCAGCAGTTCCAGGATGCGCGGCTCGCCGCCCTGCCCGGCGGCGCGTACCCGCTCCGCGCGGATGGCGCGCGCGTGCGCCAGGAATTCATCGGCGATGGTTCTCTCCGCAGTCGTCCACGCGGTCCTGATCTTCTCCTCGCCGCGTTCGGCGCAGAGGGTTTCGAAACGGCGCAGGAATTTCTCGACCTGCAGCGGATAATAGGCAAGGGATTCGGTCGCCGTGTCGATCGCGGTCAGGCCGCCTCCAATGACCACTACCGGCAGGCGCACCTGCATGTTGGCAATGGAATCGTTCTTGGCCGCGCCGGTAAGCTGCAGGGCCATGAGGAAATCCGACGCTGTGCGCACGCCGGGTGCGAGTCCGTTGGGAATGTCGAGGACGGTCGGGCGGCCGGCACCGGCGGCCAGTACCACGTGGTCGAAGCCCAGGTCGAAGGCGTCATCCGCGGTGATGGTGCCGCCGAAACGCACGCCGCCGAACAGCGCGAACTCGGCACGGCGCTGGAGCAGAAGCCGGATGAGCTTGAGGAAATTCTTGTCCCAACGCACCGTGATGCCGTACTCGGCCACGCCGCCGAATCCGGCCATGACACGGTCGTCGAGCGACTCGAACAGGGTTTCGGCGTCGTAGACCGGTTCGAAACCCACATGTGTGCCGTTCGCTTCCACGCCGGAGAGGTTGGAGGGCAACGGTTCGATCTTCAGGCCATCCACGCCGACGACCGTGTGGCCGTCGTTCATCAGATGGTGCGAAACAGTGAATCCCGCCGGGCCCATGCCTGCCACCAGCACGCGGCGGCCGCTGGGCTGTTTAGGCAACGGCCGGCGCAGGTCCAGGGGATTCCAGCGGGTGAACAGGGAATAGATTTCGAACCCCCATGGCAGTTCGAGCACATCCTTCAGCGTGCGCGTCTCCGCCTGCGGGATGTTGACGGGTTCCTGCTTCTGGTAGATGCAGGATTTCATGCAGTCGTTGCAGATGCGGTGGCCGGTGGCGGCGACCATCGGGTTGTCGATCGTGATCATTGCCAGCGCGCCGACCGACACGCCATCCGACTTGAGCTTCTGGAATTCGGAAATGCGTTCCTCCAGTGGGCACCCCGCCAGAGGTACGCCGAACACGGTATTCTTGAATGGCGGGACGCTGCCATCCGCCGGCACTTTTTCCTTCAGGCCGTGCGAGCAGGAATCGCGGCCCTGTTCATGGCACCAGATGCAGTAGTTGGCCTGGTCCAGTGCGCCGACGAGGTCCGTGCCCGCATCGGTCAATGCAAATCCCTGGCGCCGGCGCACGTGCGACAGCGTATGCACAGTAATGCCGCTTTCCTCTTTTGTGGTGAGGGGCACAAGATGCTGGAAGTCGAGTTTTTTCGGCGCCTTGAAGAGCACGCCGGCGAGGTGCTGGTGCTTTCCCGCCGGTGTGTGCGCCGCCCATGCGGCATAGCGCATTGCGGCATCGAGTTTCGCGGCGTTGGCTGCTTCATCGCCCTGCCAGAGGACTACATGGCGAGCGAAGGCCAGTTCGCTGAAGGGTTCCCCAAACCAGGCGGCCAGTTGTGCTTCGATAGCCGCTCCATCGAAGGTCGCGGCCGCATCGGCCTTGTACGCATTCATGGCCTTGCGCTGGACGAACAGGCGCTTGCAGGAAAAAAGTGGCGCCAGTTCGTGGTGGCGCGCCGCAAGCGCCTGGACTTCGGATTCGATGCCGAACAGTTGGGCGGTGAAATCCTCAAGGTGCGGTGCGACCGCGATCAGCAGCTCGGATTCCTCCTTCGCCGCGAGGCGGTCCGGAGCCGCTCTTGCGGCTTCAACTCGCGCGCGCAAGCCGCTATCGGATTCGCCGAGAAAATTCAGGAAGGCGGCATCCAGCTGCAACAGGCCTGGCCGTGTGTAGAGTCCCGGAAACTGCAGGCCGAAGCCCAGTTTGAGCGCGGGCTTGTCGAGAATTGCATCAACGCTGATGTTCATTCGGAGGAGCGGGGGGGGAAGGCTGCGGATGAAGGCGCGAATTATAACCCGGCCGCTTCCGGAACTTATTCGTGCTGGTACTAAAGTTATAACAGATTCAGGCCCTTAAGAAGATGTGGGGAGGCCCTTGGCGATCCGCGAAACAAGCTCCGGCCCCTCATAAATGAGGCCGCTGTAGACCTGCACGAGGCTGGCGCCGGCATCGAGTTTCTCGCGCGCGTCCGCTGCTGAAAAAATACCGCCTACGCCGATCACCGGCAGGCGGCCGTTCAATTTCGACGCAAGCTGCCGCACCACTGCGGTGGCGCGGTCTCTCAGCGGCGCGCCGCTCAGCCCGCCTTCGCGGTCGCCATCTGGAAGTTCCGCGACGCCTTCACGCGAAACCGTCGTGTTGGTCGCGATGACGGCATCGATGCCATGCTTGATAAACAATTCTGCGGCCTGCGCGATTTCTTCGTCGGCGAGGTCGGGAGCGATCTTCACGGCCAGAGGCACGACCTTGCCATGCTGCGCGGATAGCCTGCGGCGTTCGCCGGCGAGCGAACCCAGCAGGCGATCGAGTTCCTCCGTCTGCTGCAATTGCCGCAGGTTCCTGGTATTGGGCGAGGAAATGTTGACGGTGATGTAGCTCGCAGCCATGTATACCCGGCGCATGCAGAAAATGTAATCGTCGGCGGCCCGCTCGATCGGCGTGTCGAAGTTCTTGCCGATGTTGATGCCGAGGATGCCGCGGTATTTCGCGCCAGCCACGTTTCCCAGCAGGTGTTCGACGCCGAGGTTGTTGAAGCCCATGCGGTTGATGATGCCGCGCGCCTGAGGCAGCCGGAACATGCGTGGCTTCGGATTGCCGGGCTGGGGCCTCGGCGTGACGGTGCCGATCTCCAGGAATCCGAATCCGAGGGCAGCCAAGGCGTCGATATGGCTGCCGTTCTTGTCCAGGCCAGCGGCCAGACCCACGGGATTGGGGAACGTGAGGCCCATGACAGCACGGGGTGATGCCTGCGGTGTGGGTGCTATCAGCGGACGCAACCCTAACCGGTATGCCGCCTCCAGCGCCTCCAGCGCGGCATGGTGGGCGGTTTCGGGGTCGAGCAGGAACAGCAGCGGCCGGGCGAAGCGGTAGAGCATGCGTCAGCCGGCGGCGGCAGGGCTGGCCAGCGAATGGGAGCCGCCTTGGGTCACGCTGTCCGGAGTCACGCCGCCTCGGGCGAGGTTGCGTCAGGCGCCAGCCGGCGCCACTGGCCGTCGATGAGGCCTTCCAGAGGCTGGAAGTTGACCTTGTAGGCCATCTTGCGGCTTTGCGCGATCCAGTAGCCGAGATAAAGATAGGGCAGGCCCAGGCGCCTGCACAGTTCGACCTGCCAGACCACGTTGTACGTGCCCAGGCTGGCGCCGGCGACGTCGGGTTCGAAGAAGGTGTAGACCGAGGACAGGCCGTCGTCGAGGCGATCGACGATGCTGACCATGCGCAATTTGCCCTCCTCGCGAAATTCCACGAGGCTGGAGCGCACGTTGCTCTGCAGGAGGAAGTGCCGGTACTGCTCGCGGCTGTCGTGGTCCATGCCGCCGCCGCTGTGGCGGTGGGACTGGTAGCGCAGATACAGCGCGTAGTGTTCGGGGTGGTACTTGAGCTCAAGCATGCGCGCTTCGAGCTGGTCGTGGCGCTGGCGGGAGCGCCGCTGTGAACGGTTGGGCAGGAAATTCTCCGCCAGGATGCGCACCGGAACGCAGGCCCGGCAATGATCGCAATAGGGCCGATAGGTAAAAGCCCCGCTGCGGCGGAAGCCGACCTTGACCAGCTCGCTGTAGACCTGGCTGTCGATGGCGTGGCTGGGCGTGGCAACTTGCGAGCGCGCCAGCTTGTCCGGCAGGTAGCTGCACGGATAAGGCGCGGTCGCATAGAACTGCAGCACCGAGAAAGGCAGGTCGTTAAGCTGTGTCATCCCGTGATTGCCGATTCCAGAGGCCCGGCTCCAGATGCCAGGGCGCCGGAACCGGGGCATAGTGTATCAATTCCTGTAGTCGCCGCGTGAACTCGCCGCGCGGAATTTCGCGGGCGCCGAGCGACGCCAGGTGCGGCGTATTCATCTGACAGTCGATCATGCCGAAGTTCCAGCGTTGGAGCTGCCGCACCAGCACAACCAGTGCGACTTTGGAGGCGTCGGTGGCGCGGCTGAACATCGATTCGCCGAAGAACATCCTTCCCAGCGCGATGCCGTACAGTCCGCCGATCAGTTCGCCGTCGCGCCAGGTTTCCACCGAGTGTGCAATGCCTTCACCGTGAAGCGCTGCGTAGGCTTCCATCATCGGCCAGGTGATCCAGGTCCCACCCTGTCCGGGGCGCGGTTCGCCGCAGGCTGCCATCACGCGGCGAAAGGCGGTGTCGGCGCGGATTTCGAACTCGTCCCTGCGCAGCGTCCTGGCCAGCGAGCGCGACACCTTGAGTTCGGCGGGAAACAGCACCATCCTCGGGTCGGGGCTCCACCAGAGGATGGGCTGGCCGTCGCTGTACCAGGGAAAAATGCCGCTGCGATAAGCATCCAAAAGCCGGGTCGCGGACAGGTCGGCACCGGCGGCGAGCAAGCCGTTGGGTTCCCGGGTCGCCTGCGACAGGGGAGGGAAGGGATCGTCGGCACCCAGCCAGGGAATCAACTTGCGATAAGGCGCCGGATCCGATTCGGGAAAACGCCGGTTAGAAGAACTTGTCGGGATTCTTGCTGATCAGGCCGCAGGCCACCCGCGCGCCGGAGTTTCCGGCGGGCTGCGACTTCAGGTCGTCCACTCCCGCGTGCACGATCACCGCACGGCCGATGATGCCGTTGGCTTCCGTGCCGAGCGTGATGCCGCGGATTTCCAGGGAGGCCTGCGCGTAGCCGTTTGCATCGGCCTTGAGATTGCCGAGGTCGCCGCCGTGGCGCGCATTTCCCGACGGGCCGCCATGCAGCGAGGCGGCCGGATTGAAGTGGGCGCCTGCGCTGGACGCGTCGCCTGCGCTGCAGTTGCCTTTTTCGTGGACGTGGAAGCCGTGGGTGCCATTGGCTTTCAGTCCGTTGATCTTCGCTTCGACCAGCACGACCTCGCCCTTCTGGGTGAAATTGACAGTGCCGCTTGCCGAATTACCCTTGGTGGGCGCCAGCACGGCGGTCGCCGACTGTTTCTTGCTGAAGACCTTGCCCATGTTGCTGCAGGCCGGCAGCAGGAGGATACAGGCGCCGACCAATGCCCACTTGTTGTTCATGACGTTCTCCCCGGACTGGCGTTCTGGTTGGGTCAAAGACGGATTGGAGCCCGGTTTTTAGCACCCGCCCCGGAAGGTGTCAAATCACCCTGTCCGGCCGATGCCCCGCCGGGGCCTGCATATAACCAGGCCTCCGTATAATTCAGGCTGGAGGCCTGCCTGCAAAGAGATCGGGATAACGCGCACAACCAACAGACGGTTTCGGAGTGGGTCCGCAACTGGTCCGGGTGCATTCCGTCCGCCAGCGAAGTCCTCGACCTGGCCTGCGGCAGCGGCCGCCACAGCCGCTACCTTGCGGGCCTGGGCCATCGGGTCCTGGCCGTGGACCGCGACGTCGAGGCGCTGGCCACCCTCGCCGGGACGGCCGGCATCGAAACCCGTGTGGCAGACCTCGAGAACGCGGCCTGGTCGCTGGGCGAGCGCAGCTTCGGCGCCATTGTGGTAACCAATTATCTGCACCGCCCGCTGTTTGCGCGCATCGTCGCGGCCATTGCCGCAAACGGGGTCCTCATCTATGAGACCTTTGCTGCCGGCAACGAACGATTCGGCAAGCCGTCCAACCCGGATTTTCTGTTGCGTCCCGGCGAACTGCTGGACGTTGTGGCGGGGAAATTCCGGGTCATTGCGTATGAGGATCTGCAGATCGGCGAGCCCAAACCGGCGATGGTGCAGAGGATCTGTGCCATGCGCTCCGGCGCCGGTCCGTGACGTCCGGCCGCCGGAGAATCGGTTAGAATCCGGCTTTCGCTACAAGGAACTTCGCAATGCTCAAGGGCAGCCTCGTTGCCATCGTCACGCCCATGTTCGAGGATGGCAGCCTCGACATCGAGCGCCTGCGCCGGTTCATCGATTTCCATATCCGTGAAGGCAGCAATGGCCTGGTCGTGGTCGGCACGACCGGGGAATCGCCCACGGTGGATTTCGATGAACATTGCCAGCTGATCAACACCGCTATCCAGCACGCGGCTGGCCGCATTCCCATCATCGCCGGCACCGGCGCCAATTCCACGCGCGAAGCCATCGAGTTGTCAGCATTTGCCAAGAAGGCGGGCGCGGACATGAGTCTGTCGGTCGTCCCCTATTACAACAAGCCGACCCAGGAAGGCCTCTACCGCCATTTCCGCGCGATTGCCGAAGCGGTGGACCTGCCGCACATCCTCTACAACGTCCCCGGACGCACCGTGGCCGACATGCAGAACGATACGGTGCTGCGCCTGGCGCAAGTCCCGGGTATCGTCGGCCTCAAGGATGCCACGGGCAACATGGAGCGGGGCGCGGAACTGTTGCGCCGCACGCCGAAGAATTTCGCGGTATACAGCGGTGACGATGGCACCGCGCTGCCGCTGCTGATGCTCGGTGCGCATGGCGTGATTTCGGTCACGGCCAACGCGGCGCCGCGGCTGATGCAGGAAATGTGCGCGGCTGCGATTGCGGGCGATGTGCTGGGTGCGCGGGCCCGCAACAACAAGCTGCTGGGCCTGCATCGTCATCTGTTTGTCGAAGCCAATCCGATTCCCCTGAAATGGGTGCTGCAGCGGATGGGCCTGATCGAAGGTGGCATCCGCCTGCCGCTGACGCCGCTGTCCTCTTCGTTCCATGATCTGTTGCGCGGCGCGATGGAACAGGCCGAGATCTCCTTTGCGGGTGCCTCCGCATCCATGGCAAAGTGAACGCCGCGCCGGCCCGGCGGTCGTACCCGCAGAATCAATCACCTTTCACGATCATGAAATCGACGCAGCTTGTTTTCGCCGCACTTGCGGTGACCCTCGTGCTTTCCGGTTGCTCCGGCAAGTTGATCGAAGGCAAGAAAATCGACTACAAGTCCGCTGGCAAGGGCCGGGCGCTCGACGTCCCGGCGGATCTGAGCGCACCGCCGACGAGCGACCGCTACAACGTGCCGGAATCCAGTTCCGGTTCCGCGACCTACTCGGAATACTCGGAAAACCAGGCCAACAATACCGGCGAGCCGTCCACGGCCGCGGTGTTGCCGGAGCGCCAGGAAAAAGTCCGCGTGGAGCGCGGTGGTTCGCAAAGGTGGCTGGTGGCGGAAGCCGAACCCGACGCCTTGTGGCCCGCAATCCGCGAATTCTGGCAGGACAACGGTTTCCTGATCGACCGCGAGTCGCCCGAGATCGGCATCATGGAAACCGACTGGGCGGAAAACCGGGCGAAAATTCCCGAGAGCACGATTCGCAAGCTGCTCGGCAAGGTCCTCGACGGCGCCTATTCCTATCCGGAGCGCGACAAGTTCCGTACCCGCCTGGAGCGCGGCAGCGTGGCGGGAACGACGGAGATCTACATCAGCCATCGTGGCGCCTACCAGGTCGTGGTGGGAGAGCGCCAGCAGGAGCAGCTCAAGTGGCAGATGCGCCCCACCGACCCCGGCCTTGAGGCGGAGATGCTCTCCCGTCTGATGGATCGCCTCGGCGGCGCGCAGGAACAGGTCGAGGCAAAGGGAAATTCGCCGGCGGCTGAATCGCGTGCTGAACTCACCAGGAATGGCCAGACGCCCGAGGCTTTGCTGTTGCGCGACAGTTTCGATCGCGCCTGGCGCCGCGTAGGGCTGGCACTCGACAGGGTCGGATTTACCGTCGAGGACCGGGATCGCTCCAAGGGCCTGTACTTCGTGCGCTATGTTGATCCCGACGTCGTCGACGAGAAATCCGAAAGTTTCATTTCCAGACTGGCTTTCTGGCGCAGCAGCGACGCGGCCAAGAAGCAGGAGCAGTACCGGATCAGCGTGGCCGACGTCGAAAAGGGCAGCGAGATCCGGGTTCTCAATGCCGAAGGGCAGAAAGCCAATACGACCAGCGCAGGCCGCATCCTGACGCTGCTGCAGGCGGAACTGAAATAGCGCGAATGCAGACCATCGTGCCGGTGCGGGGTTGAGCGCGGGTATGCGTTTTGCCTCCCTCGGCAGCGGCAGCCAGGGCAACGCCCTGGTGGTTGAATCCGGCGCCTCCAGAGTATTGCTCGACTGCGGCTTCGGACTTGCCGATGTCGTTTCCCGCCTGGGCCGTCTCGGCCTGGCCCCGCAGGATATTTCCGCCATCGTAGTCACGCACGAACACGACGACCACATCGGCGGTGTCGCCCGGCTGGCGCGGCGCCATGCGCTGCCCGTGTGGCTGACTCACGGAACCCTCAACGGATTCGAGGCACTGTTTGCGGACGTCAAGACCGTCAACGTCATCGGCAGCTACGAAGCGTTCTCGGTCGGCGACCTGCAGATCCAACCTTTCCCCGTCCCCCACGATGCGCGCGAGCCGGCCCAATACGTGTTCGGCGATGGCGTTCGCCGTCTGGGCGTGCTCACCGACACGGGATGCTCGACGCCGCATATCGAAGCCATGCTGTCGCGATGCCATGCGCTGGTGCTGGAGTGCAATCATGATATCGAAATGCTGCAGTCAAGCAGTTACCCGCGGCGGCTGCGCGAGCGCATTGCCGGAAAATTCGGCCATCTCGACAACGTAACGGCCGCGGGTCTGCTCGCTCGGCTGGACAACGGCAAGCTCCAGCATCTGGTGGCGGCGCACCTCAGCCAGGAGAACAACCGGCCCGAACTGGCGCGGGCTGCGCTGTCCGCCGCCATCGGTTGCGAACCGGACTGGATAGCCGTGGCCGACCAGGCCACCGGACTCGACTGGCGTCAGATCACCTGACGGCAAGCAACGCCTTGCGCTATTCAGAGCCCGAGCGTCTTGGCGGACACCGCGGGCGACGACGCCTCCCAGATTTCGCCGAAGCGCTCGATGAAAGCATGCGTGCCGATCGGATCGTCCAGCGCCAACTGGCCGCGCATTTCCTCGAAATGAAAACGATGGGCGTAATGCAGATCGTCGGCGACGGCGAACGGGTCGTAGACCGCTTTCGCGTTCAGGTGGGTCTCGTGGATGGCGATGGCATGGGTGTGCATGCGCAGGAGGTTGAGAAGGCGCGGGCAGTTGCGGTCCAGACTCTGAACCTCATGGACTACGATCTGCAGGTGGTTGCGCGGATTGGCGAGCAGGAATCCGCGCAGCAGTTCGAATCTGCGGGGCGAGTTGTAGCCCCGGCCCAGGGAATTGTCGAAAATACGGACGGTTTTCTGCGCCTTCTCGAGAATGGTGTCGAGCGCAGCCTCGTATTCGGCATTGCCGAGAATCGGCGTGTGCTGGGGTGCGTGGATTTCGGCCATGTCCGGTATGCAGATCTGTTCAGGCGATAACGGAAATATAACCGGCGCGATACCACTGGTAAAGCAGTTCGGCCGCCCCGCCAGCGCGCGGTAACCTGCGTCCACTGAGGACGCGGGCATCCGCGAGCTTGCGCAGTGCTCCCGGTCCGGCAAAGGCGATCTCCCCATTGATGAACAGTTTCGCGCCGCTGTAGAGCATTTGCGAGCCGGGCGACAGGCGCACGCCGCAACGGCGGGCCGCACGGACAAAAGCGTGGAACGCGAGGGGGCGCGGCGGTGGATCGAAGCGTACCTGCTGCTTGGGCTCCGTCAGGTGCGTGCCGAGAAAATCGACCGTATCCTGGCTGGTCCAGCGGATTCCGCGCAGCGCCCGGCCGATCTTGCGGATCATTGCCGTGCGGATTTCCGCGGGATGATCCTGAATGACGAGGTCCGGATCCGCATAGCGTCCCGGCAACCGCAGTCTTTCCTCCAGGAACATCAGAAACTCCGAGGCGAGTTCCCTGTGCGACGGCGCGCGAAAGCCGATCGAATAGGTGTAGCAGTCGCCGATTGCTTGCCCGTCGTGGGCGAAACGCGGCGGGAGATAGAGCATGTCCCCCGGTTCGAGCACGGCCTCGCCCTGGGGCCGGAAGCTCTTGAGAATCTTAAGGGGGATGTCTTCCCTGAGCGCGAGATCGCGCTGGCGGCTGACTTGCCAGCGCCTGCGGCCGGGGCCTTGCAGCAGGAACACATCGTAGGAATCGAAGTGCGGCCCGACGCCTCCGCCGTCCGGGGCATAGCTGACCATCAGGTCGTCCAGCCGGCTGTAGGGAATGAAGCTGAAGTGCGCAAGTAACTGCCGCGCCTCCTGCAGTAACAGGTCGACGCCCTGAACCAGCAGCGTCCAGTCGCGCGACGGCAGGCGGCGGAAGCGCGAGGACGGGAATGGGCCGTGTTCGACTGTCCAGGTCCGGCCGTTGCGAACGATAAGGCGGGACTCGCAATCGTCGCGGCCGGTAAGGTCGATCATCGTGCGCAGGTCGAGCACGCCGCCGAATCCGGGCATCGCGCCGCGCACAAGGAGCGGCGTTTTTTGCCAGTGCCGGCGCAGGAACTCCGGCGCGGACAAGCCGCCAAGCAGGGATCGGTTCACGCGCGCAATTCTATCCGCAGATCGGGCATGGCGCGCGTGGCAAAGGCGTCAATTTGAAATCGGTTAGAATCGCTGCCGGCCTCACCGGAGCCCTTCTCGTTTCAGGTCCGTAGAGTTCTGGTGTGCGAGATCCGAAAGAAAAAAACGGCGTGTTTCTCCACGCCTTGTAGGGTGCCAATGCCTGCGGGCGTGCGCCGATGTGATTAACCTGGTCAGGGAGTTCGAACGAGCATGCAGATTGGTCAAGATACCGTGGTGTCGCTGAGCTATGAATTGTCAGATGGAGAAGGCAAGCTGGTAGAGAAAACAAAGGCGCCGATCGCCTACGTTCACGGTGGCTACGACGGAATTTTTCCGATGGTGGAGAACGCGTTGCAGGGCAAGTCGGCGGGGGACGCCTGCGAAGTGCGGCTGACGCCGGACGAAGCGTTCGGGGAATACGATGCAGCCCTGGTGCGCGACGAACCGCGCGACCTGTTTCCGAAGAACATCTCCGTGGGTATGCAGTTTGAAGGTGCGGCCGAGGGATCGGACAATCACACCGTGTATACCGTTACCGGGATCAGCGACGACAAGGTGTCCGTCGACGGCAATCATCCGCTGGCTGGGAAGACCCTGGTGTTCTCCTGCACGGTGACCGGAGTGCGCAAGGCGACCGACGAAGAGCTTCACCATGGCCACGTCCATGGCGAGGGCGGGCATCACCACTGAACTGAGGCACCCCTAACCGCGAAGGCGCGAAGACGCAAAGGGGGCGCAAAGAAGTTCAAGGGCAATGTGCGGATTCGTGTCCTTGAGTCGCTGCGGCTGGCGTGCGTGGCGTTGGTCTGACATCCCGAATTGCATCGTCCGCCTTTCTTTGCGGCACTTCTTTGCGTCCTTTGCGCACCCCTCAAGGGGGTACTGAAATGAGCCTTTGCGGTTCCCACTGGATAGCCTTACCGCTTGCCAGTGAGAATGTGGATCATCGGTTCATAAGCGCTCTCTCGGGAGAAACGCCAGCTCGCGATGATCAGCGCCGCGGCTGAGAAGCCGGCCAGAACCAGAAAGTCCAGTCCCACTCCAAAGTCCGCGCCCATGCCCGCCGGCAGCTTGTCGCTGACGGCATGCTTCAGCAGGTCGACCCCATAGGTATAGGGGTTGGCCAATGCCACGAATTTGAGCACCGCGGGCAGCCGGCTCACGGGATACAGCGATCCGGACAGGAAGAACACCGGGAAGATCACGAAATTCATGATGGCGGCGAAGTTGTCGAGCGTGCGGGTAAACGCCGCGACCAGCATGCCGATTCCGCCGCAGGCCAGTGCAGTCATCACCAGAGCCGCAGCAAGCAGGCCGAATCGCATGTCGGCGGTGATGTAGCCCAGCGCGGCCAGCAAACCCAGCAACAGCAAGGCCTGAATGATCGCCGCAAGCGCTGCCGCCAGCAATTTGGCGACCACGATCCAGTAGTGGGCAAAGGGCGCGATGATCAGCATGCGCATCACGCCCGATTCCTTGTCGTACACCATCGTCAGCGCCGCCAGCATCGCCCCGAACAGCATGGTCATGCCGAGCACGCCCGGGATCAGGAACTGCTGGTAGTTCACGCCCGGCTGGTCCAGTACTGCGCCGAAACCGGCGCCGATGACAAACAGCCAGATCAGGGGCCGCACCATGGCCGACAGCAAGCGCGTGCGCTGGCGCATCATGCGCACGACTTCGCGTTCCAGGACCGCGTATACGGGACGCCAGTGCATGTCAGGACCTGCCTTCCGCCACCCAGAGAAAGACGTCGTTCAGATTGGGCCGCCGCCAGCGCAATGCACGGACCAGCGGCCCGAGGCCGGATTGCAGCTCCGCCAGTCGGGATACATCTTCATCGGCATAGCGGAAATGAACGGTGTCGCCGTCTTTCAGTCCATTGCCCAGCACCGGCGCGAGACGCGCTGCCAAGGCGGCGGGATCGTCGCTTTCGATCTCCACCACATACTTGCCGAGCTGATCGATGAGTTCGCGTGGCGGCCCAGCCTGCACCAGTTTGCCCCCCCGGATGAATGCTACCCGGTCGCAGCCATCGGCTTCCTCCAGATAGTGCGTGGTAAGCAGCACGGTCATGCCGGTCTGGGCGCGCAGTTTTTCAATGAAGCGCCAGATCTTGCGCCGGTTCGGCAGGTCGAGGCCGATGGTCGGTTCGTCGAGGAACAGGATTTTCGGGTGATGGATCAACCCGCGCACGATGTCCAGCGCCCGGCGCATGCCGCCCGATAACGTACCGACCGGCTGCCGGCGCTTGTCGGCGAGGCCGAACATGTCGAGTAATGGCGCCGCACGCTCCTCGATCGCCGAGGGAGCCAGGTTATGCAGCAGTCCGGCGAAGCGCAGGTTCTCCGCGACTGACAGCGTGCGGTCGAGCGCGGAATCCTGGAACACCAGGCCAATCGAGCCCCGCACCCTGACCGGATCCCGCACGACATCATGGTCCGCAACGGCCGCGCTTCCGCCGTTCGGCCGGATCAGCGTGGCGAGCATGTGGATGGTGGAGGTCTTGCCCGAACCGTTGGGACCGAGGAGCCCGAAGAACTGGCCGGACGGAATGTCGAGGTCGAGGCCGTTCACGGCGAGAACCTCGCCGTAACGCTTGACGAGTCCACGCGCGCGGACGGCCAGCGGCGGAGCGGACGCCTGGTTCATGGTGCGCGGAATTCTATCAGGCGAGGGTTTTGTTCGATCCGGCTTTGCTGAGATCAGGCTTGTTGGCGCCGGCCTTGCTCAGGGCACGCGAGTTCTTGTCATCCCGAAACAGGATGGGTTTCACTTCGACGGCGGCAGCGACAGCGACAGGATTCTGCGCCTTGTCGACCACGTCGGTGACCAGCTTGTGGTGCGGTGACAAACTGCATACCGGATCGGCGTTGGCCGCATCGCCGGTGAGCATGTAGGCCTGGCAGCGGCAGCCGCCGAAGTCCTTTACTTTCTCCGGACAGGAACGGCAGGGCTCTTTCATCCAGCCATCGCCGCGATACTGGTTGAAACCGGGCGAGTCATACCAGATCCAGCGCAGGTCATGGTCACGCACGTTCGGGAAACTCAGTCCGGGAAGCTGGCGCGCCTCATGGCAGGGCAGCGCGAGGCCGTCGGAGGTGACCGTGAGGAACAGCGCGCCCCAGCCGTTCATGCATGCCTTCGGCCGCTCTTCGTAATAATCCGGCACGACGAAGAATATTTTCATCTTGTTGCCGATACGCTCGCGGAAGCGGTTGGTGACTTCCTCGGCGCGCTTGAGCTGTTCCCGCGTCGGCAACAATTGATCGCGGTTCACGTAAGCCCAGCCGTAGTACTGGGTGTTGGCCAGCTCCACGTATTCCGCGTCCATGGCCTCGGCCATCTCCAGGATCTGCTGGACGTGGTCGATGTTGTGCCGGTGAAGCACGCAGTTCAGCACCATCGGATAGTCGTACTGCTTGATGAGTTTCGCGACCTTCTGCTTGAGGTCGAAGGTTTTGGTGCTCGACAGGAAATCGTTCAGCTCGCGCGTCGAATCCTGGAAGGAAAGCTGGATGTGGTCCAGGCCGCCTTCCTTGAACGCGGCAATGCGCTTTTCGCTGAGTCCGACGCCCGACGTAATCAGGTTGGAGTAGTAACCCAGGGTGCGCGCTTCCCGGACCATAACTTCCAGGTCGTCGCGCATCAGCGGTTCGCCGCCGGAAAAGCCCAGCTGCGTCGCGCCGAGCTCGCGGCCCTGGCGCAGTACCCGCAGCCAGTCGTCTGTCGAGAGCTCCTGCCCGTAATTGGTGTAGTCAACCGGGTTGTAGCAGAACACGCAGTGCAGCGGGCACTTGTACGTGATCTCTGCCAGCAGCCAGAGCGGATTACCCGGCTTGTTTGGGACGGATCCAGCCTTTTCCATGGACGTGCTCCAGAAAACCAAATACATCGCCGCGCAGGTCGGCGCCGGGGAATGCAGCCTGCAAATCTTCCAGAATTCCGCGCACGCTCAACCTGCCGTCGATGCGCTTCATGATTTCTCCCGAACTGCCGGGAAGCTTTACCATCCCCTCGGGATATAGCAGGACATATCCCTGCTGCGCCGGCTCCCACTGGAAGCGGAAGTGGCGCTGCAGTTCGAACACTGTATCGTCGGTGAACGCCGGCGTGTTCGCGGTCTCAGACATTGCGCGTCTCGCCGATTCCATAGTTGATCTGCATGGCGTCGAGCATGCTCCACAACACGTCGAGCTTGAACTGCAGGATGCCCAGGGCCCGCTCCTGCTCTTCGCGGGTCTTGAAGTAGTCGAGCGTAACGCGCAGGCCATGCTCCACATCGCGTCGCGCTTCCGCAAGCCGCTTGCGGAAATAGGTGTAGCCCTCGGCGTCGATCCAGGGGTAGTACTGGGGCCAGCCCTCGAGCCGTTTCTTGTGGATTTCCGGCGCGAACAGTTCAGTCAACGACGAGCAGACCGCTTCCTGCCAGGGCGCGCGGCGGGCGAAATTCACGTACGCGTCCACCGCAAACCGGACACCGGGAAGCACGTGCCTGAGCGACGTGATATCGGCCCGCTTGAGGCCACAGGCCTCGCCCAGGCGCAGCCAGGCCTCGATTCCGCCTTCCTCGCCCTTCTGGCCATCGTGGTCGATGATGCGCAGTATCCATTCGCGGCGCTGGTCGCGGTCAGTCATGTTGGACAGCACGGCGGCATCCTTGATCGGGATGCTGATCTGGTAATAGAAACGGTTGTACACCCAGCCCTGAATCTGTTCGCGGGTGGACTTGCCGCTGTTCATGGCCACGTGGAAGGGATGATGGATGTGATAGCGGTCGCCCCTGGCCCGGAGCTGGGCTTCGAATTCCTGTTTGTTCCAAGGCAAAATGTCAGCGCCGCCCATGTTCTTCTTCTCCGTTCAGAGCTTAACGTCCATCCCGTCGAACGCGACTTCGAGGCCGGCGGCGGACAGTTCACGCCGCTCCGCAGAATCTTCGTCGAGTATCGGGTTGGTGTTGTTGATGTGGATGAGCACCTTGCGCGCCGCTTTCAGGGGCCTGAGCACTTCGATCATTCCCCCCGGGCCCGACTGCGGCAGATGGCCGATGTCGCGGGCATGCTTCTTCGAGACACCGAGCCGGATCATTTCGTCGTCGGTCCAGAAAGTGCCATCCACCATCAGGCAGTCCGCTTCGTCCAGGAAGGGCTTCAGGTGGGGCTCGATTTCGCCCAGGCCGGGAGCGTAAAAAAACACCTTGCCCGAGATCTTATCTGTGATGCGCATGCCGATGTTGTCACCTTCATGCGGATTGTCGCGATGCGGGGAATAGGGCGGCGCCTTGCTTTTGAGGGGCACGGCGGTGAAGGAAAGTCCCTCCGCGCCGATCACCTCGAAGCGGCTCCCGGGCGCCGTCGGTAATTCGTGCCAGTTCACGCCGCAATAGTGGCCGAGGATGTTGAACAGCGGATTGCCGGTGGTGAGGTCCTCGCGGACCATGTTGGTGCAATAGATCTCGAGCGGCTTGCCCTCGCGCAGCATCAGCAGCCCGGTGGTGTGATCGATCTGGGCATCCATCAGGACGATCGACCGGATCGCCGTGTCGCGAATGCCGCGCGCCGGCTGCAATCCGGGAAAGCTCTTGTACTGCGCCAGAAAATCGGGGGAGGCGTTGAACAGGATCCAGTTCACGCCGTCACCGCTCACGGCGATGGACGACTGGGTGCGTGCCGTTGCGCGAATGCTGCCCTTGCGCACGCCGTCGCAAAGACGGCAGTTGCAGTTCCACTGCGGGAATCCCCCGCCTGCTGCGGCGCCCAGAACCCTTATTCTCATTACATCTCTCTTTGTTCAAAACCGATCCCGAAACACCCGGGAATCGAACAGCAATAAAAACAAAAGCCCCTGTGCGGGGCTTTCGTTCACCGCTCCGCCAGTTTAGCGGTTGGCGATGTACATCGTGACTTCAAAACCGAAACGCATTTCGGTGTACTCGGGCTTTGTCCACATGATGATTCCTCCATAGATGATTGAAGTTGCAGTGCGCTACTTGCCGATTCACGGGGTCGGGATGTGTTGCAGGCGGCCGCGCTGCCCCAATCTTTGATCCTGTGATCCGCACCCATTGTGGGTAATGAAGCCCGCTGGACACACAGGCAAATCACCAATTGAGTCTCATGATTATCATGAGTTTGGCAGTGAAACTTTACTTGTCTCAAGTGCTTGCACTAACCTTCAAGCATGACTGACATTGCGCTCGACCAGGGAGGCTTTTATCCATCGCCCCTGACGGGGTGGTACCGCGAACGGCCGTTCAAGGTCGCGCTCGTGGGGTCGTTGCTTGTCCACGCGGCGCTCATCGCTGCTGTGCCGGGATTCCGTGCGGTCGTCATTGAAGTCCCCCAGGTGCTCAACGTCGAAATCCTGAAGGAGGAACTGCCGCAGCCCGTCGTGCCGGCCCCTGTCAGACGCCAGCCGGAACTCAGGCCCGAAGCGGTGCAGCCGCCACCGGTGGTCGAACCATTGCCTCCGCCGGTGGCCGAAACATTGGCGCTGCCGCCGGTGATAGAGAAACCGGTAATACGGCCGGAGCCGAAGGTCCGGCAGCCCGAGCCCGTAGTGTCCGCGCCGGACCCCGTGGTGCGCCAACTGGAGCCTGTAGTTCGTCAACCGGCGCCTGATGCGCCGCCTGCGCCCAAGACAGAGGTCATCCAGATGCTTCCGCGGCCCGAGCAGCGCCCGGATCCGGTCGTGGTGCCAAAACCCGACCCGCAACCCGCTCCAAACCTGGAACCCCGTGCGCAAGTCCAGCCCGAGTCTCCTGTGCCGCGTGTGGCGCCGCCGCCGCAACCGGCGCCCACTGTCCAGCCGCAGATCGCAGCGGTCACGCCGCCGCAGAGGGATGCTCCCCAGCCTGCGGTGCCGCAGGCGAGCGTTAAGGCGCCTGCCGTTGTTGCTCCAGCACCGCCTGTCCAGGCGGCGAGAACGGAGCCGGCCGCCGAGCGTACTCTCACAAGCAGCTACGAGAAAAGCCTCGCCGACCTGATCAAGCGTCATGAGAAGTATCCCGATCGCGCCAGACGCCAGGGCTGGCAGGGCACCGCCGTTGTCGGACTCAGCCTGTCCGCCGACGGCAAGGTGATGGATATCTCGATCATCGAAAGCAGCGGCCGGGACATCCTGGACGAAGCCGCCCTCAACATGGTTCGTCGCGCCTCACCCTTGCCGCGCGCCCCGGAAGGTCTGCGAGGGACAGAGCGCACCGTTCGCGTCCCCATCGTTTTCAAACTGCAGGACTCCTGAAGTTTCCGCAAGGCGGTATGAACGTGGATCCAGATTCATCCGCGGGCGAGGCGTTTTTCCCCGAGATCGAACCTTATCGCAAGGACTGGCTGGTGATGGATGCGGGCCATCGCATCTATTTCGAGGAAAGCGGCAATGCGCGCGGTTTTCCGGTGCTGTTCCTTCACGGCGGACCCGGCAGCCGTACCCGCCCGGCCCACCGCCGTTTCTTTGATCCGCAGTTCTACCGCATCATTCTCTTCGACCAGCGCGGCTGCGGCTTGTCGACGCCCGCGGGATTCATTGTCGCCAATACCACCCAGCATCTCGTTGCCGATGTCGAACAACTGCGCCGCAGCCTGGGCCTAAAGCGCTGGCTACTGTTCGGCGGCTCCTGGGGCAGCACGCTGGCGCTGGCATACGCGATTGCCCACCCTGAAGCCGTCGCCGGCATGATTCTGCGCGGCGTATTCCTGGGCAGTCCGGAGGAAATCCAGTGGTATCTTTACGGGATGCGCCGTTTTATTCCCGAAGCCTGGGCGGAGTTCACCGCCGACACGGGCTCTCAGCCATTGGCCCGTTATCATCAACTCGTCGGCCATCCTGATGCCGCGACCGCGTTGTCCGCGGCCCGGAAATGGTATGACTACGAGGCCAGGATGATGGGTTCCGGCGACCTGTCGGTGGTTACCGGAGCCCCTCCGGCGGACGAACTGCTGGCGCGTGCCCGCGTGCAACTGCACTATCTTTTCAACGACTGCTTCCTGCGCCCGGGCGAACTGCTCGACAATCTCTGGCGCATAGCGGCGTTGCCCGCGGTCATCGTGCAGGGGCGGATGGACATGATCTGTCCCCCGGCGGCAGCCGTCGCGGTGGCTCAACGCCTGCCCCGGGCCGACCTGCACATGGTCGCCGGCGGCGGGCACTCCGCTTCCCAGCCTGCCATTGCCTCGCGCCTTTGCGCTGCGGCCAGGCGCATGCAGTCGCAGCTCGCCTGAAAACATGATCAAGAGCCTGAGCCTGCGATTCCGCATCAACCTGGTCATCACCCTGGTGATCGCGGTTTTCACCGTCGCCACGGGTAATCTGCTGATCAAGGAAACTCGCAACTCGGTGCGTGAGGAAATGGAAGCGGGATCCCGGGTCACGGCGCAGTTGCTGGAGACCGTGATCGCCAATACCCAACCTCAAGCGGGCGACGGATCGCATTACAAGACGCTGCTCTCGTTCCTGCAGCGCGTGGGCCGTGTGCGCGCCAACGAAATCAGGATGTACGACGACAACGACAGGCTGATCTACACTTCGCCGCCATCGAGTTACAAGCAGGGCCGCTGGGCGCCGCGCTGGTTCGCCACAGTGGTGAATCCTGGCCTTGGCGAGTTCCGGCTAAACCTTCCGGGAGGCACGGTGCTGATCACGCCGGACCCATCGCGCGCGATCCTCGACGCCTGGGATGACCTGAAGAATTTTTTCTGGCTCGTGCTGGGTTTCTTTGTTCTGGTAAACGTCGTGGTGTTCTGGATTCTCGGCCGTTCGCTGCGGCCGATCGGCACCATCCTGGGCGGTCTCTCGCAGATGGAGCAGGGTCGCCTGGATACCCGCTTGCCGGGTTTCCGTTTGCCGGAGTTCGAGGCGATAGGGCATACCTTCAATCGAATGGCGCAAACGCTGGAGGAAAGCCTGGCGGAAAACCGGCGCCTTGCGCTGGTCGCGAGGCAGTCCAGCGACGCCATCATCATCCACGACCTCGAAGGCAGGATCTCGTTCTGGAACCCGGCTGCCGAACGCATGTTCGGCTACACCACCGACCAGATTGTCGGGCAATCCGCGACACTGCTGGCGCCTCCTGAGCGGCGCGGCGAAATCGAGGAGAACCTGGAAGTCGTCAAGGGCCGCAAGGTCATCGACATTCAGGAAACCAAACGCCTGACCCGTGACGGCCGGGTGGTGGATGTTGCATTGTCCGCCGCGCCCCTGGTCGAGCCGGACGGCGATCGCGTAATTGGCGAGATCTGCAGCATGCGCGACATTACGGAGCACAAACTCGCGCAGCAAGCCGAACACGACCTCGAGCAGAACCGCAAGCTGACGCAACTGATCCAGAGCCGGCTGGAAGAGGAGCGGCGTGCGATCGCCAGGGAACTGCACGATGAGCTGGGTCAATGCATCACGGCCATCAAGACCATCGGCACGGCGATCTCCAATCGCACGCACGAATCGGCGCCGGAGATTCATTCGAATGCGCAGACCATCGTTTCGATTGCCTCGCGACTGTACGACGTCGTGCATGGCATCATCCGGCAGTTGCGGCCGACCGCCCTCGACCACCTGGGGTTGAGCGAGACGCTGCACGACGCGGTATCCGCCTGGCGCGCGCGGCATCCCGAAATCTCCTGTGAGCTCAAAATGGAAGGCGAAGTGGAAGGTCTGGGCGAGGCTGTCAATATCACGATCTACCGGATCGTCCAGGAGTGCCTCACGAATGTGGTGCGCCACGCGGCGGCCAGGAGTGTTGAAGTCCAGGTGTCGCGCGCCCAGGATGCCGCGCGCGGCGATGTGGTCAGGGTCACGGTGCGGGATGACGGCAAGGGCCTGGCGCAGGACCGCGACCGGGATTCGGCGCGATATGGACTGCTGGGCATGCGCGAACGGGTGCAGGCGTTCGACGGCGACTTCAGCATCGAGACGCGCCCCGGCCAGGGCGTGACGGTTTGTGCGGTGATTCCGGTGACGGCCCGTGCGATGGCGGGCGGCGAGGCAGCGGCATGAAGGCGGGGAACGGGTCACAAATGACAAACGGCACGATCAACGTAATGCTGGTGGATGACCATGCGGTGGTGCGCATGGGCTTCCGGCTGCTGCTCGAAGGCTCGTCCGACATCAAGGTGGTGGGGGAGGCCGAAAGCGGCGAAGAAGCGTGCCGCAAGTATCCGGAACTCAAGCCCGATGTCGTCGTGATGGACATTTCGATGCCGGGAATCGGCGGTATTGAGGCGATAGACCGCATCCTGGCAAGGGAGCCGGCGGCGCGGATCCTGGTGCTTTCCGCCCATGAGGACGCGATGCATGCGCGCAGGGTTCTCAAGGCGGGGGCAGCCGGTTATCTCACCAAGCGCAGCGCTGCCGAGGCATTGATGCAGGCGATCCGCCAGGTGCAGCAGGGCAAGACTTTCCTGGAGCCGGAAATTGCCCAGCAACTGGCGATGCAGCAGCTCAACGGCGAGCGCAATCCCGTCGATATGCTGAGCGAGAAAGAGTTCAAGGTCTTCCTCGCCCTGGCGAAGGGGCAGTCGGTCGCGGAGATCGCGGAAATCATGTCGCTGAGCCCGCGCACCATCGGCACCCACCTGTACAACATCAAGCAGAAGCTCGGCGCGTCCAATTCCGCGGAACTGGCTATCATCGCAATTCGCGCGGGCTTATTAAATCCATGAATAATAAGGATAAATTACATTTTCCAAATGGCGGCTAATGAAAATCATGAGCGCTATTTCAGGCTTTTCCTGTTGGGTCCGATTGTTCGGTCAATCACAATGCACCCAAGGTCAAAGAAACGGCCCCTGACCCGGGAAGTCGATTAACTCTCTCTGAAGGAGCTTCACCATGTGGACGAAACCCGAATACACCGAAATGCGCTTTGGCTTTGAAGTCACGATGTACGTCTTCAATCGCTGATCGCGACGCACTACCCGAAGGGCTGCTCTTGAGCAGCCCTTTTTTTTGTATCGATTCTTCCGTAGATGTGCCGATCGGCGCACTTGAAAAAGCAGAGCACAACATGAACCGAAAAAAGACTTCGCGCCAAAGCAAAGATTCCGTCGTCCGCATGCCGTTTCGCCTCACGGTCAGACCCTTGTGCCTTGCGCTTGCACTGATCGGCGCGCCGGCGATTCATGCCCAGGACGAAGATGTCAGGCTCGCGCCGATCGTGGTGACCCCGACGCGAATTGAACAGTCCAGTTTCGATTTGCCGGTTTCCATCGACGTCATAGACAAGGAAGCCATTCAGACGGCGCAACCGCAGGTCAATACGTCCGAGGTGCTGGTGCGAGTGCCGGGTGTGGTGGCCAACGACCGGGCGAACCTGGCCTCGGACCTGCAGATTTCGATTCGCGGTTTCGGTGCGCGCGCGCCGTTTGGCGTACGCGGCATCCGCATCATTGCCGACGGCATTCCGCTGACCATGCCCGATGGCCAGAGTCAGTCTGGCAATATCGACCTGGGTAGCGCAAAGCAGATCGAAGTGCTGCGTGGTCCGTTTTCGGCGTTGTACGGTAACTCCTCCGGCGGCGTGATCAACGTTATCACCGAGGACGGTCCGGAGCAGCACACCGTGACCGGCTCGGCCTGGGTGGGTGACTTCGGCAGCAGCAGGATTGGCCTCAAGGCCGGCGGACAGCAGGGCAGCGTGAATTACATCGCCAATGTCGCCCGCTACGACACCGACGGGTATCGGGATCACGGCGCGGCGACCCGCGATAACTTCAATTCGAAGCTGCGCCTTGATGTCAACGAGTACACCAGCGTGTCGCTGGTTGCAAACGCCCTGAAGCAGGAGGCGCAGAGTCCTGGCAGTCTGACCAGGGCGCAATTCGACGCCGATCCCACGCAGTCGGGAACGAACCCCACGTTCAACACGCGCGAGTATCTCAAGAATTCGCAGGCTGGCGCCGTGCTCAACCATAAACTGACTTCGGCGGACACGATCCGTCTGGCCGGATACGGTGGGGTGCGCACCGTCGAGGCCTATCAGAACTTCAGTTTCGCGGGACGCGGTGCACTGGGGCTGGACCGGGAATTTTATGGCCTCGATCTGCGCTGGACACGGCAGTCGGAACTGTACGGCATGCCATTCAACTTCACCGCCGGTCTTAACTACGACTACATGACCGAGCTGCGCAACAGTTGGACCAATAATGCCGGCGAAAAGGGTGCACTGGGGCGGGACGAAGACAACAGCGTCTTTAACTTCGACCAGTTTGTGCAGGCGGAACTGGGCATAACGGACCGTTGGAGCATCAGCGGTGGCGTGCGCCATACCACTGTCGAGTTCGAGAGCGATGACCATTTCGTGGTTGGTGCGAACCCCGACGACAGCGGCAGCCTGAAATTCAGCAAGACCACGCCGGTGCTTGGCGTCGTATTCAAGGTGACGCCGGCGCTCAATGTCTACGCCAATGCCGGCAAGGGCTTCGAGACGCCGACCAATGTCGAGCTGGCCTATGCGTCGACCAACGGCTCGGTTACCGGCATGAATTTCGCCCTGAAACCGTCCACCAGCAACAACTACGAGCTCGGCGTCAAGGCGTACGTCGGCGCCAACACCCGCGTCAACGCCGCGGTGTTCAAGATCGATACCAAGGACGAGGTGGCGCTGTTTACTTTCGCGAGCGGGCGATCTGTCTACCGCAACGTCGACAGCACCAGCCGCGAAGGTTTCGAACTGACGGTGGACAGCGCGTTTGGCAATGGCTTCACGGGGCTGCTGGCCTACTCCTATATCGAGGCGAAGTTCGACAATTCATTTGCCGCGTGTGTCGGCACCTGTAGCACTGTCGCCGGGCCCAATACCACGGTTCCGGCTGGCAACAGCATTCCCGGCATTCCGGAAAACACCGTTTACGGTGAACTCGCCTGGTCCGGTTTCGATGGCATGTCCACGGCGGTGGAGGCGCGCTGGGTGGACAAGGTGTACGTCAACGACGTCAACACCGACTACGCCGATGCCTACACGGTGGTGAACTGGAGGCTGGCGTTCAAGCAGGCAAGCGGCGGCTGGCGCTTTACCGAGTTTGCCCGGGTCAACAACCTGTTCGACGAAAAATACTCGGGCTCAGTCGTCCTGAACGACTCGGGTTTCGCCTATTACGAACCTTCGCCCGGCCGCAACTTCCAACTCGGCGTCTCCACCAGCTACGCGTTCTGATCGCACGCGTCGGGTTACGGCGCAAAGGATCCGCATCTGACAACCGCAGCCGTATCAGTCCGCGCGGCGGCGCGGTCCGCCGGCGGGCTTGTGATTCGTCAGGCGATGCGTAACATACGAGCCTGATTCGGCGCAAGAACAGGGGCAAAAGGAATGAGCAACGGCAACATCCGGCGTTACACGAAACCGGCAATCGCATTTCACTGGCTGATAGGGATTATGGTGCTTGGAATGATCGGCCTGGGCTTGTACATGGGCGACATTCCAAAGGGCACGCCGGATCGGACTTTTTTCTTCAACCTGCACAAGTCGATCGGCGTGACGGTGGCTATTTTGGTGTTGCTCCGGCTCTGGTGGCGTTGGAAGAATCCGCCGCCCGCATTGCCGGCATTCCTGCCGGACTGGCAGGTGCAGGCCTCGAAAATCAACCATGCCTTGCTGTATCTCTGCCTGGTCCTGATGCCGCTGTCAGGTTTTTCGGCTTCCCAGTTCACCAAGTACGGCGTTACTTATTTCGGGCTGTTCAAGATACCGCCCATGGGCTGGGAGAACCGCGAGATTTATTCCTTGCTCCAGGGCATCCACGGCGCCACCGCCACCTTGCTGATCGTGCTGGTTACCATCCATATCCTCGCCGCCCTCAAGCATCTCCTGATCAATCGCGACGGTGTGTTCCAGCGCATCCTGCCCGGAAAATAACCCGGACTTGCCTGCAGCTACAAAAACCCCCGCGGCCGGGGGTTTTTCATTTCGGGAACGCGACAACCTTGCCATTGCGCAGGCGGATGCCTATCCGATCGCCAACGGCGCGATCCTGCTCGCTGGAAGTGAGGGTCAGTACCCGAGCCCCGCTGGCAAGGCGCAGGGTGTAGAGAATCTCGGCGCCGCGGAA
>JBKJUC010000111.1:0-5999 GCA_046590325.1 Burkholderiales bacterium | reverse complement strand
TCGCGAATAGCGCCTTGACGGAATCCGGGCTGGTAACGTCCGTCGGCACGACCAGCGCATTTTTACCAGCGCCGGACTCGGTTGCGGTCTGGTCCAGTGCATCCTTGCGTCGGCCGGCGAGCGCTACGCGATAGCCATCCTTCAGCAATGTCAGTGCCACCGCCTTGCCGATGCCGCTGCCAGCGCCTGTAACGATCGCGACCTTGTTGTGCGTTCCCATGCTCGAATCCTCCTGTTTATCGCGCCGGATGCGTGCGCTGCGGCGCTGGTTGTTCTGGGAGTGCGCATGTTAACTTACCGAAAGGGAATTAACAGGCGGAAAGGGCAGTGAAGAGCCGGGTCTCGCCGATGAGTACCGCCAGAGCCTAAGAACAACCAGAAAAAAAGGCCCGAACCATGATGGTTGGGCCTTTCGTGCTTCCATGAGCGGGAAGTCTCTCCGGCATCTACATTCCGGTACCTGCGAGCCAGCCGCCGATCTTGCCTTCATAGCGTTCGCGTAACACGACGATCGGGCCCACGCAGCCGTTGGGCAGGGATACGGTGGCCTTGATCTTGACGTCGCCGGTCTTGCTCAACGGCATTGCATCGGTTTGCGCGGCGACAGCCGCGCCGCTCGGGCCGTGGCAGATTACTGCCGCAGCCACTGCGTCCACGCCGTCCGGCGTGCCGTTGTACTGCCCGGTGCTGACGTCGTTCAGCACCAGTCCCTTCACTTCGACTTCAAGCTTGCCGCCCTTCTTCAGTTCGGCCTTGCCGGACTTTAGTTTCCAGATCTTGCCGCAGGAACCCACGCCGCCGATTGCTGTTCCATTGGAAAGGCAAGCGACAAGCGGCGCCTCGAACTCTCCGGCAATGGACGGCGTTGCCAGGCCAAGAAATGCCAGCGCTGCGATGGATGTTAGAGAAAAACGGACAAACTTTTCCATGATCAAGCTGCTCCTATTTTATTTATGGATTGGAAATCCGGAGCAGGGACCCAGTGTCGCCGTTTCCGGGTTTGCGTCTTCGGGAGAAGCCGACGTCTTTGCGGCGATTCTACGCCCATTAGTCGCATGTCATGTGACAGCCGGTTAAACCCTTTCATCGCAAAGGCGCAAAGGACGCAAAGAAAATCTGCGAAGGAAATCAAGGATGAAAGGGATGGTGTGGACTAGCGGATTTTGTGCACCTGCCGATTGTCCATTGCCTGACTTCCCTGGCTTTCCTATGCGTTCCCTTTGCGCCTTTGCGGTGAGGGGCTTGAACGGTAAGGACCTGAATCTGGAGGGTGTAAACTTCAGCCAAACCTTTTCCTGGAATCGATCATGGCCGCAATGCCCCCGTTTCACCTGGCTTTCCCCGTCACCAGCCTGGCCAAGGCGCGCGAATTTTATGGTGACCTGCTTGGCTGTCCGGAAGGCCGCTCGTCAGAGGACTGGGTGGATTTCAATTTCTACGGCCACCAGATCGTGGCGCACCTGGCACCGGATTCAGGACACCGCGACACCAATGTGGTGGATGGCGACAACGTGCCGGTGCGCCATTTCGGCGCGGTGCTGCCGATGCAGGAATGGGAGAAGCTCGCCGGCAGGCTGAAGGCCGCAAAAACGCCTTTCATCATCGAACCGCACATCCGCTTCAAGGGCCAGGCCGGCGAGCAGGCGACCATGTTCTTCCTCGACCCCTGTGGCAACGCGATCGAGTTCAAGGCGTTCGAGAATCCGCAGATGCTGTTTGCGAAATAGGCGACAGGTCTTGGGTTTGCAGAGACCTCGGACGTCTGCGGGGAGGGAGCCCGGATGCGTTGGTCAGACCTGTTCCCAATGCCCGCTCTTTTCGGAGCGGAACAACGCGTCGATGACGCGCATGCTGCCGATCGCATCCTCGACGCCGTAGGCAAGTTTGAGGTCGCCGCGGATGGCGCGCGAAAACGCCTCGCCCTGCAGCATGTACTGGTCGCTTTCGGCGAGGGTCTCGGTGCGGATGCCGGCGCCGTCGGGCGAGCCGTCGTCGACGAGCAGCGTGGTTTTTGCCCCCTGGACGGCGTTGATCGGGACCTGGATCTCGATCCGGCCCTTCGACCCGCTAAGCTGGATGCGCTGGTAACGCGTGGACTGGGTAGAACAACTGAAATCGAGGTGGCGGCCGTCGCCGAAGTCCACCAGTGCGCTGGCCAGCCGGTCGGTATGGAACTGCGGGTCGCGTTCGATCAGCGCGATCCCCCTGCGCGGCTCGCCCTGAAAAAAGAAGCGCCCTGCAGTGATCGGATAGCAGCCGATGTCGTAAAGGGCGCCCCCGCCGGAGTCGGCGATGTTGCGGATGTTGGCCGGGTCGTCGTTGAAATAGCAGAACAGCATCTGCACCACCCGCAGCGTGCCGATGCGGCCCTCGCGCACCAGTTCCAGCGCGCGCAGCCATTGCGGATGGAAGCGCACCATAAAGGCTTCCATGATCAGCACCTTGTCGCCGACTTCGCGCAACTGGGCGGCTTCATCGGCGGATATGGCGATCGGCTTTTCGCAAAGCACGTGCTTGCCGGCGCGTGCCGCCCGCAGGGTCAGCGGGACATGCAGATGGTTCGGCAGCGGATTGTAGATCGCCTCGATATCGGGATCGTCGATCAGTTCCTCATAGGAGCCGTAAGCTTTCGGGATACCGAGCGCTCGCGCAGCGCTCGCCGCCGATTCGATCGAGCGTGACGCAATCGCGCGGATGTCGCACCAGGCGCTTTTCTGCATCCCGGGCAGGACCTTCTGCGTGCCGATTTTCGCCGTGCTCAGGACGCCCCAGACCACTTTTCTCATGTTTATCTTTCCTAAAAGTAACCCTTAACCGCAAAGGCGCGAAGGCGCAAAGAAAAACACGCAAAGGAATGCAAAAGAATCAATTGTCGTGGCTGGCACCGTGCCAAAAGTTGCAATGCCCGCGCATCGAGCACGGGTACATTCCATTCCATCATTTCTCGTTTTCCTTTGCGTTCCCTTTGCGCCTTCGCGCCTTTGCGGTTAGCGATTTGCTTCTTTCTTAGCCATCAGCAAAAGCCAGCCATCGATGCCGAGCTTGTTCATGGTCTCGATGTTCTTCTCGGGGATGTCGGCGACATCGGGATAAGTCGTAACGGCTTTTTCGACGCTGTCTTCGCGCAGCAAATGCAGCATCGGGTACGGCGAGCGGTTGGTGTAGTTCTCGATCGCATCGCGCATGGTGCCTTCGAACCTGTACTGCGGATGAAAGCTGGCGATCTGGATGACGCCGCTCAACTCCAGTTCATCCAGCAGCGCATCGGCGATGTCGAGGAAATCGTTGTAGTCCTCGAAATCCGCGAGTACGCCGGGATGGATCAGCAGCGTGGTATCGACGGCCGCCGGGTCGGCAGCATCGAGCGCCCGCAACTCCGCCATGAGATCCTCCACCAGGGCTTGCGGCGACTGTGCTGGGCTGACCACGTAACGAATCTGTCCCCTGGCGTGCACGGCCTTGGCGAAGGGACAGAGGCCAAGGCCAATGACCGCCTTTTCCAGCCAGTCGCGGGTGGCGGCGATCGCGTCATCCGCCTGGGCGTCAGGTTCCACGAATCGAGCGCCCTACTTGACCTGATCGGAGGTGGCGAATGCTTCGCGCAGCAGGGCGAAGTTGAAGCCCGGCTTTTTCGCCGCATCGAGGATCACTTTTTCGCGGCGCGCCATCAGGTCGATCGCCGCAGGCAGTTTGTGCAGCAGGTTGGCCGGAATCACAACTGCGCCATGCTTGTCTGCGTGCACGACCTCGCCATCCTTGACGTTCATGCCCAGCACGTCCACCGGCTTGCCGAAGTCCACGACCTGCACCCACGCATGGCTCGGGCACAGGCTTGCGGCAAGGCACTGGAATCGGGTATCCATGGCGTCGAGGTCGCGCATGGAGCCATTGGTCACCGCGCCCACGCATCCCAGTCCCCAATGTACGTGGGTATTGACCTCGCCCCAGAACGCGCCCACCCCGGGCAGGCTGTCCACGTCCTGGACCACCGCGATCGAGGGCTGGTTGGGCTGGCCCAGGTATTCGTAGTAGCCCAGCTGCATCTGTCGGCGTGCTGCGGGATCAAATGGGGTGGAGCAGCGGATGCTGGCCGTCCGGGCATAACCGACAATCGCGGGCAGGGCGGGGAAGGCCGCAACCAGGGTCTTGCGGGTAAATCCGGTGATGGCGCGGCCGCCCCCCGCGATTTCCAGGGCATTGACGATGGTGGGGGTGTCGAAACGGCGCAGTTGCTCGAACAGGGCGGTATTGTCCATGGTGCTTTCCTCGGTGTTATTGGTCTTGATATTGTTAGTGCCGGTCGTGCGAATTTCGTAGTTTACGGCGGTACGCATAGAATTACCGTCCGGCCCGGTCAAGGGAGGGCTGCAAGGGACGAAACGGCGACAAAAACGGGAAAAAACAATGGGAAAAATCGTCAATCCGGTTAAGGAAAGGCTGGCTCAGGGCGGCATTGCGGTCGGCATGGGCGTGCGAGCCTTGCGCTCCGCAGAAGTTGCCAGGCTGATGAAAACCGCGGGTTACGACTGGCTGTTCATCGACCTCGAGCATGGGCCGACGTCCGTCGAGAACGCCTACTCGATCTGTGTCGCGGCACTGGATGCCGGTATTGCGCCGATCGTGCGCGTATCCGCCGGTGAACTGGCGCTCGGCGCGCGATGCCTGGATGGCGGCGCGTTGGGCATCGTCATACCGCACGTCGATACGCCGGAGCAGGCGCGGGCGATGGTGGATGCCTTCCGGTTTCCGCCCCTGGGGCATCGCTCCATCGCGGGCGGTTATCCGCATTTCGGCTTTGCCGCGACACCCGTAGCCGAGGTGGTGAGCGGCCTGAACGAGGCCACCTTGCTGGTGGCGATGATCGAAACGCCGGAAGCCGTCGCCAACGCGGAACAGATTGCCGCGGTCCCGGGCCTGGATGTCCTCCTGATCGGCACTAACGATCTTTGCCTGGAAATGGGCATTCCCGGCCAGATCGAACACGAACGCACGGTGGCGGCGATCGAGTCCGTCATTGCCGCCTGCCGCAAGCACGGCAAGACCGCGGCGCTGGGCGGGGTGTACGCCAAAGAACCGCTCAAACGCTACATCGCGCGCGGCCTGAGGATGGTGCTCGCCGGAAACGACCTGAACGTGCTGCTCAATGCGGCGCAGGAGCAGGCCGGCTTCGTTCGCAGTTGCCTGGCGCATGAAAAGTGAACCGGTGGAGCCGGAAAGCAAAGCTCCTTGCGGAGCGGGCCCGGTCGTGAGCGCCTGTCATGAGTGCCGTGTCATGAGTGCCGTGTCGTGAGTGCCGCGTCGTGAGGTCGATGCAGGCCTGGCTGACCCGCCGCGGGCAGGGATTCGCCGACTGGCTGAATGCCTGGGCGCGGGTATTCAGCTTCACCGGCGTGGCGTTGATCGGCGCGCTGTCGCCTTCGACCTACAACAAAGCCACGCGGCAGGTCGTGCAGAAGCAGATCTACTTCACCGCGTGGCAGATCCTGCCGGGTTTTGCGCTGTTCTCGGCGCTGTTCAGCGTGTTGATCATCGAGATCATGGGTCGCAACGCAAACGCCTACGGCCTGTATGCCTATGCGCTTGAACTCATCGTCCGCGTCCTGGTACTGGAAATACTGCCGCTCATGACGGCGCTGTTTATCGCGCTGCGCACCGGGGCCGCCATCAATACTGAAGTGGCGCTGATGCAGATCCAGAATGAACTCGGCGCGCTGGAGCGCATCGGCATCGACCCATTCCGCCTGGAGCTGCTGCCGCGGGTGGTCAGCGCCAGGACCGAAATTGTTCCGCCGACCACCCGCGGCAGCAGTTCCAGGCGGAATGGGTCGATGCCGATGCGCTCCAGCGCACCGAGTTCGTTCTGGATCTGCATCAGCGCCACTTCGGTATTAATGGCGGCCCCGGTCCGCAGTGCGATAAACAGCGCCGTCATGAGCGGCAGTATTTCCAGTACCAGGACGCGGACGATGAGTTCAAGCGCATAGGCATACAGGCCGTAG
>JBKJUC010000095.1:0-32840 GCA_046590325.1 Burkholderiales bacterium | reverse complement strand
GCCGATCCGGCCATCAAGGAAAAACTCAAACAGGAAACGGAGGCGGCGATCCAGCGTGGCGTATTCGGTTCACCCTTCATTTTCGTCGACGACGAACCGTTCTGGGGTTGCGACCGGCTGCCGCAGGTCGAGCGCTGGCTGCAGACCGGAGGCTGGTGATGGCTGAATACGTCGTCTACGGTTTTGCCCAATCGGGGAATTCCTACAAGCCCGCGCTCTATCTGCAACTGGCCGGTGCTGACTGGGCGCCGCGGTTTGTCGATTTCTTCAATGGTGAGACGCGCACACCGGCGTATCGGCAGATCAACGTGATGGGGGAAGTCCCGGTGCTGGAGCACAAGGGACAGCGCCTGTCGCAGTCCGGCGTCATCCTCGACTATCTTGTCGAGCAGTTCGGTAGATTCGGCTGGAACGACAACACGGAACGTCGCGAGATCCTGCGCTGGCTGCTGTGGGATAACCACAAGCTGACCAGTTATACCGCGACCTACCGGTTCCTGAACAGGCTGGTGCCGAATCCGGATCAGACCGTGCTGGGGGAGTTCCGCAAGCGCTCCGAATCCAGCTGGAAGATCCTGGACGCCCACCTGTCCGGACGCAGCCATGTTGTCGGCGACCGCTTGACCATCGCGGACATTTCCCTTTGCGGCTACCTGTTCTTCGACGAGGAGCTGGGTGTGGACTGGAATCAGTACCCCAACATCCGCGACTGGCTGGGACGCATCCGCGCGATTCCTGGCTGGAAGCATCCCTACGACCTGCTCCCCGGCCATCCGATTCCTGTAAAAGCCGCCTGACGAAAATGCCCGCGATCCTGAGCAAGATCAATCCACGTTCCGCGGAATACGCGGCGAGCCGCGATGCCATGACCGCGCTGGTCGCCGACCTGCGTGCCAAGGTGGAAACCGTCAAGCAGGGCGGTGGTGAAGCGGCCCGGGAAAAGCATCTCGCCCGCGGCAAGCTGCTGCCGCGCGAACGCGTGCGCCGGCTGCTGGACATCGGCTCGCCTTTCCTCGAGTTCTCACAACTCGCGGCCTGGGAGATGTATGGCAACCAGGTGCCTGCCGCAGGAATCGTCACCGGCATAGGCCGCGTATCGGGACGCGAATGCGTGATCGTGGCGAACGATGCGACGGTGAAAGGCGGGACTTATTTCCCGATGACCGTGAAGAAGCACCTGCGCGCGCAGGAAGTCGCGCAGCAAAACCGCCTGCCCTGCATCTACCTGGTAGATTCCGGCGGCGCCAACCTTCCCACCTGGGATGAAGTGTTTCCGGATCGGGAGCATTTCGGCCGTATTTTCTATAACCAGGCCAACATGTCGGCCGCGGGGATTCCGCAGATCGCCTGCGTCATGGGTTCCTGCACCGCAGGCGGTGCCTATGTCCCGGCGATGGCCGATGAAGCGATCATCGTCAGGAATCAGGGCACCATTTTCCTTGCCGGACCACCTTTGGTGAAAGCGGCAACCGGCGAAGTCGTCAGCGCCGAGGAACTGGGTGGCGCCGATGTGCATACCCGCGTCTCCGGCGTGGCGGACCACTACGCGCTCAACGACGAGCATGCCCTGGATCTCGCGCGTCGCATCGTCTCGCATTTGAACATTCGCAAGGAACCCGGGCTCGATATCCGCGAATCCCGGGAACCGCTGCACGACGTCGCTGAAATGCACGGAATCGTTCCCGCCGATGCACGCAAGCCCTTCGATGTGCGCGAAGTCATCGCCCGCATCGTGGATGGTAGCGAGCTCGATGAATTCAAGCCGCTCTACGGCACCACCCTGGTGTGCGGCTTTGCGCACATCCACGGGTATCCGGTGGGCGTCGTCGCCAACAACGGTATCCTGTTTTCGGAGTCAGCCCTCAAGGGTACGCATTTCATCGAGCTGTGCTCACAGCGCAAGATTCCGCTGGTGTTCCTGCAGAACATCACCGGATTCATGGTGGGCAAGAAATATGAAGCCGAGGGCATCGCCCGCAACGGCGCGAAAATGGTAACCGCGGTTTCCTGCGCCAAAGTGCCGAAGTTCACGGTCATCATCGGCGGCAGCTTCGGTGCCGGCAACTACGGCATGTGCGGCCGGGCGTACTCGCCGCGTTTCCTGTGGATGTGGCCGAATGCGCGCATCTCTGTAATGGGCGGGGAACAGGCCGCGAGCGTCCTTGCGCAAGTCAAGCGCGACGGCCTCGAGAAATCCGGCAAGTCGTGGAGCAGCGAAGAGGAACAGGCCTTCAAGGCACCGATCCTCGCGCAGTACGAGATCCAGGGCCATCCCTACTACGCCAGTGCGCGCTTGTGGGACGACGGGGTCATCGATCCGGCGGACACCCGCATGGTTCTCGGCCTTGGCATTTCCGCAGCACTCAACGCACCGATCGAGGACACGCGCTTCGGCGTGTTCAGGATGTAACCATGGATGCTCACACTTCCCACCACGGCATGGAATCGATCTACCTGACGGAGGAACATCTTGCCTTGCGCGAGCAGGTTTCCCGTTTCCTCGCAAAGGAAGTCGAACCGCACGGCGCGAAATGGGAGGAACAGGGCCATGTGCCGCGCGAAGTCCTGCGCAAGATGGGCGGACTCGGACTGTTCGGCATTACCTATCCGGTGGAATATGGCGGCGCTGGCGCCGATGCCCTGACTTCGCTGGTGTTTGCGGATGCCTTGTCGCGCAGCACCTTCGGCGGCTTTATCGTGACCGTGCTAGTGCATACGGACATGGCGTCGCCCCACCTTGTGAACGCCGGTTCAAAGGCGCAGCTCGACAAGTACCTGCCGGCAATCATTCGCGGCGAAAAGATCACTGCGGTGGCGGTCACCGAGCCGGATGCGGGCTCCGACGTGGCGGGCATTCGCACACGCGCCCGGCGCGATGGCGACAGCTGGGTGCTCAACGGCAGCAAGATGTTCATCACCAACGGGGTGCTCGCCGATGTCTACTTCGTCGCGGTACGCACCGATCCGGACGTAAAGGGATCCCGTGGCATTTCCATCTTCATCGTGGAAAAAGGCACGCCAGGATTTCGCGTTGGCCGCGCGCTGAGCAAGACCGGCTGGTTGTGTTCCGACACCGCGGAACTGGTATTCGAAGATTGCCGTGTTCCGGCGGCAAACCTGCTGGGCGAGGAGAACGCCGGGTTCTACTCGATCATGAAGAACTTCCAGACCGAGCGCATTGCGGCTGCGGCGATGTGCGTGGGTCACTGCCTGACCGCAATCAGGTTGACGGTCGAGCATGTAAAAACGCGCAAGGCCTTTGGCGGTGTCCTGTTCGACAAGCAGGTGATCCGGCAAAGGCTGGCCATGCTGGAGGCGAAAACCCACGCGGCGCGGCAGTTCCTCTATCACTGCGGCTGGCTGGTGACACAGGGCCGCGATTGCGTGCGCGAAGTGTCCATGCTCAAGGCACTGGGCGGGGAGTTGGTCAACGAAGTGCTGTACAGCTGCCAGCAGTTTCACGGCGGCATGGGCTACATGCGCGAGACCGCCATCGAGCGCCTGGCGCGTGACGCACGGGTCCAGTCCATTGGCGGTGGCGCGACCGAGGTCATGCTGGAGGAAGTCGCAAAGCGCTTTGCGCCGGATTGACGATACTGAAGAACCATAATCCTAAAAAACCATTTACCGCCCCTGGCGGTGATTATTCTTTGAGATGAAATTATATTTTCAGGATGATTAAGGACATGCTGCAAATCGAAATCAAGAACGGCGTCGCCACTGTCCGCATGAACAGGCCGGATATGCACAACGCCTTTGATGATGCTCTGATCGTTGACCTGACCGCGGAACTGCTACGGCTCGACCAGGCGCAGGACGTACGCGTGATCGTGCTCGCCGCCAACGGCAAGAGTTTTTCCGCCGGCGCCGATCTCAACTGGATGAAGCGCATGGCGCATTACTCGGAAGCGGAGAACCTGCGCGATGCATTAGCCCTGGCGGGTCTGATGCACACCCTCCACGGCTTGCACAAGCCTACTGTCGCGCGAGTCCAGGGCTCTGCCTTCGGTGGCGGCGTGGGCCTGGTCGCTTGTTGTGATATCGCAATCGCATCGACAGCAGCCCTGTTTTCGCTGTCGGAGGTCCGGCTCGGAATGATTCCGTCGGTCATCAGCCCTTACGTCGTTGCCGCCATCGGCAAGCGCGCGGCGCATCGCTACTTCCTGACCGCCGAGCGCTTCAGTGCCGAAGAGGCCAGACGCATCGGCCTGGTCCATGAAGTGGTCGCGGCGGACAAGCTCGACGAGACGGTGGGCAACATGGTCGAGCATTTGCTCAAGGGCGGACCGAATGCGCTGGCCGCCGCCAAGAAGCTGATCGCCGACGTCAGCCGCCATGCGCTTGACGACGCGCTGATCGAGGATACGGCTCGCCGCATTGCGGCCATACGGGTGGGCGCCGAAGGCCGCGAAGGCATCGCCGCCTTTCTCGAGAAGCGCAAACCGGACTGGAGCTGATCGTGCAGCGGGAAGAAAATGGAGTCCCGGCCGCGGATTCGCAAAAGGCCAAGTTGCTGATGATGTTCTGCGCGCTTGGCTTCGCAGTATTCCTGCTTGATCTGGCTGCGGGCGCCTGGTTGTGGAAGTACACGGGCGACTACCGCGCCAGGCCACCAGCTTACGATCGTATCCTTGCCGATGTCCGCAGCGCCGACCCGCAGGGGCTGGCAGACATCGCCCTTGCCATGCATGCCGGCTGGGAGGCGGCCGAGGAAGCGCGCAGCGGGGTCCAGGAGACGGTTGTCCACATCACAATGGCAGCGAGCTTTGTCGGCCTCGTCCTGTTCACCCTGTGCTTCCTGCTTGCGGCCCTGTTGCACCAGGAACTGGCGCGCAAACCCGGCGGCCGTCCCGAACCCTTGCCTCCGGACAATGTGGACAACATCTGGAAGTGAACAGCAAGCAATGAACCGCCAAGACGCCAAGCACGCCAAGAAGGACTTCGGAATGAGGCTGTCCCTATGTGCGCAAGGTAGCGAAGTAGTTGAAAAATTCGAACAGGGTTCTGGCGTTGATGCCCCAACTCATGGAAATCATTCCTGTCGATCTTCCTTGGCGCCTTGGCGGTTAACTGGAACTGCAGATGTTTGAAAAAATTCTCATAGCCAACCGTGGCGAGATTGCCTGCCGGGTGGCGCGGACGGCGCAACGGCTCGGCATCCGTACTGTCGCGGTCTACTCCGAAGCCGATGCCGGCGCGTTGCACGTGAAAAGCTGCGACGAAGCCTGGTTGATCGGGCCGGCGCATCCACGCGATTCCTACCTGCGCGGCGACCGCATCCTGGATGCGGCGCGGAGAAGCGGCGCCCAGGCTATTCATCCCGGCTACGGTTTCCTTTCCGAGAACGCGGAATTTGCCAAGGCCTGCACGCGTGCGGGTGTGACATTCATCGGTCCGCCGGCTGCGGCGATCGAGGCAATGGGATCGAAAAGCGCCGCCAAGGCGCTGATGGAAAAAACCGGAGTACCGCTGGTGCCCGGCTATCACGGCGATGCCCAGGATCTTGCGCGGCTGCAGAAGGAAGCCGGCCGCATTGGCTATCCGGTGCTGATCAAGGCTTCCGCCGGCGGCGGCGGCAAGGGCATTCGCATCGTGGACAACGCGGAGAATTTCGCCGAAGCCCTGGCCGGCGCGAAACGCGAAGCGGCCTCGTCGTTCGGAGACGACCGAGTGCTCATCGAGAGATACCTCACGCGCCCGCGTCATATTGAAATGCAGATTTTCGCGGACATGAAGGGCGGGTGCATCCACCTGTTCGAGCGCGACTGCTCGGTACAGCGCCGTCACCAGAAGATCCTGGAAGAAGCGCCTGCTCCCGGCATGACGCCGCAACGGCGGCGCGAGATGGGGGCCGCCGCCGCTGCGGCGGCGAAGGCGGTCGGCTACGTGGGCGCGGGAACGGTGGAATTCATTGCCGAGGAGGACGGCCGCTTCTATTTCATGGAAATGAATACCCGCCTGCAGGTCGAGCATCCGGTCACCGAAATGATCACGGGCCTCGACCTGGTCGAATGGCAGTTGCGGGTTGCCGCCGGCGAACCCCTGCCGCTTGCGCAGGAAGAGCTGGCGATCAAAGGCCACGCCATCGAGGCGCGCGTTTATGCCGAGGATCCCGAGCGGGGATTCCTGCCCGCCGCGGGACGCATCGCGCATTTGCGCCAGCCGCGGCAGTCGGTACACGTGCGCATTGATAGCGGCGTGCAGTCGGGCGACGAAATCGGCGTGCACTACGATCCGATGATCGCCAAGCTCGTCGCCTGGGACCACGATCGCCCGGCGGCCTTGCAGCGCCTGCGTGCCGCGCTGGGGGAGTTCGAAGTCGCTGGCCTCACGACCAATCTCGCCTTTCTCTCCAGGGTGACCGGTCATCGAGCCTTTGCACTGGCGCATCAGGAACCGGGACTGCTCGATACCGGACTCATCGAACGCAATCGAAGCGAACTGTTCCCGGTGCCAGCGCCTGTAACTGATCCGGTGCTGGCCGTCGCGGTGCTCAGCGAATTGTTGCGGGTGGACCGGGAGGCGGCGCAGATTGCTGCACGTTCCACGGACCCTCATTCACCCTGGCATTCACGCGATGCCTGGCGCCTGAACGAGGATAACCATCACACCTTCGTGTTCCTCGACGCCGGCAGGCGGATTGAAATCATCGCGCACTATCGGGCGGCGGGTTACGAGCTTGAACTCCCCGGCGGGCGCATGCTGGTTTCCGGCGAAGCAGGCGATGACGGGACGATGACAGCCGATCTCGCGGGATTGCTCCTGCGAGCGACCGTGGTGCACCAGGGCGCCGCGCTGACCGTCTTTGCCAACGGATCAAGCCACCGCCTTGAGTTCGAGGCCGCCGCTGCGATCGAGGAAGAAGATCCGTCCGGCAGGCTGGTGTCGCCGCTGCCAGGCAGTGTGATCCAGGTACTGGTGGGTGCCGGCGATACGGTGGCCAAGGGCCAGGCCCTGATGATTGTCGAGGCCATGAAAATGGAGCACACCATTTCCGCGCCGAGGGCTGGCAAGGTGAGCCAGATATACTTCGCTGCTGGAGAACAGGTGGCCGAGGGCGCGCAATTGCTGGAATTCGAGGCTGCGGGAGACAACGCATGAACTATCCAAAGCGCGTGAAACTGGTGGAAATGGGTCCGCGCGACGGCCTGCAGAACGAACCGGGGACGGTCTCGACCGATGTGAAGGTCGAGCTGGTGAACCGGTTGTCGGATGCGGGCTTTGCCTCCATCGAGACGGGCAGCTTCGTATCGCCGAAATGGGTGCCGCAGATGGCGGATGCGGCTGAAGTCATGGCGCGCATCCGCCGCAAGCCCGGCGTCTCGTATCCGGTGCTGGTTCCCAATATGAAAGGCCTGGAAGGTGCGCTTGCGGCAAAGGCCGAGGAAATCGCGGTGTTTGCCGCCGCGACGGAAGCTTTCTCGAAACGCAACACCAACTGTTCCATTGCCGAATCCTTCGAGCGTTTCGAGCCGGTGTGCAGGACGGCACAGGACCATGGCCTGCGGGTGCGCGGCTATGTGTCCGTGGTGCTCGGTTGCCCCTACGAGGGCGAGGTAGAGCCCGAAGGCGTCGCCGAAGTTTCGAAACGGCTGCTCGACCTGGGCTGTTATGAAGTCTCGCTCGGCGACACCATCGGTACGGGCACGGCCGCCAAGGCGCAGCGCATGATCGAGACTGTGGCGAAGAAAGTGCCGGTGGAAAAACTCGCGGGACATTTCCACGACACTTATGGCCAGGCCCTGGCGAACATCGTCGCCACCATGGAAATGGGTGTGGCCACCTTCGACAGTTCGGTTGCAGGTCTCGGCGGCTGTCCCTATGCCAAAGGCGCGACCGGCAACGTCGCAAGCGAAGATGTGCTCTACCTGCTCGATGGCCTGGGCATAGAGACCGGCGTAGACATGAACCGGCTGCTGGATGCGGCGGACTTCATTTGCACGCAACTGAAGCGGCCGACGATTTCGCGAGCTGGCCGTGCGCTGGCTCTCAAGCGCGAGAAAGCCAACGCTTGAGCGCGAAGCCGGCCGAAGTGCCTTCGCCCTGTGTGAACGTCTGCCAGATGGATCCGCAGACGGGCTTGTGCCGCGGATGCTTGCGCACGCTCGCCGAGATAGCAGACTGGATGGATTACACGGTACCCGAGAAACTCGAAGTGCTCGGACGCCTCGACGAGCGGCGCTGGGCGACGCTGGACAACTGAAGGGATTGCAAACGCAAATGGCTTTATCCGCACCTGCTGCACGCAAACTGATGCATCACCGCCGGGTCGACTGCATGGGTTACCGTCGCGAAGACGGGCTCTGGGACATCGAAGGCCACCTGGTCGATACCAAGAGCTATGACCTCAAGGACCTCGACCGCGGCTCCACGCCTGCCGGCCAGCCGCTGCACGAAATGTGGCTGCGCCTCACCGTCGATGACGATCTCAATGTGGTCGATGTGGAAGCGCAGACCGTCTGGGGTCCTTACAGCATGTGCGGCGACATCACGCCGAACTTCCAGTCGCTCAAGGGACTGGCCATCAAGGCCGGTTGGACACAGAAAACGCGTGAACTGCTGGGAGGCACCAAAGGCTGCACACATTTGCTGGAACTGCTCGGGCCGATCGCAACCACGGCATTCCAGACGGTTTATTCCCTGCGCGAGAAACGCAGTCGTGAACAGGGGGTGCGCAAGCGCCCGACGCTGATCGATTCCTGTCATGCCTGGGCCTCGGACAGCCCGGTGATCGCCAAGCGCTATCCAGAGTTCTATACCGGACCCAGGAAAGAAATCGCGGGCTGACCGGCGATGAGAGCTAAACCGCTAACCGGGATCCGCGTCCTCGACCTGACCCGGCTGCTGCCGGGTCCCGTGTGCACGTTGCATCTGGCGGATCTCGGCGCCGATGTCATCAAGATTGAAGACACCGGCGCCGGCGACTATGCGCGCACGCTTGGTGCGGCAGCCGGCAAGACAGCCCCCGTGTTCCTCGCGATCAATCGGAACAAGCGCGCGCTGCGCCTCGACCTCAAGCAGCCGGCCGGGGTCGAAATCTTCCTGAAGCTGGCGAAAGATGCCGACGTCGTCGTGGAGAGTTTTCGCCCGGGTGTGGTCGATCGCCTCGGCGTTGGTTACGCCGCCTGCAGCAAGGTCAATCCGCGCATCGTTTACTGCGCGATCTCAGGCTACGGCCAGACCGGGCCCTATCGCAACCTCGCAGGCCACGATGTCAACTATTGCGGCTACGCGGGGTTCGTCGACCAGGTCGGTGTCGCGGGCGGCGACCCGGCGATACCGAACCTGCAGGTCGCTGATATCCTCGGCGGCGCAGTCGTGCCCGCAATGGGAATTCTGGCGGCGCTGCTCGATGCGCAACGCAGCGGACAGGGGCGGTATGTGGATGTGTCGATGACCGACGGCGTTCTGGCGCACAACCTGCAGGCGCTGGCGGCCGTGGCTTCAACCGGCAAGGTAAATGAGCGCGGCGCGGATTTCCTTACCGGCCGCGAGCCCTGCTATGCCGTGTACCGCACTGCCGACGGCAAGCACATGGCGGTCGGCGCGCTGGAAAGAAAATTCTGGGAGCGCGTTTGCGATGTGCTGGAGCGCCCCGATCTCAAAGCCTGTCACTGGGAACTCCGCCAGAAGGATGCGCAGTGGGGTCTGGAGGAAACGCGCAGAATCTTCGAGGGGAAACCGCAAAGTCATTGGGTCGATAAATTCTCCGGCGAGGACTGCTGCGTGACGCCGGTGCTGAAGCTCGAGGACTGCCTCGAAAACCCGCAACTGCAGGCGCGCGAAATGATTTCGCGCGAAGGCGGCGCGCTGCAGTTCGCGCCGCCGCTGAAAATGAGCGGGTACGAATTCTCGGTGGAACGCCGTGCGCCCGGGGCGGGTGAGCACACCGACGAAATCTTGCGCGAAGCGGGATACTCTTCCGCGCAGATCGAAGCACTTCACCGCGCCGCGGTCGTCTAGCGCATCCTGTCTACAAGGACTCCACGAACTTCACCAGTGCTTCACGATCAACCTTGCGAAACGCGCGAAATGCATCTCGTGACGCTTCGGCCTCGCCTCCGTGCCAAAGGATTGCCTCGGTGACATTGCGCGCGCGGCCGTCATGCAACAGGTCGCCGTGGCCATTCACCGTCCGCAACAGGCCAATGCCCCAGAGAGGCGGCGTGCGCCATTCCCGGCCGCTTGCCTGATACTCGGGGCGGCCATCCGCCAGATCGTCGCCCATGTCGTGCAGCAGCAGGTCGGTGTAGGGCCGAATGACCTGGTTCGCGGCTGAGGCGATGGCGGTTTTGCTGCCCGTTTTCATTTCCGCCACGTGGCAGGCACTGCAGTTCGCAGCCGAGAACAGCCGTTCGCCACGCCTTGTGATTTCATCGTCCGCATCGCGTCGCGCGGGCACGGCAAGGGCCTGCAAATACAGCGCGATGTTGCTCAAGCGGCTGGGAACTACCTCGGGCCGGTAATTGCCGGTGCAGCCGCCCTGTCCGCCGCACTTGCTTGCGGAGGGAATGTCCCGGCACTGCGCCTGCGCATCGGGACAGTTTTCCTCGGGGGAAAAATGCGATGTCGCGCCGATGTCGCCGAGGAATGCGCTCGCTGTCTGCTGGCGCAGGTTCGGTTGCCCCGCTTTCCAGCCGAAGCGTCCGAGCGCCATCCGTCCCGCCTCTTCGTCCCAAACATAGTTGGGGCGACCGCTGATGCCATGCCTGCCCTGTTGGTCGGCAATGGCGATCAGTGCGGCTTCGGGAACGGCTTCCAGCAAGCCGAGGCCGACCATGGCGGGCGCGATGCGCAGGGACAGCATCGTAATTTCACCCGGATCGCCGAACTGCATGTCTGCAAGCTGGACTTCGGGCCTTCTCAGTACGGTCGTTTCCCCGTCGGCAAAGCTGGCTTTGCGTTCGCGGTACGCAACCAGCGCGCGGCCTTCGGCGGGGACTCGTCCTGCGATGCCTCGGTTCTGCAACTGGTCGCCATAGACCGGATGCGGCTTCGGTCCGCCATGCTCAGCTTGCCCCGGGATGCTCAGCCTGACGAGCGCGCCGAGTTCCGCCTCGCCATTATCGGCAACAGCGGCGGCGCGGCCATTGTTCTCATGGCAGCGAGCGCAGCGGTCTTCGTTGAATGTCGGGCCGAGTCCCCAGACACCCGACGGGTCCGGGGCGACAACCCAGGCTTCGTTGAATTGCTCCCTGCCCTTGAGAAAACCCGCGAGCTGCTCCGTGTCGAGCGTGGCGACTGGCACCGAGAAGGCGCTGGCGCCGCTCTCTAGCGTCGTGAAATTCCCGGCGGAAAGCAAGGCGGGATTGGGCAGTTCGCCGTTGCCGGCCGCAAGGAATGCGACCAGCGTGAGGCCGCATGCCGACGCCTTCAGTGATCGTGGTCCCACGGACTGTGTTTGACTTCAGGCGGCACCCAGATCGTCTCGTAGACTTTCTGCAGGTTCTTTTCCTTGGCAATTTCGTCGCTCTCCGACAGCTTCGAGTACTTCGCCGCGGTCGGACTGGAATGCTTCCCCGTGTTTAGCGAGGGCGCTGAAAGGACCTTGCGCAGCGTACTGGCACAGGCCGGGCAGTTATCAAGCCCGGGATCGTTCATGCTGTGGCGGGTCTGGTAGATGATGCGGCAGCCATCGCAGGCGTATTCGTAAGTCGGCATGCTATACCCTCGGCGCGCTGTGGATCAAAAAGGGGCCGGATCTCGCGAGTCCGGCCCCTGCTGAGAAGGAAATCGGCGATCAGGCGAATGCAGTAGCCATGATTTCAGCCTTGGCCTGCATGGCCGCCTTCTTGTCGATGTTCCAGAGGCGTGCCGCGTTCTCACCGAACACCTTGCGGCGGATTTCGTCCGTGATCTTCGGGTAGCCGTAACCCTCGACCAACTGGTCCGGGATCTGGAACTTGCGGAAGGCTTCGATCTGCCACTGCGGATTGCCCCACAGCAGCGAATCGGTACCCCATAGCACGTAGTCCGGGCCCAAGTCGCGGAGCAGCGTTCCAAGCACGTGCGCGCATTCCATTGGACGGCTGGTCACGGTCGCCGCAAAAGTCGAACCGACTTCGCAATACAGGTTTTTGCGCTGTGGCTTGAAGCCCTTCAGCGCCGCGAGCTCGGCGTGATACGGCCAAGCCGAATGATAGGCGATGAAGTTCAGGTCGAGAAAGTCATCGGCGGCGGCATCAAAATCCTCGGCATGCGCATAGCGTGCGTAGAACTGGCCGAAGGGAATGCCCTTGTGGCAGCCGATGTTCTTGATGCCCAGCTTGCGGCATTCCTCCCAGATCGGATAAGCCAGCTTCTCGTCATCGAACCACCAGCCCTTTTTTTCGGTGGCGTCAAACGTGTAGAGCTTCAGCCCCGAGATTTTGTACTGATCGACGTACATGTTGAGCCGCTCGAGGGTTTCACCCAGGCCCTGGTTGGGCGTCAGCCCGCCTGCAAGCATCACCGTGGACTTTGGCCAGCGATCGCGTACGCCGACCTGGTATTCCATGGGGATCATGTCTTTGCCGCCGTAGTGCTCGCGGAAGCCGAAGGGATTGAAGATGCCGACCGTGGTATCGCTTTCCTTGAGGATCAGCTTGCCGTAGTTCTCGACGTTCATGTCGCGCGTGCCGTTCGGCAGGCCGAAGGCCTTGCCGAGGTCATCGAGAAGCTGCACGAACCACATACCGCGCTCGGTCGTGTTGACGCCGAGCTGATAGTGGCCGGGCCGCGTACAGACGTGGGTATGGACGTCGATGATGAAGTCGGTGCTGGCGCGCGCTATCTGGATGGCTTCATTCTTCGCGCTGATGTCGGCAGCCTCCGCACTGCCGACCTCGAAGAATTTCATGCCGGTGATCTCGTTTGCTGCCAGCATCGCCGCCGAGAATCCCAGCGAGGAACGGATGAAACTGCGCCGCGACATCCCCGCCGCCTTGGCGCGCTCTTCCATTTTTTTCGAGATTTGCGGCCCCATGCCGCCGGTCATGAACAGCGACGTGCCGACCTGGTCGCCGTCAAAAGGATCGCTGCCCAGATCCTTGCTCAGGTCGTCGAGACCCTTGAAGTGCTGCAGTACATTGAACTCCATGACTGTACTCCTTCCCCTTTGCCCGCATTTTTGGATGCATCGCGTAGGGCGGAAACTCATGCAGCGCCTCTATGACCTGTGGTACCTGGAAAGCGTCACCCGCCTGGAGGCAGGAAAACGCTACTCCTGCCCCCGGGGGCTGTCAAAGCGAATCCTTGCTGCGCCGCACGCAGCCTTTGAATCGTAGGAGAAAGGCGGAGGAAAAAGCGGTGGGGTGCGTGGGCAAATACCGGGAAATCAGTCTTCCGCGTCGGGATAGATCCAGTAATTGACGGTATCGGCATGCGACCCCATCCAGTTTCGTGCCGCATCGCGCGGCGACATCTTTTGCACGTTGACCATGTAATCCATTTCGGTCACGGCGCGAACGGACAGCGACATGCGTTGCAGGGCCTTCCAGGTTTTCGCGTCGACTTTCGAACGAAAATCCTTGTGTGCGACCAGCCAGGCGGTGTCGTTTCCGCCCAGTAGTTTCTTCGGTTCGTCGAGGATGCGCAGTTTGTTCGCCTTGTTCAGGTATTGCGGTTGCCACAGCGGCATGACGAACCAGTGCTTAGCGGCGACGTTGTCATTGAAATTGGCTATCCAATCCGGGGCCTTGCCGGGCATCAACTGGTAGCCGGACTCCTCGAGGCCGTACTCGGCGAATATCTTCTTCGAGCCGATCATCAGGCCGGAGTCGGCGCCGGGGCCGCGGACCTCCTTCTGCATTTTGGCCGAGACGTCCGCCTTGCGCAGGTCGGCAACGCTCGCGACTTCGCTGGCGGGGATGTAATCCGGCACCGCCCAGAACAGTTTCGCGTCTTCGTACAGCGCGACCACTTTCACCGTGTCGTCCTTGTATTCCTCCCAGTAACCGGCGTGCGCATGCGGCAGCCAGGCGGCGACGAACACGTCGACCTCGCCGGTGCCTAGCAGGGGATAGACCTGCGCGTGGCTGCCTTTCTTCACGCCCACGTTGTAGCCCATGCGCTCCAGAACCTGTTGCACCAGGCTGGCCGTGACCTCATAGAACGAGAGATCGACATGACCCAGGGAGACGTATCCGGCGGCGTTGGCCTGAACCGAGCACAGCATGAGGAGTGCGGCGAGTGCGTTTCGGAAGTGGTGTTTGATCGGATTCATGATTGTATGTGTTTGTGATCGAATGAGCGTACGCGTACGCGCATGCTTTAGGGACATTAGTGACAGCATTCTAACCAATCCGTTCGCAAACAAGCTTTGGAAGTTCCCTGCGCCGCTGCGTGTTGCGATTGATTGAAGCTGCAATTACACTGCGCCGTCATGGGCAAGTCGCTGGAATCCTCGAAAGGCTCGACCTGGGCGCTGTTTCTGACCGCGCACGCCGTGCTTGTCGAGAAAATTGAGGAGCGCTTCGGCGCGGCGGGCATGCCGCCGTTCGGCTGGTACGACGTGCTGTGGGGGTTGGAGCGCGCCGGGGGCCAGCGCCTGCGCATGCACGAACTTGCCGAGAAAACCGTGATCTCGCGCAGCAACCTGACGCGCCTGGTCGACCGGCTGGAAGCGGCGGGCCTGGTTACGCGGGAACGCGCGCCGGAAGACCGCCGCGGCGCCTTTGCCGTGCTGACGGCGGACGGCAAGGCGATGCGCCGGAAAATGTGGCCGGTTTACTCCGCCGCCATCAAGGAATTCTTCGAGGATCACATCAGCGAGCCGGAAGCCGCGGAATTCGGCGAAGCGCTGCGCAGGATGCTGCAATCCGCGCGCGGGTTACAGACCGGATGAAAAAACAAATGGGGCGCTTGCGCGCCCCATTCGAAAATCCGGACTGCGGATTTCTCAAGTCAACGGTTGCATTACGATCTTGCTGAAAGCGGGTCGCGCCCCCAGGGATTCGAACCATCGCTGCACGTTTGCGAGTTCGGGACGATCGATCGGCAAACCCACCCAGCGCCAGATTGCGCAGCCCAGCGGAATATCGCCCATGGTCAGCGCGTCGCCCACGATGTAGCTGCGATTGCGAAGGTGCGCATCGAGATAGGCGAGGATCTCTGCCGTTTTTAGCCGGGACTCCTCCATGGCCGCCTGATCGCGCTGGTCGGGGGGCGTGCGCACCAGGTTCCAGAACAGCGGCCTGAACGCCGGCCAGAACGTGGTGGCCTGCCAGTCCATCCAGCGGTCCGCCTCGGCACGCTCTTTGAGGTCTTCCGGCCAGAGTTTGCCGGCGCTGTGCTTGGCCGCGAGGTAACGCACGATCGCGTTCGACTCCCAGAGCACGAAACCCTCGTCCTCGAGGGTAGGCACCAGTCCATTGGGATTCAGATTGCGATATTGCTGCGTATTGACGACGCCGAAGCTGCCGCCCGCATCGACGCGCTCGTAAGGCACTTCCATTTCCTCGCAGCACCACAATGCCTTCTGCACGTTGACGGAGTTGTCGCGTCCCCAGATCCTCAGCATGGCCCCTCCCCCGAATTGCCGCCCTTGTTCAATTTGAAGTGCCGAGATCCCGCAGAGCCGCATCGATCAGACGGCGCGAGATGCTGATTTTTCCGGGCAATGCTGGCGGAAGGCGGTCCGCGGTAAACCAGCCGGCTGCTTCGATCTCCGTGGGGTCCGGCGTGATCTCGCCGCCAGCGTAGTCCGCGTAGAACGCGATCATCAGCGAGTGTGGAAACGGCCAGGGCTGGCTGGCGAAATAGCGCGGGTTACTGATGTCGATGCCTACTTCTTCCTTTACCTCCCTTGCCAACGTCTGTTCCAGGGTTTCCCCCGGTTCCACGAAGCCGGCGAGCGCGCTGTACATTCCCGGCGGAAAATGCGGCGAGCGGGCCAGCAACAGCTCGCGGCCCCTTCGTACCAGCGCCATGACGGCGGGCGCGATGCGGGGGTAGTGCACTTGCCCGCAGCTAGGGCATTCGCGCGCCCGCTCGTTCGGCCGGTGGCGGGTCGGCGTGCCGCAGTGTCCGCAGTACTGGTGCGAGCGGTCCCAGTCGACGATCTGAAAGGCGCGGCCGGCCAATGCGAACAAGGAATCGTCCATCGCGCCGAACAGTGCCCGCAATCCTGACAACTGCATTCCAGTGGGCGGAGCTGTGTCTTCGCGTAGCTCGCAGGCAAAACAATGCTGTTCGCCGAGGATGCCAAGATACTGGCTGCGTGTGGCCATCAGGCCCAATTCCGTGGGATCCGCAACGCTCGGCAGGCGGGCGCCGGCGGCATCGCGCATCACGAGAATTTGCGCGCCCTGGAAGGCGAACCACAGGGCCGGCCCGCTCCGGTCGGGTGGCGGGTTGATGAGCGCGGTGAACCGATCGGGCATGGCCAGCACCATCATTATTTTTTCGGCACGTACAGGTCGGTGATGGTGCCTTCGGCGATTTCGGCCGCGAACATTGTGGTCTCCGACAGCGTCGGGTGCGCATGAATGGTGAGCGCGATGTCTTCCGCGTCGGCGCCCATCTCCAGGGCCAGTACGGATTCGGCAATGAGTTCGCCGGCGTTCGGACCGACCATGCCCGCGCCGAGCAGGCGACGCGACTTCTTGTCGAGGATCAGCTTGGTCATGCCTTCGTCGCGTGCCATGGCGCGCGCCCGTCCGCTGGCCGCCCAGGGGAAGGAGGCTTTCTCGATCTCGATGCCCTCGGCCTTGGCCTGGGTTTCGGTCAGTCCCATCCAGGCGATTTCCGGATCGGTATAAGCCACGGACGGAATCGTGCGCGCATCGAACGCCGCCTTGTGTCCGGCGATGACTTCGGCCGCGATCTTGCCTTCGTAGCTCGCCTTGTGCGCCAGCATGGGATCGCCGACGATGTCGCCGATCGCATGGATGTGCGGCACATTCGTGCGCAATTGCCTGTCGACCGGAATGAAGCCGCGTTCGTTGACATTCACGCCGGCTGCCTCCGCGCCGATGGCCTTGCCGTTCGGCCGTCGCCCCACCGCCAGCAGCACGCGGTCGTAAACCTGCGGGGCCGGTGCATTTTCGCCTTCGAACGTGGCCTTGAGTCCGTCTTTCTGGGCTTCGAGTTTCGTGACTTTGGTCTTGAGCAGGATCCCCTCGTAGCGCTTCTCGATGCGTTTTTGCAGCGGGCGCACCAGGTCGCGGTCGGCCCCCGGGATCAGGCCGTCGAGCAGTTCCACCACCGTGACTTTCGAGCCGAGTCCGTCATAGACACAGGCCATCTCGAGGCCGATGATGCCGCCGCCGATGACCAGCAATCGTTTCGGAATATCTTTCAGTTCCAGCGCCGCGGTGGAGTCCATCAGCCGCGGATCGTCATAGGGCAGGCCGGGGATCCTTGCGGATTGAGAACCGGCCGCAATGATGGCGTGATCGAAGGACACTTTCTTGACGCCCTCGGGCGTCTTCACTTCGATCATATGCGGCGAAGTGAAGGTGCCCGTTCCCTGCACGACAGTGACCTTGCGCTGCTTGGCCAGCCCGGACAGGCCGCGTATCGATTTTTCCACCACGCTGCCCTTCCAGTCGCGCAGCTTGTCGAGTTCGATCTTCGGCTTGCCGAACACCAGGCCGAAATGGCCCATCTCTTCGGCCTCGGCGATCACTCGCGCGGCATGCAGCAAGGCCTTGGACGGTATGCAGCCGACATTGAGGCAGACGCCACCCAGCGCCGGATAGCGTTCGATAAGAATGGTCTGCTTACCCAGGTCGGCGGCACGGAACGCCGCCGTGTAGCCGCCGGGGCCGGAGCCGAGCACCACGACATCGGCGTGGATGTCGCCCTTGACGATGGGAGTGGCCGATATGGCTGCGGGTGCCGGCGGGGTTTTCGCAGCAGCGGGAGCCGGCGCCTGCTTGGGTGCTTCTGCTGGTTGCGGGGCGGGCGGTTGCGCGGGGGCTTCGGCCTTTGCCGGTGCGGTGCCTTCGAGCAGCAGAATTATGCTTCCTTCGGAAACCTTGTCGCCGATCTTGATTCTCAGTTCCTTCACCGTGCCGGCAACCGGCGCGGGAACTTCCATGGTCGCCTTGTCGGACTCCAGCGTGACCAGCGCGTCTTCCTTGTTGACCGCGTCCCCGGGTTTGACCAGTACTTCGATCACCGGGATGCCCTTGAAATCGCCGATGTCGGGGACTTTCACCTCGATCATGTTGCTCATGAAACTCCTCGTTGTTTTTATGCTGCCGCGGGTGTTGCGGAAGTCTATTCGCGGACCTGTCCGTCGCCGAGCACGATGAACTTGAGGGACGTCAGGCCTTCCAGTCCCACCGGGCCGCGTGCGTGCAGTTTGTCAGTGGAAATGCCGATTTCAGCGCCTAGGCCGAATTCGAAGCCGTCGGCAAACCGGGTCGAAGCATTGACCATCACCGATGCGGAATCCACTTCGCGCAGGAAACGGCGCGCGCGTGAGACGTCTTCGGTGACGATCGCATCGGTGTGCTGCGAACCATAAACGGTGATGTGGTCGATGGCCTGGTCGAGGCCGTCCACGATCCGCACGGCGAGGATGGGACCCAGGTACTCGGTGTACCAGTCCTCTTCGGTTGCAAGCTTCATCTGCGGGACGATTGCGCGCGCCGCGGCGTCACCGCGCAGTTCGACACCCTTGTCCGCATAGATCTTCGCCAGCGGTGGCAGCACCTGAGCTGCGATGTCCTTGTGCACCAGCAGGGTTTCCATTGTGTTGCAGGTGCCGTAGCGCTGGGTTTTGGCGTTGTCCGCGATCCGGATCGCCTTGTCCATGTCGGCACCGTCGTCAATGTAGACATGGCAGACGCCGTCCAGGTGCTTGAGCACGGGAATGCGTGATTCGCTGGAGACACGCTCGATGAGGCCCTTGCCGCCGCGCGGCACGATGATGTCCACGTAGTCCTTCATCGTGATGAGTTCGCCGACCGCGGCGCGATCTGTGGTCTCGATCACCTGCACCGCCGATTCAGGAAGACCGGCGCTGCGCAGGCCTTCGTGCACGCAGGTGGCGATCGCCTGGTTCGAGTTGATGGCCTCGGATCCACCACGCAGGATCGCCGCGTTGCCGGACTTCAGGCACAGGCCGGCGGCGTCGGCGGTTACGTTCGGGCGCGATTCGTAAATGATGCCGACGACGCCGAGCGGCACGCGCATCCTGCCGACCTGAATGCCGGAGGGGCGGTAGCTCATCGCAGAAATTTCGCCGACCGGATCGGGCAATGCCGCGATCTCGCGCAGGCCTTGGGCCATGGCCGTAACACTCTTTGGGGTCAAGGTCAGGCGATCGACCATGGCGGCCTCAAGGCTTTTGGCCTTGGCCGCTTCGACGTCCTTGCGGTTGGCGTCAAGCAGGCGCGCGACGTCACGCGCGATGGCATCGGCCATCGCCAGCAAGGCGCGGTTCTTGGCGGCGGTATCGGCCTTTGCCATGTCGCGCGAAGCTGCGCGAGCCGCGCGACCGACCGAATGCATGTATGACTGGATGTCCACCATCTATCCTCTGTCGACCGTGCCGATTTTACCCTTATTCGGCGGCTGCCGGCCCTGCAGAGGCGCGGCCGTCAGCTCGAGTCCGAGTTGCATAAGCGCATCCCAGACGTCGCCGCTTGCGAGGCCTTTGATCATCCGGTCGGCCATCGCAGCGTGATTGAGAACAGCCAGCAACTGGGCCGAAGTCAGGCGCCGCAGGGCCGCGGGCATGAGATCCTGGCGTGGTCCCCACACACGCGCATCGCGCATCGCTTGCGCAAGCGGCTGGCCGGCATCGAGGGCGGCTTGCACTTTCGCCATGGCGCGCGCTTCTTCGGCGATTGCCCAGAGAACCAGAGGCGCGGCCACGCCTTCCCCCTGCAAGCCGTCCATCATGCGCACGAAATGGGCGCGCTCTGCCTTGAGCAGCGCCGGGCCGATCTCGAACACGTCGTAGCGGGCAACGTCCAGCACCGCATTCTTGACTTGTTCGAACGGCAGCGGTCCGGCGGGGAACAACAAGGCTAGTTTCTGCAGTTCCTGGAATGCCGCCATCAGGTTGCCTTCGACGCGGCTCACCAGGAACTCCAGCGTTTGCGCATCGGCGCTCTGCTTCTGCCGGGCCAGACGCTCTGTCAGCCAGCCGCCCAGCTTTTCCCTTTTCACGGCGGAGGCATTCACGGTGACGCCCGCGGCATCCAGCGCTTCGAACCATTTCGATGCCTGCGTCTGCCGGTCAAGTCCCGGCAGGGAGACCATGACCATCGTGTCTTCGGGCAGCCGCGCGGCCAGTTTCTGCAGCGCTTCGCTGCCTTCCTTGCCGGGTTTTCCGGTGGGAATGCGCAGGTCGATCACCCGTTTCGGCGCGAACAACGACAGGCTGTTGCCGAGCATTGCGAGTTCGCCCCATTCGAAGCCGGATTCGGCGATCAGGACGCGGCGCTCGTCGAAGCCCTGCGCCAAGGCAGCCGCTCGAAGCTTGTCCGCAGCCTCGAGTGCCAGCAGCATTTCGTCGCCGACGATGGTGTAAAGCGGTTTCAGCCCGCGCGCGAGATGCTGCGGCAGTTGCTCGGAATTAATGCGCATGCGTCGGACCGGTCATGCAACAGTGTCCGCTGCGGGCAGTGCAAGACCGGCCTCAGTGATCTTGCGGCGAATGAACTCGCGGACGTTTGCATCCAGCTCGCCGACCCGCAGATAGAACTCGGCCGCAATGCCACCCGCCGCAAAACGCCCGTCGGACACCATGATCGGCGACATGTTCTTGACCGGCATGTGTTCGCCGTCGTCGATGCGGCGATGCAGGAATCCACCTGCCTCGCTCCATACCAGCACGCGTTCGTTGGCTGTCCGGTCGTAGCAAAGCTGGAACGCGACGACTTCCCCCGCCAGGCCCGTCCGCAAGAACAGGTCGAAGTATTCGTCCTGGAACCAGGCGCGCTCCTTCGAGTCGTCATCCTGGCGCACGCCGCGAATCTTCTGCAGCATGGAAATCAGCGGTTCATCCGGACGAGAAGCTGCTCCAGCTTCTCCGGATCATCGCTCTTGAGCATTTTCTGGGCGAGCACCATGACCTGCCCGAGGTCGGACTTGAGCACCTGCTGCTTGACCGAAAGCAGATGGGCCGGATGCATGGAGAACTGGCGCAGGCCAAAACCCAGCAGCACGCGCGTAAGGCGCACGTCTCCCGCCATTTCACCGCATACCGCCACGGGAACGTTGACGCGGTTCGCGCCGCGGATGATGTGCGCGACCAGGTTGAGGACCGCGGGATGCAGGGGGTCGTAGAGATGGGCGACGGCGTCGTCGGAGCGGTCGATCGCCAGGGTGTACTGGATCAGGTCGTTGGTGCCGATGGAGAGGAAATCCAGCTTGCGCGTGAACGTTGACAGCGACAGCGCCGCGGCCGGAATCTCGATCATGCCGCCCACCGGAATCTTGGGGTCATAGGCAATGCCGTCCTCATCGAGGCTGTGCCTGGCCTCATCTATCAGATGCAGGGTCTGATTGATCTCGTGCGCCGACGACAGCATCGGGATCAGGATGCGGACCTTGCCGTAATGCGATGCGCGCAGGATGGCGCGCAACTGACGGTGAAACATCTGCGGCTCCGCCAGGCACAGGCGGATGGCGCGCAACCCGAGCGCGGGATTGGGAGCAACGCGCTCCGCGGCGTCGATCTGTTTGTCGGCGCCCAAGTCGAAGGTGCGGATGGTGACCGGGCGGCCGTCCATTTCCTGAACCACTCGGCGATAGGCCTCGAACTGCTCATCCTCGTCGGGCAGGTCGCCGCGGTTCAGGTAAAGGAATTCGGTGCGGAACAGGCCGACGCCGTCGGCGCCGTTTTCACGCGCACCGGCGACATCGTCGGGCAGTTCGATATTGGCGTGCAGTTCTATGCTGGTGCCATCGAGGGTCGTGGTCCTGGTCTTTTTCAGCCGCTTGAGCTTGGTGCGCTCGAGTTCCAGCTGTTCCCGTCGCAGCTTGTATTCCGCGAGCACGGTTCTGTCGGGATTGATGATGACGACGCCATTATTGCCGTCCACGATCAGCATTTCATTCTCGCGGATCAGCGTGCGCGCCTGGTGCAGTGCCACCACCGAGGGAATGTTCAGGCTGCGCGCGACAATTGCCGTGTGCGATGTGGCGCCGCCGACGTCGGTGATGAAGCTGGCGAACTGGTGCCCCTTGAACAGGATCACGTCCGCGGGAGAGAGGTCGTGTGCGACCAGAATGCTGTTCTCCTCTGGCATGCTGCGGTCGAGCAACTGGCCCGGCCGGCCAATCAGCGCTTTAAGCACGCGCTCCACCGCCTGGATGACGTCGGACTTGCGGTCGCGCAGGTAACCGTCCTCGATGCGCTCGAACTGCTCTATTAGCGCTTCCATCTGCAGCTTCAGCGCCCACTCGGCGTTGCACTGGCGGGTTTCGATGAGCTGCTTCGGCGCCTCCGACAGCGTCGGGTCATCGAGGATCATCAGGTGCAGATTGAGAAAGGCCTCGAACTCGGCGGGAGCGCCGACGGGAATGTGTTGGGCAAGGCTGGCGAGTTCCGCGCGCGCGGTGACGATTGCGGTGTCGAAGCGGGCCTTCTCTTCGGGGATGCGGGCCTTCGGGATTTCGTAGTGAGCGACTTCCAATTGCGCGTGCGACACCAGCTGGGCATGCCCGATGGCAATGCCGCCTGAAACGCCGATGCCGTGGATGGTGAAGCTCATAAAAATGCGGGATTGGGGATTGAGGATTGCGGATCGAGAAAGCCTGACTCAATCCTCACTCCCCGATCCTCAATCCTGTCTTATTCCCCTTCTCCGAATTTATCGTTGATCAGCTGCACAAGGGCAAGCATGGCGTCGGCTTCGTCGGGACCATCGGTCTCGATGACGACGACGGCGCCCTTGGCGGCGGCCAGCATCATCACGCCCATGATGCTCTTGGCGTTGACCTTGCGGCCGTCGCGCGATATCCAGACCTCGGCAGTAAATTTGCCGGCAAGCTGGGTGAGCTTGGCCGAGGCACGCGCATGCAGCCCCAGTTTGTTGGCGATCTCAATTTCCTGTTGCTGCATTTTTCATTTGTGCCATGGGCATTTGCATCACGCCTTCGATCCCGCCGGAAATGGCTTTTGCGATGACCGTTCTCAGCGGTTCGTTGCGATAAGTCAGCGCGCGAACCAGCATCGGAAGGTTCACCCCGGCCACGCCTTCGACTTTGCCGGGAATCAGCAGTTTGCCGGTGATGTTGCTCGGCGTGGCGCCATAGACGTCGGTCAGCACCAGCACGCCGGCGCCATGGTCGAGGCTGCGGACCAGCTTTATCGCCTGCGGCAGCACCACTTGCGGATCGTCCTGGATGCTGACACCGATCTGCGTAAGGTGCGGCGGCCGGCTGCCCATGACATGGCTGGCGCAATGGATCAGGCTTTCACCCAGGGTACCGTGGGCGATGATCAGAATTCCTATCATGGATCCGTGTGGCTGACCGGTAACAATGGGGATTCTACTTTGGCTCAAGTACGTAAGGGGCGGGGAGTGAGGGGTAAGGCTCTCGCCCTCCCGAAGTACTCATCCCTTGCTGCCCACCAATCTTTCCAGCGCATCGATCATCAGGGCGGCCACGTTGAAACCGGTCTGGTCGGCGATCTCACGCATGCAGGTCGGGCTGGTGACGTTCACCTCGGTCAGCCAGTCGCCGATCACGTCCAGTCCAACCAACAGCAATCCATGGGCCTTGAGTTCCGGGCCCAGTGCTTCAGCGATCTCGCGGTCACGGGCTGAAAGCGGCTGCGCAACGCCGGTGCCGCCGGCGGCGAGGTTGCCGCGGGTCTCCCCCAGCTTGGGAATTCGTGCCAGGGAATAGGGGACTGGCTTGCCATCGATGACCAGCACGCGCTTGTCACCCTTTGTTATTTCAGGAATGAAACGCTGCGCCATGATGGAGCGGTGACCGTGATTGGTGAGCGTTTCAATTACGACGCTGATGTTGAAATCCGCGCGATTGATGCGGAATATGGAAGCGCCGCCCATGCCGTCCAGCGGCTTGAGGATGATGTCATCGTGTTCCGCGAGGAATTCCCGGATGAGCGCAGGTTCACGCGTGACCAGCGAGGGCACCGTGAATTGCGGAAACTTCGCGATGGCGAGCTTCTCGTTGTGATCGCGGACTGCCCGCGGGCTGTTGATTACCCGGGCGCCCTGCTTCTCCGCCAACTCCAGCAGGTAAGTGCTGTAGATGTATTCCATGTCGAATGGCGGATCCTTGCGCATCATCACCGCGTCGAATTCTTCCAGCGGCACGGGCCGTCGTTCCGCGGCCCGATACCAGTCCTTGTCGTCCCCTGTCAGCGTCAGCTCCCGCGCGTAGCCGACCACCTTGCCTTCGCGCCACACCAGGTTTTCCTGCTGCATCTCTGCCAACGCATGGCCACGCGCAACCGCTTCGCGCATCATCGCGTACGAGGAATCCTTGTAGGTCTTGATCTCCTCGAGCGGATCGAGGATGAAGGCGATCTTCATTCCGGTACCGCTCCCTGGTCTATTGCGTGCCAACCGGGCGGGACGATCCCGGCGCTGCCCGACGATTCATTGCGAGCCTGTAAATTCATGTGCGTCAAAGAGTTGAAGTCGGCGGGATTGTAGCAGACGGGTCTTTCCCGCCGATTCCCAGGCGAAGGTTATTTGTTTCCTGACGATTAACAAAGATTCCCTTCGGTGTTGACTTGGCCATGTAAAAAATTCACCATGACTGCAAATCCCCTCTCAAAAAAACCGCTCGTTCGACTGCCATGCCATTACGCCTGCTGCGCTTCGCCGGTGCCTCCCGTTACCCGGAAGGCCGGATGTTTCGTGCGCACGAAACCTTGCGGCCGGCTTACGACGTGGTCGTCATCGGTGCCGGGGGACATGGGTTAGCGGCCGCTTACTATCTCGCCAGGGACCACGGGATAAAGAACATTGCGGTTCTGGAGAAGGGGTACATCGGCGGCGGCAACACCGGCCGAAATACCACGATCATCCGCTCCAACTACCTGACGCCCGAGGGTGTGGCGTTCTACGACGAGTCCGTCAGACTCTGGAAGGACCTCGCCGCCGACTTCGATTTGAACCTGTTTTATTCAACCCGAGGCCATTTCACCCTGGCGCATACGGATTCGGCCGTGCGCACGATGCGCTGGCGGGCAGAGGTCAACAAACACCTCGGGGTGGACAGCGAACTGGTCGGGCCGGAAGACGTCGAGAAAGCCTGCCCGCAGATTGATCTATCCTGCGGCGGACATGCGCCGATCCTTGGCGCGCTCTATCACGCCCCCGGCGCGATTGCCCGGCACGACGCCGTGGCCTGGGGCTATGGGCGTGGGGCCGACCGGCGCGGCGTCGAAATCCACCAGAAGACCGAAGTGCTGGGCATCGATGTTCGCGATGGCCGCGTAACCGGCGTTCGCACCAGTCGCGGCAACATCTCCACGCCGAAAGTCTTGTGCGCAGTCGCTGGCTCCACGCCCCGGCTGACAAACATGGTGGATATCCGCACGCCGATCTACATCCACCCGCTGCAGGCCATGGTGACCGAACCGATGAAGCCCTGGCTCGATCCGATTCTGGTCTCCGGCAGCCTGCATATCTACGTCAGCCAGTCGGCCCGCGGTGAGCTGGTAATGGGCGCATCGCTCGATCCCTACGAACTGCATTCCACCCGTTCGACGCTCGATTTCGTCGAGGGGCTCGCTGCGCATATGCTCGACATGTTCCCGTTCCTGTCGCACGCGAAGATCAACCGGCAATGGGCGGGCATGGCGGACATGACACCGGACTTCGCGCCGATCATGGGCAAGACGCCACTGGAAGGTTTCTATCTCGACTCCGGCTGGGGAACGTGGGGTTTCAAGGCGACGCCAGTATCCGGCAAGACCATGGCGTACACCGTGGCAAACGATCGCGACCATCCGCTGATCGAAAGCTTCCGCCTGGCGCGCTTCGCCAACTACGAGCTGACCGGAGAGAAGGGTGCCGCGTCGGTCGGGCACTGAGTTATCAAGAATTTTTCACCGCAAAGGCGCAAAGGGCGCAAAGAAAAGCAGTACTGGGACAACATTTAGACGAGACGCAATTCTACGAGCACACATGGTCAATTCCTTCAATCCAGGCCTATCCGCTTCCTTTCTTGCTTTCCTTTGCGCCCTTTGCGCCTTTGCGGTGAAAGGACTTCGGTTCCACCCATGAAACTGCTGCGCTGCCCGATCAACGGCCTCAGACCGGTCTCGGAATTCCACTATGCAGGCGAGATCCGGCCGATGCCGGATCCGGACACATGCTCCGACGCGCAATGGGCGGACTATGTGTTCAATCGCAACGGCGCGTCCGGGACCAAGAAGGAATGGTGGCTGCACATCGCGAGCGGCATCTGGTTTATCGCCGAGCGCGACACGGCGGCCGACAAGGTGCTGAACACCTATCTGTACGGAGAAGTACCGCAATCATGAGTAACCGGCTGCCTCCAGTAGCAGGCGAATGGATAGACCGCGCGGTCCGTATCGACTTCCAGTTCGAGGCCGAGCCCCTGCACGGCTTTGCCGGCGACACCATCACCAGCGCCTTGAGCGCGTGCGCGGTGAAGGCGATCGGCCGCAGCTTCAAGTATCACCGGCTGCGCGGCGTGCTCTCCCTTGCCAACCACGACGTGAATGCGCTGCTGCAGGACGGTCCGGAACTGAACGTGCGCGGCGACGTGGCGCCTTTGCGCAACGGCATGCGCCTGGTTTCCGTCAATACTTTCGGCGGGGTCAGATACGACCGCGCACGCATTCTGGACAAATTCGCAAAGCTGTTTCCCGTCGGCTTCTACTACAAGGCTTTTCATACGCCGCGTGCGTTGTTCCCGTTCTGGGAGCGGGTGTTCCGCCGGCTCACCGGCCTTGGCGAACTTGATTTTTCCACGCCACACCTACGCACGCCGAAGCGTTACGATTTCTGCGACGTGCTGGTTGTCGGTGCCGGTCCGTCCGGTCTTTCGGCGGCGCTTGCCGCAGCGGATGCCGGAGCCAAAGTCGTCATCGTCGACGAAAATGCCCGCATCGGGGGCAGCCTGGGCTATCAACTTGGTGGATTGGAGGTATCGGCTGGCGTGCTGAGCGAACTGGCAGGCCGGATTCTGTCGCATCCGAACATCAGCGTCCGCGCGGGCACGTTTGCCGCAGGCTATTACGCGGATCATTGGGTGCCTCTGGTGGACTTAAAACGCATGACCAAGATGCGCGCACGCGCGGTCATCGTGGCCAGCGGCGTGTTCGAGCAGCCGGCGGTATTCCACAACAACGACCTGCCTGGCGTGATGCTGGCTTCCGCCGCGCAACGCCTGATCTATCGGTACGCGGTCAAGCCCATCCAGTCTGCTGTCGTGCTGACCGCCAATGAAGATGGCTATGTTGCCGCGCTCGATCTGTTGGCGAATGGCGTCAAGGTGGAGGCTGTGGTCGATCTTCGCAATGCCACTGACTCATCGGACGCAGCGACCAGGCTGGCGCAGGCCGGTGTTCGAATCCATCGGGGCACAGGCATTTACGAAGCACGGCCCAAAGGCGATGGTGTGGGGGCTGCCGTGATTTGCCCGCTGCGTGCTGACGGTGTGCTCGATGACAAACAGCAACAAACAATCGCCTGCGATGGCATCCTCATGAGCGTGGGCTACGCGCCCGCAGCCGCGCTTCTTTACCAGGCTGGCGCTGCCATGCGCTTCGACGAAACGGTTCAGCAGTTCCTGCCGCAGACATTGCCGGAAGGCGTGTTGGCCGCCGGCCGCGTCAACGGCGTCTATGCGCTTGATGATCGGATTCTCGACGGGCGGCGTGCCGGCAACGAGGCAGCGATAATGCTCGGGTATTCGGCTCCGCCTGCTTTTCCGGTCGCGCGCGCAGCGATATCTCCCAGCCATCCATATCCGGTATTCGATCATCCGGACGCAAAGAATTTTGTCGATTTCGACGAGGACCTGCAGTTGAAGGATTTCTTCAATGCGGCGCAGGAAGGCTTTGACAACATCGAACTGCTGAAGCGCTACACCACGGTGGGCATGGGGCCCAGCCAGGGCAAGCACTCGAACATGAATGCGATCCGCATCCTGGCGAAGATTCTTGGCAGGGCGCCGGGAGAGGTCGGCAGCACCACGTCACGCCCGTTCTTCCATCCGGTGGCCATGTCGCACCTCGCGGGCCGCGGGTTTCATCCGCAGAGACTGTCGCCGCTGCACTCCCGCCACGAAAAGGACGGCGCTGTTTTCATGCAGGCGGGCGCGTGGCTGCGCCCGGAGTACTACAGGCAACGCGGCAAGCTGAAGCCGGAAATCGTGCGCGAAGAAACCATGGCGGTGCGCAAGTCGGTCGGCATCATCGACGTGGGCACCTTGGGCAAGATGGAAATCTCCGGCCCGGACGCGGCCGCTTTTCTGGAACGGATATACGCGGGACGTTTCGCCAACCTCAAGGTCGGCATGACGCGCTACGCGTTGATGCTGGACGAGTCCGGCGTCATCATCGACGACGGTGTTGTGGCGCGTATGGGCGAGGAACGCTTCTACTTCACCACCACCACGACCGGTTCAGCCAATGTCTACCGCGAGATGACGCGGCTCAACACGATGTGGGGCATGAAGGTCGGGATCGTCAATGCGACCGGTGCCTATGCGGCCATGAACCTGGCGGGGCCGCGGTCACGCGACGTACTCGCAGGCGTCACCAATCTGGAACTGGCCGACGACGCCTTCCCCTACCTTGCGGTGCGCGAAGCCGAGGTGGCGGGCGTTCCTGCCCGGCTGATGCGCGTGGGTTTCGTCGGAGAGCTGGGTTATGAGATCCATGTTCCCGCCGATGGCGCGTGCGCCGTTTGGGATGCGCTGACGCAGGCGGGTCGTGTCAATGGCATCCGGCCCTTCGGCGTGGAGGCGCAGCGGCTGCTGCGCCTGGAGAAGGGACACATCATCATTGGCCAGGATACCGATGGCCTGACCACGCCTTTCGACGCTTCGTCGGAATGGGCCGTGAAAATGGATAAGCCCTATTTCATCGGCCAGCGCAGCCTCAAAATCATCCAGCGCAAAACGCCCAGGACGAAACTGGTCGGTTTCGTGCTTGATGCAATGGGAGAGAACGAAGCGCCGAAGGAATGCCACCTGGTGATCCGCGACGGCAACATTGCCGGCCGCGTGACCAGTATCGCGTTCAGCCCTTCGCTGGAGCGGCATGTCGGCCTGGCCTTCGTCGCCCCTGAACTCGCGGCCGAAGGCGGACACTTCTTCATCCGCGCTGATGGCGGGCGAATGGTGCAGGCCGCCGTCGCGAAAATCCCGTTCTACGATCCGGCAGGTCAACGGCAGAAAGAAGCGAAGGACAGGCAGGCCGCATGAACTATCTCCGTACCAGCCCTTTGCACGATGCATTCAACACGCTTCAGCCTGTGTGGGGCGAATCGCACGGAATGCGCACGGCCTCGCGTGTAGGCGGCGCAGACGCTGCAATCGAAACCCTGGCCCTCGCGGATCTCAGTTGCCTGCCCAAGTCCGGCCTCAAGGGCCCGGCCGCGGCGCAATGGCTGGTCGCACAAGAGGTGCCGGTCCCGCCGGAAGCGAATACCTGGACGGCGCTGCCGGATGACGGCGTGATCGCCCGCCTGGGGCGCAGCGAATTTTTCCTCGAGGACAGCGCCGCGGGAGGCATGGCCACCAGCACGCGAATCGCGCTCGGAACCGGCACAGCGGGCGTGTATCCGGTGATCCGCCAGGATGCCGGCATCCTGCTCGCGGGTGAACGCAGCAATGAACTTCTCGCGCAGACCTGCAACGTGAATTTCGTCGAGATCGATCCGGAACGGCGCGTTACGGTGATGACCCAGATGATCGGTGTCGGTGTCATCGTGATCCGCACGCACTTTCGGAAATTGCCGTGCTATCGAATCTGGTGCGACCCGACCTTTGCGCAGTATTTCTGGGAGACGCTCTCGGGAATGGCGACGGAACTGGGTGGTGGTGTGATCGGAACGGAAACCCTGCTGAAATGAGCGGCGGGTCGGGTCATCAATCTCAAACAAGGGAGCGCAAGCGCAATGTCACCCCAATCGGCTAAAAAATATCTGAAGGACAACAAGCTTAAGTATATTTTGGCCCAGTTCGTGGATATCCACGGCGCCGCCAAGGCCAAGGCCGTTCCCGCCGAGCATCTCGACATGGTGCTCAAGGACGGCGCCGGCTTTGCCGGGTTTGCGCTCTGGGGATTCGGCATGGGACCGCACGGTCCCGACTACATGGCCCGGGGCGATTTGTCCACGCTGACGCCGATTCCCTGGATGCCGGGCTTTGCACGCATGGCATGCGACGGCCATGTCAATGGCGCGCCTTACGAGTACTGCTCACGCGTCGTGCTGAAACGCCAGCTCGATGCCCTGGCAAAGCGCGGCCTGACCCTGTACACAGGAATCGAACCCGAGTTCATGCTGCTCAAGCGCAACGAAAGCGGCGCGCTGGCACCGGTCGACGATACCGACCTCCTGGAAAAACCCTGCTACGACTACAAGGGCCTTGCGCGTTCGCTGCCCTTCCTGGAAGCGATGACCGACGCCTTGCGGGCCGTCGGCATTGACGTTTACCAGATCGACCACGAGGATGCCAACGGCCAGTTCGAGGTCAATTTCACCTACGGCGACGCGCTGACATCGGCCGACAACCTGATTTTCGTCAAGATGGCCGCATCGGAAATCGCGAAGTCGATGGGCATGATTGCGACATTCATGCCCAAGCCGTTCTCCAATCGCACCGGCACTGGCGCGCACTTCCACATTTCCGTCGGCAACAATAAGGTCAAGAACCTGTTCCACGACGACAAGGACAAGAATGGCCTGGGCCTGTCGAAAATGGCCTATCACTTCATGGGCGGCGTGCTCGCGCACGCAAAGGCACTCACGGCGATCGTTGCTCCCACGATCAATTCCTACAAGCGGCTGGTGGTGGGACGGGCGTTGTCGGGCGCAACCTGGGCGCCGGCCTATATCACGTACGGCAACAACAACCGCACCGCGTGCGTGCGCGTGCCTTACGGCCGTCTCGAGTTGCGCCTGCCCGACGGTTCCTGCAATCCCTATCTCGCCAGCGCCGCCATCCTCGCCGCGGGAATGGACGGTGTTGACCGCAAGCTCGATCCCGGCAAGCCGATCAACGAGAACCTCTACGAATGGTCCCCGGAGAAACTGAAGCGCGCCGGGATCGAGATCCTGCCGCAGAACCTCAAGGAAGCGCTCGATGAATTCGAGAAGGACAAGGTGCTGCGCTCGGCGCTTGGCGAGGAACTGTCAAAGGAATTCCTGACGTTGAAGCGCATGGAATGGGTGGAGTACTCGCGTCACGTTTCCGACTGGGAACGCGACCGCTACGTCGAGTTCTTTTAGAACAAGCGCCAAACGCAGAGGACGCAAAGTACGCAGAGTAAGTGCTGAGCCAGGGCCTCAAGGAAGGCACGGACAGAGTCATCTCTCTTGTTGTGGATTGCAGTTCTCGGGTCTGTCCTTTTCCGCGTCCTTTGCGTCCTCTGCGTTGAGAGCTAATCAGTGAGGTAGAGACTATGTGTGGAATCGTGGGATTGCTGGTGAAAAAACCGGAGCTGCGCGAGCAGCTGGGCGAACTGATGCTGCCGATGCTCATCGGCATGACAGAGCGCGGGCCCGATTCGGCGGGCATGGCGGTATTCACCGCGCCCGTCGCCGACGACAGGCGCAAGCTCAGCCTGTACTCGGGTACGGGCACGTTCGACTGGGCTGCGTTCGAGAACGCTGCGCGAGCTGTACTCGGCGCCGAAACCGTCCTGAACGTTCAGGCCAATCACGGCGTGCTCGAAACAGCGGCCCCGGTCGCGGGGGCGAAGCAATGGATCCGCGCGCAATTCCCCGAATTGCACGTGCTCTCGGCGGGGCAGTACATCGATCTGTACAAGGATGTCGGGGCGCCGGCGGAAGTGGCCGAGCGCTACGACTTCCGGCAGCTTAAGGGCTCGCACCTGGTGGGCCACACGCGCATGGCCACCGAATCCGCGGTGACCCCCGACCGCGCCCATCCATTCACGGCCGGCGAGGACTGGTGCCTGGTGCACAACGGCTCGCTGTCCAATCCCTATCAGATCCGCCGCAAGCTGGAGCCGCTCGGCATCGATTTCGAAACCGACAACGATACCGAAGCCGCCTGCCGCTATTTCGAATGGCGCATGCGCGAAGGTGACAATCTCGAGGCCGCAATCCGCAGCGGTTTCGAAGAGCTCGACGGCTTCTACACTTTCCTGATGGGAACCCGAGACGAACTGGCGCTGGTCCGCGATGCGTTCGCGTGCAAGCCCGCGATCATTGCCGAGACCGACGACTACGTGGCGATCTCCTCGGAGTTCCGCTCGCTGGCAAGATTGCCCGACGTTAAGAACGCCAGGATTTTCGAGCCGATGCCCGAGGAGATCTACGTATGGCGAGCCTAGCGCAGGCGCCGCACATCGCGGCCGATACCGCCACTTTCGACCTGGCCAGGCAATCGTTGCGCGAACTGAACCAGTTCCTGCACCACGGCCTCGGCGGCGTGAAGAAAGTAAGAATCCTCAACCCCGACGGCGCGCACAGCATCGCCGTGGGCGTCGATGCGTCGGTAGAAATTGAGATCGACGGTCATGCCGGCTACTACGCCGGGGGAATGAACAAGCTTGCTCGCATCCTCATCCGCGGCAATGCCGGTCCGGGACTCGCGGAAGGCATGACGTCCGGAACCGTACACGTGAAGGGCTTCGCTTCGGTCTCCGCCGGTGCGGCCGCGCATGGCGGGCTACTCGTGATCGAGGGGGATACGTCCTTACGCTGCGGCATATCCATGAAAGGCATCGACATCGTGGT
>JBKJUC010000263.1:0-3687 GCA_046590325.1 Burkholderiales bacterium | reverse complement strand
GTAGCGAGTAGCGGCTACCATCGAAAATATGCGATCCGCGCACTCAAACAACCAAGGCCAAGTCAAAATCTCCTTAAGAGAAAAACCAACCCCTATCCCACGCTCTATCGGGGCGAGGTGGTCGAGGCCCTGGTGCAGATCTGGGAGATCTATGGGCACCTGTGCTCCAAACGGCTCCAACCCTACTTGCCCGAAGCGATTACCGTGCTGGAACGCTGCCAAGAAATCACGTTCGCCCCAGGGACCAAAGCACGCCTGTTGACGATTAGCTCCGCCAGCATTGACCGCTGTTTACGCCCCTTCCGCCTCCCGTCGGCCCACGGCTTGAGTACCACTAAACCGGGGAGCTTGCTCAAAGCCCTCATCCCCGTCCGCACCTTTACCGAATGGGACGCCCAACGCCCGGGGTTCATGGAAATTGATCTGGTCGCGCACTGCGGCCCGCGCACCGATGGGCAATACCTGAATACGCTGACCTGCACCGACCTGGCGACGGGCTGGACCGACGTCACGGCCCTGTTGCACCGCTCGCAACAGGCCGTTTCAGACGCCATCCAGCGCATGCGCCCACGCCTGCCCTTTCCGCTGCTCGGCATTGACTCCGACAACGGCAGTGAGTTTATCAACGAGTTGCTCTATCGCTATTGCCTCACCGAGAAAATTACCTTTACCCGGTCGCGGCCCTACAAGAAAAACGATCAAGCGCATGTCGAGCAGAAGAATTGGTCGGTCGTGCGCCACACGGTGGGCTATGACCGCTGGGAAACGCCGGAGGAATATGAGCTCCTGGAAAGTGTGTATGCGGATTTGCGGCGCTATATCAATTACTTTCAGCCCTCGGTCAAGTTGATTGCGAAAGAACGTATTGGCAACAAGACCCTCAAGCGCTATGATCCGGCCAAGACCCCCTACCAACGCGTGATCGAGCGGGACGATATTGCCTTTCCGGCCAAAGCCCGGCTCAGGCAGTCATAAATCCAACTCAATCCGGCGCAACTGCGGTGTCAGATTGACCAGAAAATCGCCAAACTTTGGAAAATGTCTCGGTAATTTTTTCTTTTGATGCAACGTTACTCACCATTCGCGTAATCGCCGGAGGAAAGCCGAATTCCCTGGTAAGCTGCGGGCATGGCCACCGAACTGACGCTCACGACTGAACGGATAGACGACGTAGTCTTGTTGATCCATATCATGTTGCGCTTGAGTCTGCCGGAGATCTTGGATCGCCAGCTGCCCCGCCATTGGCTGCAGGAGGGTCTGAGTTGGGGCTGGGTGGCGACGATTTGGCTGGCGCACATCGTGTCGCAGGGCGATCATCGCAAGTTGACCGTGCGCGATTGGGTGGCGCAAGCGCGCGAGGCCTTGGAGCGGGTGACGGGGAAGAGTATCCGCGACACGGATTTCACCGACGACCGGCTGACGATTGTGTTGCGCGAGTTGAGCCACCCGGCGTACTGGCATGCGATTGAGCGGGAGTTGGGCCAGGCGACCATTCGCGTGTACGACCTGGAACAAAAGTGCGTGCGGGTGGACGCCACGACTGTGTCGGGCTATCACGCCGGGGGCGAAACGAGCCTGTTCCAGTTTGGCAAGAGCAAGGATAACCCGGCGCTGTTGCAAGTGAAAGTCATGCAAGGGGTGTTGGGCCCGTTGGGGCTGCCCTTGGCCACCGATGTGGTGTCGGGGGAACAAGCGGATGACGGGTTGTACATTCCCATCATTCAGCGGCTGTTGACCATCGTGACCCAGGCCGGGTTGCTGTTTGTGGGCGATTGCAAGTTGAGCGCGTTGGCAACCCGCGCCTATGTGCGCGCCCACGGGCATCATTATTTGGCTCCCTTGGCACTGGTGGGCGACACCCGGGCCCAGATGCGCGACTGGGTCCAGGCCGCCTTGAACGGGACCCAGCCGTTGACGCCCATCCCGCTGACCGACGCCCAGGGGCAGGCCGGGCCACTGGTGCAAGGCTACGAAACGACCCGCGCCTGCACGGCCGCGGTCGATGGGAAACCGGTGGCCTGGAGCGCGCGCGTGTTGGTCGTCTACTCGCAAGCGTACGCCCACGCGCAACAACGGGGTTTGGAGCAACGCCTGGCGACCGCCACGACCAAACTGCAAGCGCTGACGCCGCCGCGCGGCCGCGGCAAACGCCAAATCCAGGAGGAAGCGGCGCTGGTCCAAGCGGCCCAAGCCATTGTGCACACCCAGCGCGTCGACGGCTTGCTGAGCTACACCTATGAACGCCAAGTCGAACAGCAGACCCGCTTCATCGGCCGCGGCCGTGGGGCCGCCGACCGCCCGCAACGCGTTGTGGAGCAGGTGCGCTATCAGCTCACCGCTGTCGTGCGCCACGAAGCGGAGATTACCGCGCTGACGGACACCTTCGGTTGGCGCGCGTATGCCACCGATGTCCCCGCCCAGGCTTTGACCCTGGCCGAAGCGGTCGAAACCTATCGGGACGAGTGGCTGGTGGAACGGGGTTTTCATCGCTTGAAAGGCGTCCCGCTGTCGCTGAGCCCCTTGTTCGTCAAGCGCGACGACCAAGTCGTCGGGTTGATCCACCTGTTGACCATTGCCCTGCGTCTACTGACGCTCATCGAGTTCGCGGTGCGCCGGGCCCTCAAACGCGAGTCGGCCGAACTGGTCGGCCTGCACCTGGAGAACCCCAAGAAGGCCACCGCGATTCCGACCACGGAGCGATTGTTGCGCGCGTTTTCCAAAATTACCTTGACGGTCATTCAGTTCCCGGAGCGCATCGTGTGCCATGTGACTCCGCTGACTGCCCTACAAGTGCGCATCCTGGAACTCTTGGGCTTGTCGCCCGACATCTATCGTTCACTGGCCGAGAATTCAGAATAGTTGCCGGACATTACGCGAATGGTGAGTAGTAATGTCCCCTTTCTCCAAAGTTGAAGTGTCCCCTTTTGACTGGCGCCGGGAGCCAGTCATGGGACACTCTTTCATGGTATCGATGGGCAAGGGCCCAACCATGAAAGGACCCGGAGAAAGTGAACGAACTGATCAGTATGAGCCCGCACGAACTGAGTCGCACCGAAGTGATGCAGCAACTCAAGACCAAGCAGATTACCCAAGCGCAAGCCGCTGAGCACTTGAACTTGACCGTGCGCCACGCTTCGCGAAGCGCCTGTGGCGAGCCTACCGGGCTGGAGGCGCTAAAGCCCTCCTCTCCAAGCGGCGCGGCCAGCCCAGCAACAACTGCTTGGCAGCAGAGGTGAAGGATCAAGCCCGCCAGATGATCGCGCAACGCTACGCCGACTTTGGCCCCACCCTGGCGCACGAGAAGTTGACCGAAGTGCATGGCCTGACGCTCTCGGTCGAGACCGTCCGCAAGCTCATGGTGACGGACGGCCATTGGGAAGCCCAGCGGCCTAACCAATCCGAAGTCCATCAACTGCGCCAACGCCGACCCCGGCGCGGGGAGTTGGTGCAGTTGGACGGCTCGCCCTTCGCCTGGTTTGAAGACCGCGCCCCGGCCGGCAATCTGCTGGTCTACATCGACGATGCCACCGGGCAGTTGGGCGAGTTGTTCTTCACGCCCACGGAAACCACCTTCAGCTACTTCGCGGCTACCCGCCGCTATCTGACCCGCCACGGCCGGCCGATCGCGTTTTATAGCGACAAACACGCCATTTTTCGCCTGACCAACGCCGCCGCTACGTCTGGGAC
>JBKJUC010000160.1:0-3872 GCA_046590325.1 Burkholderiales bacterium | reverse complement strand
AACGCCCGCCGGCGCGATAGAAGCGGCTCTGTTCGTTTTCCGGAATGTGCCGCAGCAGGCGGGCGTTTCTTCGACGGCGTCATTGCGCGCTACGGACGCGCCCTGGACTGGGTGCTAGACCGCCAGGCCGCGACGCTGATGGTGGCCGCCGGGACCCTGGCGCTAACAGTGCTGCTATATGTATGGATGCCGAAGGGCTTCTTTCCGCTGCAAGACACCGGCCTGATCCAGGGGATATCAGAAGCACCGCAATCGATTTCCTTCGCCGCCATGGCGGACCGGCAGCAGACACTAGCCAAAGCCGTGCTGCAGGACCCGGCCGTCGCCAGCGTCACGTCGTTCATCGGCGTGGACGGCACCAACGCAACCTTGAACAGCGGCCGCATGCTGATCAACCTCAAGCCCCTGAAGGAGCGCGGCCTGCATGCAACCGAGGTGATCCGGCGCATGCAGCCGGAACTTGCGCGGATCGAGGGCATCGAGCTGTTCATGCAGCCGGTGCAGGACCTGACCATCGAAGACCGGGTCAGCCGCACCCAGTACCAGTTCAGCCTGGAAGACGCCGATTCGAACAACCTCAGCCTGTGGGTGCCGAAACTCGTGGAGCGCCTGCGCAACAAACCGCAGCTTGCGGATGTGACCAGCGACCTGCAGGACCAGGGTCTGCAGGCCTTCGTCGACATCGACCGCGCTTCCGCCAGCCGTCTGGGCATCACCCCTTCGGCCATCGACAATGCCTTGTACAACGCATTCGGCCAGCGCCAGATCTCGACCATCTTTACCCAGTCGAACCAATACCGCGTGGTGCTCGAAGTCCATCCGGATTTTCAGAAGGGGCCGGACGCGCTCGCGGACATCTACGTCAATTCCAACGACGGCAAGCCGGTGAAGCTGTCGACGATCGCCAGGGTAATCGAGCGCAATGCACCACTGGTGATCAGCCACATCGGCCAGTTTCCCGCCACCACGGTTTCGTTCAACCTCGGGAATGGCTATTCGCTGGGCGAAGCCGTCGACGCAATCCGGGCGGCGGAGAAGGGGCTCGGCCTTCCGGCCAGCATGCGCACCAGCTTCCAGGGCGCGGCTCTGGCCTTCGAGTCATCCCTGAACAATACGCTGATCCTGATACTGGCCGCGATCGTCACCATGTACATCGTGCTGGGTGTGCTGTACGAAAGTTACATCCACCCGGTCACGATCCTCTCGACCTTGCCTTCGGCCGGTGTCGGCGCCCTGCTTGCGCTGATGATCTCGCACACCGACCTCGGCATCATCGGCATCATCGGCATCATTCTTCTGATCGGCATCGTCAAGAAGAACGCCATCATGATGATCGACTTCGCGCTCGATGCCGAACGCAATGAAAGCAAGAGCCCGCGCGATGCCATCTACCAGGCCTGCCTGCTGCGCTTCCGACCGATCCTGATGACGACGATGTCCGCCCTGCTCGGTGCGCTGCCGCTGATGCTCGGCGGTGGCGTCGGCTCCGAACTGCGTCAGCCGCTGGGCATCACCATGGTCGGCGGCCTGATCGTGAGCCAGGTACTCACGCTGTTCACGACACCCGTGATCTATCTCGCCTTCGACCGCCTGGCCAATCGCGCCCGCGCAAGCGGCCGCCCGCAGGAACGGGCATGAGCGCCTTTGATTTCTCCATTTCACTCTCTCCGCCTTCAGGGAGAGAGGGACGCGGTGAGGTGGCATGAATTTCTTCGCCACTTTCATCCAGCGCCCGGTCGCAACGACGCTGCTGACGATCGGCATTGCGATGACCGGAATCGTCTCCTTCGGCCTGCTGCCGGTTTCGCCGCTGCCGCAGGTGGATTTCCCGACGATTTCGGTGCAGGCGGGGCTGCCGGGCGCCAGCCCGGAGACCATGGCAGCCACCGTGGCGACGCCGCTCGAGCGGGCGCTGGGACGCATCGCCGGCATCACCGAGATGACCTCGTCGAGTTCGCTCGGCTCCACCTACATTACCCTGCAGTTCGACCTCAATCGGGACATCGATGGCGCGGCACGGGACGTGCAAGCCGCGATCAACGCGGCACGCAGTGCGCTGCCCAACGGCCTGCCGAACAATCCGACCTACCGCAAGGTAAACCCGGCGGACGCGCCCATCATGCTGCTGTCGCTGACGTCGAAAACCATGACACGCGGCCAGATGTACGACGCGGCCTCGACCATCCTCGCCCAGAAACTGTCCCAGGTACAGGGCATCGGCCAGGTTACGGTGGGCGGCGGCTCGCTGCCTGCGGTACGCGTGCAGTTGAATCCCTCCGCGCTGCACAAGTACGGTATCGGCACCGAGGAAGTCCGCAACACCATTGCCGCCGCCAACGCCAACCGGCCCAAAGGCTTTGTCGAGGATGGCGACCGCCACTGGCAGGTCGGCGCCAACGACCAGGCGCTGGCCGCCGCGGAATACATGCCGCTGATCGTCGCCTACCGCAATGGCGCGGCCGTGCAATTGTCGGACGTCGCCGAGGTCGTGGACTCGGTGCAGGACCTGCGCAACGCGGGACTGGCGAACGGCAAGCCCTCGGTGCTGGTGATCCTCTACCGGCAGCCGGGTGCGAACATCATCGAAACCGTCGACGGCGTGAAGGCGGCCCTGCCGCAACTGCGCGCATCGATTCCCAGCGCCATCGACCTCGCCATCTTGATGGACCGCACGCCGACGATCCGCGCGTCCCTGCGCGAAGTAGAACGCTCCCTGATGATCTCGGTCGCGCTGGTGGTGATGGTCGTGTTCCTGTTCCTGCGCCGCGTCCGCGCGACCCTGATCCCTACAGTGGCCGTGCCGGTCTCCCTGCTCGGAACCTTCGGCGTCATGTACTTGTGCGGCTACAGCCTCAACAACCTGTCCCTGATGGCGCTGACGGTGGCAACCGGCTTCGTGGTTGACGATGCCATCGTGGTGATGGAAAACATCTCCCGCAAAATGGAGGACGGCATGCCGGCCATGCAGGCAGCGCTGACCGGCGTGCGCGAAGTCGGCTTCACCGTTGTTTCCATGAGCCTGTCCCTGATTGCGGTGTTCATTCCAGTCCTGCTCATGGGCGGCATCGTCGGCCGCCTGTTCCGCGAGTTCGCCGTGACCCTTTCCGTGGCGGTACTCGTGTCGATGTTCGTATCCCTCACGGCTACCCCGATGATGTGCGCGCGCCTGCTGCGCCGGGATACGGACCATGAAGAGGGCCGCTTCGCCCGCATGCTGGAACGCGGCTTCGACGGCATGCGCCGCGGCTACGAACGCTCCCTGGGATGGGCGCTTCGACATGGCCCGCTGATGATGATTGTGCTGCTCGCCACGGTCTGCCTGAATGTCTACCTGTACGCCATCGTGCCCAAGGGCTTCTTTCCACAACAGGACGTGGGACGCATCTCCGGTTCGATCCAGGCCGACCAGGATATTTCCTTCCAGGCCATGCAGCAGAAACTGGCGGACTTCGTCGGTATCGTGCAGAACGACCCGGCGGTGGAAAACGTCATCGGCTTCACTGGCGGCGGGCAGCGCAATACGGCGCGCATGTTCATTGCACTGAAACCCGTTTCCGAACGCAACATGAGCGCCGACCAGGTTATTGCCAGGCTGCGCGGCAAACTGGCGAATGAGGCCGGTGCCCGCCTGTTCCTGCAGCCGGTTCAGGACATCCGCATCGGCGGCCGCGGTGGCCAAGCCCAGTACCAGTACACCCTCCAGGCGGACGACCTTGAAGAGCTGCGCGAGTGGGAACCGCGCATCCGCCAGGCGATGTCACAACTTCCGCAGTTGGTGGACGTCAACACCGACACCCAAGACCGTGGGCTGCAGACCACGCTAAACATCGACCGCGATGCGGCGTCGCGGCTCAATGTAACGCCGCGCACGA
>JBKJUC010000151.1:0-4903 GCA_046590325.1 Burkholderiales bacterium | reverse complement strand
GGAGGAAAAATGCTGAAGCTCTACGAACATCCGCTCTCCGCGTATGCGATGAAGGTCAAGATCGCGCTCAACGAGAAAGGTATCGACTACGAAATTGCGATTCCGGAAGGGATGTCGGCGGGTACGGCCGGCGGCGAATTCGTGGAGGCGAATCCCCGCGCGGAGGTGCCGACGCTGGTGGACGGCGATTTCCGGGTTTTCGACTCCACCGTGATACTGGAATACATCGAGGAAAAATGGCCGGACCCGCGACTGCTGCCAGGGACGCCGGCCGGGCGCGCCCGGGTTCGCATGATCGAGGACGTGATGGATACACAATACGAGCCGAACAACTGGGGAACCTTCGAGGTTCTCCGGTATCGGCGCGCGACCGGGGCGCTGGCGGAGACGCTGCTGGCCTACGGAAAGAAGAATATCGAACGGTTGCAGGTCTGGCTTGATCGGGAACTGGGCAAGCGCTCCTGGTTCAATGGTGATGGTTTCGGCTGGGGCGATCTCGCGGTGATTCCCTACCTGAACCGATCTGCGGGGTATGGTTACCTGCCTCCAAAGGGGTCCAATCTGCTTGCCTGGTTCGAACGGGTCAACGAGCGCGCAAGCGTGGCAAAGGTGAGGGCGCAGATGCAAGCCACACTGGACAAATTGCCCGACCTCCGCGCCATGCTGGGCAGCGGTCAGGTGGTACGCCAGTATCGTGACCACAGGCTGGAATGGATGATTGCCGCTGGAGGCATTTCCGTTGTTCTGGAGGGAATGCAGAAGCAGACGATCCGGTTCAGCCGCTATCCGGAGTGAGCCGCCGCCCGAATTTTGCAAATTAAAGGAGCATGGTGATGGCTGAAGCCGTAATCATCGAAGCATTGCGTACGCCTTTCGGACGCCGCGCAGGCGCGCTACGCGAGCAGCGTCCCGACAGCCTGCTTGCCTTCGCCATCGACGGACTGCTGCAGCGGGCCGGCATCGATCCGGGCAGGATCGAGGACGTGATCGATGGGACGGTGACTCTGGCCGGGGAGCAGGGGGCGAATCCGGCTCGGCTCGCCGTGTTGTTGTCCAGGCTGCCGCAACATGTTCCCGGCGTGTCGCTGAACCGCATGTGCGGGTCGAGCCAGCAGGCGGTGCATTTTGCCGCCCAGGCCGTCGCATCGGGAGACATGAATTACGTCATCGGCAGCGGCGTCGAGAGCATGAGTCGCGTACCGATGTTCCTGGATATCAATCTTGGCCGCGATGCTTCCGCCTTCGAGAGCCTGAACCCGGAACTGTTCCGCCGCCACGAACTGATCCACCAGGGCGAGAGTGCCGAACGCGTCGCCGACAAGTGGGGACTGTCGCGGCAGGCGGTGGACGAATTTGCCAAGGACAGCCACCGCAAGGCCGCACAGGCGCAGAAAGCCGGCGCCAACCGGGAATTGCTGCCGGTGCCGGGCGTCGGGCCCGAAGGGCAGGCACTGACGCTGGATCGGGATGAAGGCGTAAGGGCGCAGATCGACGAAGCGAAGATGGCATCGCTGAAGCCGGCCTTCCGGCCACAGGGAAAAGGCGTGGTGACGGCGGCAAATTCCAGCCAGATTTCGGATGGCGCATCGGCCGTTCTGGTCGCCAACCGTGATGTCGCCATTGCCGATGGCTTCAAGCCCAGGGCGCGGTTTCGCGCGCGCGTTGCGGTAGCCTCGGATCCAACGCTTCAGCTCACCGGTGTCATTCCCGCCACGCGGCGGGCGCTGGAAAAGGCAGGAATCACGATCGCGGATCTCGACTGGATCGAGATCAATGAGGCATTTGCCACGGTCGTGCTGTCCTGGGCCCGGGAAGTCGGTGCGGACATGGACAAGGTCAATCCCTGGGGAGGGGCGATCGCGCACGGCCATCCACTGGGCGCGACCGGCGGCGGATTGATGGCAAAAATGCTCGCCGGCCTGGAAGCCACGGGCGGCACGCTCGGTCTGCAGGTGATGTGCATCGGCCACGGCCAGGCAACGGCGACCATCATCGAACGGATCTAAAGAACCGGATTTGCCACAGATACCCTACGTGCGGAGTACGTCGGAGTACCCTGTTAGGGCACAGAGGACACAGAGAAAATCCGGGATGGACCACTGTTGGCCGCAAAAGCATGAATTACAGTCGACAGTAACCATTTCACGTGCGATGTTAATCGCCCGACTTTGCGCAATCTGCTGGTTCTGTCCTTCCTCTGTGCTCTCTGTGTCCTCTGTGGCTAACTGTCTTTATCGCGGGATCAGGATCGTACCGTTGACGACCATCGTGATGCGGCTGGTGCCGCCTTCCATCGACGGCGCGGCGGGTCCGGAATCCGACATGGCCTTCATCATCACCATCGGCCGGGGCGGCGCGTAGCCGCCCTCGGACGACACGTTGGCTTCCAGCACGTTGAAGCCACTGCCCTTGAATGCTTTTGTCACCATGTCCGCCTTGCGCAGGAATTCGGCGATGGCCGCTTGTGTAAGGCTGTCCTCCGTTCTTGCGCGGGCATTGGGAGACACCGAGAAATCAACCGCGCCGAGCTGCATGATGGCCTGCAGCTTGCCGAGCGCTTCGGCCATGATTCGGAAATCCTCGCCTTCGATGGCAATCTCCGATCGTGATCTCCAGCGCACAATCCTGTTTTTTTCCGTCACCGGATAGCTGGTGTAACCGGATGTCTTCGACCGTATTCCGGTAAAGCCCCTGGCAAGCTTGATCGCGTCGCCGGTCGTGCGGTTTACCTTGTCGGCGAGACGGGTCGAATCGGCATCTTCCATCTCGACGAACAGGGAAGCCCGCATTACATCATTGGCCACTTCCAGGGACGCCCGGGCATCCAGGTTGACTTTGCTGCCCCTGGGTTCCGTAACGGCTGTCGTCTGCGCCTGGGCGCAGGCCAGCACTGACCACAGGATGGCTGCAGCAAACATGCTTTTCATCGGAATTCCTCCACGCGCTAGGTCGCGCGAATATCCATCTGGCGCAGGATTGCGCGGAAACCTATCATAGGGGCTCATTTTCTCATCCGGCGACCATGGCAGACAACGAAAAGCGCGGCTTGCGCCGCAATCTCACCAACTACGGCGATCCCGACTTCTCCGCCTACCTGCGCCGCTCCTTCGCGCGTTCGATGGGTTACTCGAAGGACTTGCTGGAGCGTCCCATCATCGGCATTGCGCAATCGGCCAGCGGTTTCAACAACTGCCATCGCAGCGTTCCCGAGCTGGTGGAGGCGGTCAAGCGCGGTGTGCTCAGGTCCGGCGGACTGCCGATCGATTTTCCGACCATCTCCCTGGGCGAAGTCTTCCTCAGTCCGACCAGCCTGATGTTTCGCAATCTCATGGCCATGGACGTCGAGGAAATGGTGCGCGCGCAGCCGATGGACGCCGTGGTGCTGATTGGCGGCTGCGACAAGACGGTGCCCGCCCAGCTCATGGGCGCCGCATCCGCCGATGTGCCTGCGGTGCAACTGGTCACGGGGCCGATGATGGCCATGCCTTTCCATGGTGAGCGCCTGGGCGCGTGTACCGATTGCCGGCGTTTCTGGGGAAAGTATCGCGCCGGCGAAGTGAGCGATGCCGGCATCGACGAAATCGAGGGCAACCTGGCGACCACCGCGGGAACCTGCGCGGTGATGGGCACGGCGAGCACCATGGCGTGCGTCACGGAAGCCCTGGGCATGAGCCTGCCTGATACCGCCGCGATTCCCTCCGTACATGCCGACAGGTTGCGCGCTGCCGAGGCGTCCGGCGTCCGGGCCATGGAAATGGCAAGGATGAAGGGGCCACGCCCATCCGAGGTGATCACCGAAAAATCCGTCGAAAACGCACTGAGGGTCCTGCTCGCCATCGGTGGCTCGACCAATGCCATCATCCACCTGACGGCGGTGGCGGGACGCCGCGGCATTGCGATATCGCTGAACCGGTTGAACAAGCTTTCGGACGAAACGCCGGTGCTCGTGGATCTCAAGCCTACCGGCAGCCACTACATGCAGGACTTCCATGCCGCCGGGGGCATGAGCGCATTGCTGGCGGAACTCAAGGATCTTCTTCACGTCGATTGCATGACGGTCGCCGGGGAGAATCTTGGCGAGCGGCTTGCGCGTGGCGTGCCTTTCGTCGATCGTGGCGTCATCCGTCCGCGCTCCGATCCGGTTTCTGCCGTTGGCGGCCTGGTAGCGCTGTTCGGCAGCCTGGCGCCGCGAGGTGCGATCCTGAAGCGCGCTGCAGCCGATGCGGGCTTGTTCGAGCGCGAGGGCAGGGCAGTCGTTTTCGAATCGCTGGAAGATCTTTCGACGCGCATCGATTCGCCCGATCTCGACGTGACCAAAGACGATTTCCTCGTGCTCAAGAATGCGGGGCCTCTGAGCCCTTCGGGCATGCCGGAAGCCGGTTATCTGCCAATCCCCAAGAAACTGGCGCAGAAAGGTGTGAAGGACATGGTGCGCATCTCCGATGCGCGCATGAGCGGAACGGCATTCGGAACCGTGGTGCTGCATGTGAGCCCGGACGCTGCTTCCGGCGGGCCGCTCGCCGCCGTGCGCAATGGCGATCGCATCCGGTTATCGGTAAAGGAGCGGCGTCTCGATCTTCTGGTCGGCGAGCAGGAACTGGCCCTGCGGTTAAAGTCGATAGCACCGGCGCCGTCACCGGCGCGCGGCTATGCCAGCCTCTATCACAGCCATGTCCTGCAGGCCGACGGCGGCTGCGATTTCGATTTTCTGCGCGGATAGGGCCAAATAGCGCCGCGATGACTGCCCTGCGGCCAGCGCTCCGGGCATTCCGACCCGGCCGCTGTTTCGGGGACTGCACACCCGGCGGCGGGGGTGCGCAAGTTGCACTAGGCCGGACAGGTGATGCTTGTCATCAGCCCTTCATGCTGAGGTCATAGAACCGGAAGGTGTTGCGGCCCGCTT
>JBKJUC010000082.1:0-13700 GCA_046590325.1 Burkholderiales bacterium | reverse complement strand
GATGAAGCCGGAATTGGCGTCGCGCAGTTCGGTTCGCTCGAGGTTCTCGGGCATTTCGATGATTCGGTTGCCGATGGCTTCGGTGCCGCCGTTTTCCGCCTCGATCAACATCCAGCCACCGACCCGTGTTTTCGGGACGATGTCGGTCTCGATCACGCGGATCCAGGGTGTCGGTTTCAACGCCGAGAAATATTCCGCGGCGATCTTCAGGTCGTCTTCATTCACCGATTTCGCCACCGCAGTCATGAGATTGATCGGCAGCGAAGCCGGCTCGGAACTCTTGCGCACGCCGCTCCTGAAGTCACGCACCTGCTGGGCGATGTAGGAAGCGGGCAGGCCAGCAAGGCTGGAGTTCTCCGGGCGACCCAGTCCGTTGGGCAAGTGGCAGTAACCGCAGGCGAACACGCCGGGCTTGCTGCCAAAGGCAACGACGTCGGGCATCTGGGGATGCCCGTCCGGATGCCAGTCCGGCGCCTTGAACAAGTCGCGGATCTGGGTGAGGGTGAAGGTCAGGGAGGTGCCGGGAACCTGTCGCTGGCTTCCGTCGTCCATAGCCGGCTGTATGCCAGGAGGATTCACCGGAAAAGCCCAGGACGGTGGAATTTCGGCGGCACTCGCAGGCAAGCCTGCCATGGCGACCGCAAGTACCAGGGATGTGAACCGGCAGCCCATGTCCGTCATTTTTCCTCCCGTCTTTTTTCAGCATCATACCCGCGACCATGCACCATGGAGGTGCGGGAGAGGAACAAGGTGACGATGGCCTCGAAAAACGCCGATAAAACCGGGTACCATGAATAACGCAGTATCTACCAACCACCAGTCACGGAACCCCAATGATCGTTACGCCTTTATACGCAGGACTTCTCACGCTGTTGTTCCTGTTGCTGAGCTTGCGCGTAGTGCAGTTGCGGCAGAAGGGCATTCCGCTGGGTGACGGCGACGACCCGAAGATGCTGCGCGTGATCCGCGGCCATGCAAACTTCGCCGAATACGTTCCCCTGGCATTGCTCATGATGGCGGTCCTGGAATTGGGCCGTAATTCCATCTATGTGCTGCATGCGATCGGGATTGCGCTCATCCTCTCGCGCATCCTGCACGGCTATGCGCTCTCCTACACGCCCAAATTCAGTTTCGGCCGCGTGTGGGGCGCCGCATTGACGTTCATGGTCCTGATTGTCGAGGCCGTGCTGTGCCTGTGGCAGGCGTTCCGGGGGATGGGCGTGACTTGAAATGTGAGAGGAAAAAACAAACCCGTGCTGAGTGCTGCGTGCTGAGACAATGACGGGATCCAAGATCTGCCAAATTGCAATCACGACCCCTGCAAAAACAATTCATGCCCGTCCAATTCCACGACATTCCCAGCGAACTGTTCGGCACGATCGTCGTGCTGGTTGTCACCATCCTCGCCAACGTCCTGATCTCGGCGGCACTTCGGGCCAGGGGATGGCTGTCACGGGAAACCAAATTGCGAGCGTCGGTGTTCTGGCGCAATTTCTCTTTTCTGATCGCGCTCGTGGCGCTGCTGTTCATCTGGCGCCTCGAACTGCGCGCGGCGGCGCTGTCACTGGCAGCGTTGAGCGTGGCCCTGGTGCTGGGCGGCAAGGAGTTGCTGACCTCGATGCTGGGCTACATCTACCGCACGACATCCGGAAGCTTCGAATTCGGTGACGTCGTCGAGATCAACGGCATCAGGGGTGAGGTCATCGACCAGACGTTGCTTTCGACGACGGTCCTGGAGATGAGCAACGAACACCTGTTCACGGGGCGCGTAGCGCAGTTCCCCAACAGCTTTTACGTCAGCCACGCGTTGATGAACCATTCGCGCCTGGGTGACTACCAGCTTGCGCTCATCACCATTCCGCTCGAAACCGGCGGCGATGTGGAAGGCGCGAAAAAAATCCTCGGTGACGCGGCAATGGCAGTGTGTTCGGACTTCATCACGCCGACCCACGAGGCCCTGCGCGACCTCGAGGGCGAACAGTTCATCGTCATGCCTTCAGCGGAACCGCGTGTCACCGTGAGGCTGGGCGATGGTGGCAAGACAACCCTGCTGCTGCGCTTTCCGTGCCGTACCAATCAACGGACGAAGATCGAACAGGACGTGATTGCGAGGTACCTGGCGGGCCTGAAAGGTCCGTGACAGGCACTAGGCGCCAGGCACGAGGCACCAGGTTTTACTGCACTGAAACCTCGCGCCTAGTGCCTCGTGCCTGGCGCCTGCTCGGAGTTGGTTTCTAACCGACTCCGAGCAATTCCACCTCGAATACCAGCGTCGCATTCGGCGGGATGACGCCGCCGGCGCCGCGCGCGCCGTAGCCCAGTTGCGGCGGGATCGTCAGCTTGCGCGTTCCGCCCACCTTCATTCCCTGTACGCCTTCGTCCCAGCCGCGGATGACCTGGCCTTTGCCCAGCCAGAACTTGAAGGGGTCGTTGCGATCCTTGCTCGAGTCGAATTTGCTGCCGTCGGTCAGCCAGCCGGTGTAGTGCACGGTTACACGCTGGCCTGCTTCGGCGACCTTGCCTTCGCCGGCGATGATTTCCTCGATGCCGAGTTCGCTCGGCGTTTGGGTCGATGACATGGGAGCCTCTATAAGAAGTAAGAAGAGCCATTCTAGCGAATGTGATGGAACTTGCCCGCACCGCCGCTGTTCTGAATGACAGGCGCCATCAATCCGAACTGGAGAAGGTTCATTCATGACCACATTGTCTGTAAACGGCAACACTTTTACCGTGGAGGCCGAGCCCGACACGCCCTTGCTTTGGGTGCTGCGCGACGAACTGAAGCTGACGGGCACCAAGTTTGGCTGCGGCATCGCGCAGTGCGGGGCCTGTACGGTGTATCTCGACGGGTTGCCGCGGCGGTCCTGTGTGGCGCCGATCGGTTCCATGGAAGGCGGAAAAGTCACCACCATCGAAGGTCTGGACTCGAGAGAGGCGAAGGCCTTGCAGCAGGCCTGGGCTGCTCTGGATGTTCCGCAATGCGGATATTGCCAGTCCGGCCAGATCATGACTGCGGCGGCGCTCCTGGCCGAAATTCCCAAACCGACGGATGCCGACATTGACGACGCGATGGCGGGCAACGTCTGCCGCTGCGCCACGTATGTGCGCATTCGCGCTGCGATCCATCTCGCGGCCAGTACGATGGGAGCCTGACCGATGCGCTGGACCAATCATGTTTCGAAGTCCCTGACCGGCCCGGTTTCGCGCCGGACCTTTTTGCGTGGCGTTGGCATCAGCGCCGGCTTGATGGTCGCCGTAAAGCTGGGCGGGGTTGCCCATGCGCAGCGTTCCGGGGCTGCCGCCGTGATCGGTGGCGGCGAAGTGCCTGGCGCAACGATCGATGCGACCGGTTTTGTAGTCATCGGCAGCGACGATACGGTGACCGTGATGGTGAAGCACCTGGAGATGGGGCAGGGACCGTATACAGGTCTGTCGACGCTGGTCGCAGAAGAACTGGACGCCGACTGGTCGCAGATGCGCGCCGCAGGCGCCCCTTCCAACGCGGAGCTTTACAAGAATCTTGCCTTCGGCATCCAGGGTACTGGCGGTTCCACGGCCATCGCGAATTCCTACGAACAGATGCGCAAGGCCGGCGCCACCGCACGGGCCATGCTGGTTACGGCGGCAGCTCAGATCTGGGGCGTGCCGGAAAACGAGATCACCGTTTCGAAGGGAATCGTCAGCCATGCCGGATCAGGCAGGCAGGCCCGCTTCGGCGAACTCGCCCAGCAGGCGGCGCAGCTGACGCCGCCCAGGGACGTCAAACTCAAGGACCCTTCAAAATTTACATTGATCGGCGGCAAGGTGTCGCGGCTCGACACGGCTGCAAAGTCCGATGGCAGCGCCCTCTTCACCCTCGACGTGGCGCCGCCGGAAATGCTGACGGTCCTGGTTGCGCATCCACCGCGCTTCGGGGCAAAAGCGGCGTCGGTCGACGATAGCGCGGCGCAAAAGGTGCGTGGTTTCGTGGATGTCAAAACCATCCCGCAGGGCGTCGCGGTGTACGCGAACGGATTCTGGGCGGCGAAGAAGGCGCGCGATGCGCTGAAGATCGAATGGGACGATGCCGATGCGGAGATGCGCGGCAGCGAACAGTTGCTTGCGCAGTATCGCAGCCAGTCGAAACAACCCGGCACCCGGGCAGCCGAGCGCGGCGACCTCGCGAAAGGGCAGGGCAGGGCGACACGCAAGCTGCAGGCCGAATACGTGTTTCCCTATCTTGCGCATGCGCCGATGGAACCGCTCGACTGCGCCATCGGGCTCAAGGACGGAGCGTGCGAAGCGTGGTATGGGGCGCAGTTGCAGACCGTGGATCACAAGACCATCGCCGCCGTGATGGGTTTGCCTGAAGAGAAAGTGACCATCAACACGCTGCTCGCGGGGGGGAGCTTTGGCCGGCGCGCCCAACCGGCGGGCGATCTTGCGGCGGAGGCAGCGTCAGCGCTGAAGGCCCTGGGCCGCGATGCCACCATAAAGCTGGTATGGACGCGCGAAGACGACATCCGCGGCGGCCGCTACCGGCCGTTCACGCTGCACCGGATGGAGGGCAGCCTGGACAAGGCGGGCAACATCAGTTCGTGGGACCAGGTGGTGGTGAGCCAATCCATCATCAAGGGCTCGCCGTTCGAAGCCATGATCAAGGACGGTATCGATCCGACCATGGTGGAAGGTGCAAGCGACCTTCCGTACAGGATTGCCAACCTGCGTGTGACCGCGCATACCATGGATGTCGGCGTTCCCGTGCTGTGGTGGCGTTCGGTCGGTCACACGCATACCGCTTTCGCGACCGAAACTTTCATCGACGAGTTGCTGGTTGGCGGTGGCAGGGATCCCCTGCACGGACGCCTGGCGCTGCTGAAGGACCAGCCGCGCTACACGGAAGTGCTGAAGGCCGTCGGCCGGGCGGCGCGCTGGAAAGGCGCGAAGGTCGGCAACGGGCGTGCTCGTGGCTTGGCGGTGCACAAATCCTTCGACACCTACGTCGCCCAGATTGCGGAGGTTTCTCTTGGTGCGGACGGCTTGCCTAAAGTGGAGCAGGTCTGGTGCGCCGTCGACTGCGGTGTCGCGGTGAATCCGGACAACATCAAAGCGCAAATGGAGGGCGGCATCGGCTATGGACTGGGCACGATTCTGTTCGACCAGATTACGCTCGATCAGGGGCAGGTGGTGCAGGGCAACTTCAACGACTACCGGATGTTGCGTATCCACGAGATGCCAAAAATAGAAGTGGTCATCGTCAAGTCGGCGGAGAAACCGACAGGCGTCGGCGAGCCCGGCGTGCCGCCCATCGGCCCGGCGGTGGCAAATGCCTGGCGCGCGCTCACGGGCAAGTCGGTGCGCAGCCTGCCGTTCAGCAGTCCCGCGAAACCCGCACCAAAAACCCGTTCGGTCTAGGAGACCACGATGAATCCCATGTTGATCACCACGTTCTCATTCGCCTGTACGGCGGCGGTCATGACTATGGCGTTCCTGGAAGCGCGCGCCGCGCCGCAGGAAATGGCCACGGAATTGAAGCCTGCCGCGGAGTTCGCGGGCATCAAGGACAGGCGCGCCCGTTCGCTCGCCCTGTTCACCGAAGCAGGCAAGGTAATCCAGCATCCACGCTGCCTGAACTGCCATCCGAAAACGGAGCGACCGCTGCAGGGCGACGACATGCGCCCGCACGAACCGCCGGTTAAACGCGGAGCCGGCGGCATGGGCATGCCCGGCATGCGCTGCCTGACCTGTCATGGCGCGGCGAATTACGATCCCGGCCGTATGCCGGGCAACCCGCGCTGGCTGCTGGCGCCCGAGAAAATGGCTTGGGTCGGAAAATCGCTCGGCCAGATCTGCCGGCAGATCAAGGATCCCCTGCTCAACGGCGGCAAGAACATGGAGGACCTGATCGAGCACATGGCGCATGACCCGCTGGTAGGTTGGGGATGGAATCCTGGCGTGGGCCGCACGCCAGTGCCCGGCACGCAGGAAGAATTCGGCAAGCTGTTCCAGGCCTGGGCGGCAAGCGGGGCGCAGTGCCCGAAATGAATCAGCGACGAGCTGAAAGGTTAAAGGTGCAAGTGGAAAGCACGGACGCCTTTCGTTTTTTTACTTTCAGCTTTGACCTTTCACCTTTAACCTCATCTTTCTAGCGTTGCGAGAAATTTCACGAGCAACGCATTGACGCGCTCAACGCGTTCCTGCTGTATCCAGTGTCCCGCGCCTTCGATGATTTCGCAGATGCGCAGGTCGTCGACCCAGCGTTTCATGTTTTCCACCAGGTCGACGTTGGGCACGAAGCGCAGCACGCCGTCTCGGCTGCCGGCGATAAAGCAGGCGGGGCGCGTTATGCGCGCGCCGTTGAGCGCCGGGAGTTGCTCCCAGTCGCGCTGCTGATTGCGATAGCGGTTCAGTGGGCCGCGGAATCCGCTGCCCTCGAATTCCGAAATGTAGTAGTCGAGGTCCTCGGCGGTGAGCCAGGCAGGAAAGACGTCCGGGTCGGGCAGGCTGTCGAGCATGCGCGCATCGGGCGACTTGTCGATGCGGAACATTCCTTTTGCGATATCGCCCGAGCCGCCGTAGTAGATCTTCCTGAGAGACGTGCGGATGTCCGCCTCGAATTCCGCTTCGGCAACGCCCGGTTCCTGGAAATAAATCTGATAGAAAAAGCGGCCCGCGTAGATCTGGCGCCAGAGCTCGATTGAAGAAACCTTGCCGCGCGGCGAATAAGGCACGCTCAGTGCAGCCACCGCCCGGATGCGGTCGGGATGCAGCGCCGTCGTATTCCACACTACCGGCGCACCCCAGTCATGGCCGATCAATACCGCCTGCTTCTCGCCGAAATGATCGATGAGGCCGAGCACGTCGCCGATCATGCTGGCCATGTCGTAGGCTTCGACCGCCGCCGGTTTGTCGCTGCCGCCGTAGCCGCGCACGTCTGGAATGACGACCCGATAGCCCGCATCGCGGATTGGCGCAATCTGATGGCGCCAGGAATACCAGGATTCCGGCCAGCCATGCACCAGGATCGCCAGAGGACCTTCGCCTTCGACGACGCACCGCAGCCGGACGCCGTTGGTGGCAATCAGTTCGAAGCGGGGGAGCGATGGCATTTTGTTTCCAGGCACGGGAGATTCGAATTGCGGGCGGGGTTGTGGCCGTTCAGGATGCCGCTACTTCCAGAGGACTTCCTTATCGCGCGCGGCCGCACGGGTGAGCAGGTCGATAAGCGGAAAAGCGCGCTGACGCAACGACACCTGCGCTTCGGTTTCGGCCCCGGATTCCCTGCCCGCTGGTTTGCGGATCGCCGGGTTTGCTTCGTGAGCGCTCTTTTCAACCATGCCCTTGAGCCGAGCGAGTGCGCCGGGGATGTCGGCGGGAAGAATCGCGCCGGGCACGGTACCGCTGTGGCCCATGGCCTTGAGGAGCTGGACCGCAATCTCGCCGTCCATGGTGAAGGTGCCGGCTTCGCTGTCGAATTTTATGAGCATGGGTGAATGAATCCAGGGCAAAGCTAATGGATAAGGGTTGGCAGGGCAATCTGCGCCTTGCGCTTGTCAGACACGCCCGGGTCGTGAGGGTTTCGTCCGCCATGGCGCATTGGGCCCTGATATCATTTCCCTCGCATAAGCATTAAAAATTAGTAGGTTGGGTGTGGATTGTAGTGTAAATTGCAGGGGTAATTCTGGATCAGATATCTGTCAGGAGCCTATTCTGGAGGAGTTTCTGCAGGCCATTGAAACGTTTCTGGAAACTGCTCGTGCCGCAATGGGCGATATTCCGGGTGTGTTGCATTCGCTGTTCGGCGAAGATCTCCGCGGTCCCATTGCCGGTGCCGCCATCGGCGCCCTGCTCGCTTTGATCGTCGGCCGCCTGCTATATCGCCGGACGCGCGAGGCACCCACTTCCGTTCCCAGGGACGTTGCCAACCCGCTCCACCTGCCGGCGGCGAATCTCTCCGAAGAACAGTATCACCACCTGTTCGAAAGCAATCCGGTGGCTACGCTCGTCTGCGATACGCGCAAGTGGCGATGCCTCGAAGCCAATGCCGCCGCGCTCGCAGAGTATGGTTACAACCGGGAAGAGATCCTCAAGCTGACGCTGACCGAACTGGGACTCGCCGATGACGCCGAACGCCTCGCCAATACGATGCTGCAACTTGGCGCGACTGCAACGGATGCCGGCACCTGGATCCAGCGGAGGAAGGACGGCTCGACGTTCGACGCCGAACTGTCCACGTTCCGCGCGCAGTTCGCCCGGCAGCAGGCACGCATCGTCTGCGTGCGCGACGTTACCCGGCGCATTCGCATGGAGCAGGTGCTGTGGCGGGACGTCGAGCGCTACGGGCTGATCGCCAAAGCGACCTCGGACGCGCTGCTCGACTGGGACCTGCAGACGGATACGGTCTGGTGCAGCGAAAACACCCAGCGGCTGCTGGGTGAACGCAAGGACGACGCGCCGTACACCATGGAGTCGTGGTTCGAGCAGATCCATACCGACGATCGTGCCCGGGTGCAGCAGCACCTGCTCGATGCGACCAAATCCAGCGACGAACGCTGGCGGGACGAATTCCGTGTGGCGGGTGGCGACGGAAATGTCATCCACATTTATGCCCGGGGACATATAACCCGCGGCGACGACCAGCGCGCGAAGCGCGTCACCATCGTGCTCCAGGACATTACCGTGCGCAAGCAAGCCGAAGAGCGCACGCGTTTCCTGGCCGACCACGACGAACTGACCGGCCTGCCCAACCGCAACCAGTTCAAGCAGGCGCTCAACCAGGCCTTGCTGCGTGCCGAGCGCAGCAACAAGATGTTGTCCATCCTGTTCTTCGACCTCGACCGCTTCAAGAACATCAACGATAGCCTGGGCCACGATGCGGGCGATGAAGTGCTGCGCACGGTCGCGGAGCGCCTCAACAGTTGCGTGCGCAAGATCGACGTGGTGGCGCGTTTCGGCGGCGATGAGTTCGCGGTGCTGACCGAAGGCCTCACCGCCGAGGACCAGGCCGGCACGGTGGCGCGCAAGATCCTCGACGCCTTGTCCAAACCGATGCTGATCTCCGGCCGCCAGTATCGTCCGGCCGCAAGCATCGGCATCAGTACGTTCCCGACCGATGGCCGTGATGCGCAATCGCTGCAGAAGCATGCGGACATCGCCATGTACCGGGCCAAGGAAGAAGGCCGCAGTACCTTCCAGTTTTATTCCGAACAGCTCAACACGCATTCCCTGCAGCGCCTGGAATTCGAATCGAATCTCAACAACGCGCTGAACAACCGCGAGTTCGTCCTGCACTACCAGCCGAAGATGGACGTGAAGACCGGGGCGGTGACCAGCATGGAGGCACTGATCCGCTGGGTGAGCCCGCAGTTCGGTTTCGTTCCCCCGGGGCAGTTCATTTCCATCGCGGAAGAAACCGGCCTGATCCTGCCGCTGGGTCGATGGGTCGCGCAGACCGCCTGCGTGCAGAACAGTGCCTGGCAGAAGGGCGGACTGCCCGCGATGCGGGTCGCGATCAACATCTCCGCGCGCCAGATGGCGGACAAGGGCCTGGTGGACTTCATCTCCGAGACGGTGCGCAAGAGTGGGTTGACCCCGGCTTCACTGGAACTGGAAATCACGGAAAGCGCCGTGATGAGCAACCAGGACTACGCGGCGAAGGTCCTGAACCAGTTCAAGGACATGGGCTTCCACCTGACGATGGACGATTTCGGCACGGGGTATTCGTCCCTGGCTTACCTGAAGCGTTTCCCGTTCGATACCGTAAAGGTCGACCAGTCCTTCGTGCGCGGCATACCGGAAAACAGCGACGATTGCGCAATCGTGGAGGCCATCATCGCGATGGCCCACAGCCTGCAACTGAAAGTGGTGGCCGAAGGCGTGGAGACCCGCGAACAGCTCGATTTCCTGCGCAAACTGGACTGCGACCAGATCCAGGGTTACTACTTCAGCAAACCGATTCCCTCCAATGAAGTCGTGATGCTGTTGTTCAAGATCATGAAGGGTGGCGGCAAGGACATGCCGGCCGCTGCGGAAGGCATCGAGAAAACGCAGAAGAATTCGCTGCCGGCAATCGGGGAGCAGGATTCTCCACGGGCGGATGCGCCGGCCGCCGAACCGCAGAAACCTGCGGTGCAGGAAGATGCCGCCAGGAATCAGCAGGCCTCGCCGGCGCCAGTCGGCAAAGAGCCGGCTTTCGACATGCTGAATTTCAGGATCGAATTGCCGCCTGACGCGGCGACGCAAGTCAAACCGGTCGAAGCGCCCGAAGCGAAAGAGGCGAAAGAGGCGAAAGAGGCATGAGTTGAAGGCCCGCGGCAGGAATCTCATCAACGCCAAGCATCTCCTCTAATTTCCACTTCTCAATCATGCAGAAGGCCGTCGAGGCGGGTACCCGGCAGGACAATGCGCTGGGCCTGCTGAATACCGTATTCGGCTACGCCGCGTTTCGCGGGGCCCAGGAGGAGATCATTGCGCATGTCGTCGCCGGTGGTGATGCCCTGGTCCTAATGCCCACGGGCGGCGGCAAATCGCTGTGCTACCAGTTGCCGGCACTGCTGCGCGAGGGCACGGCCCTGGTGATTTCGCCACTGATCGCGTTGATGCAGGATCAGGTGGCGGCGCTGACGCAACTCGGCGTGCGCGCGGCGTTTCTCAATTCCACCCTGGATGGCCGTGAAGTTGCCGCGGCCGAGCGTGCGCTCCGGGACGGTGCGCTGGACCTGCTTTATGTCGCGCCCGAGCGACTGGTCATGCCGCGCATGCTGGACCTGCTGGAACAATCCCGGATCGCGTTGTTCGCCATCGACGAAGCCCACTGCGTTTCGCAATGGGGACATGATTTTCGACCGGAGTATCTGCAGCTGTCGGTGCTGCACCAGCGTTTCCCTGCCGTCCCGCGCATCGCCCTGACGGCCACTGCCGACACGCAGACACGCGCTGAGATCATGCGGCGGCTAGCGCTGGACGATGCGCGCGTGTTCGTTTCGAGCTTCGACCGGCCGAACATCCGTTATGCCATCGTCGACAAGCAGGATCCGCGGCAGCAGTTGCTGCGCTTCATCCGCGAGGGCCATGCGGGCGAGGCCGGCATCGTCTATTGCCTGTCGCGCAAGAAAGTGGACGAAACCGCGGCGTGGCTTGCAACCCAAGGCGTTTCCGCCCTGCCTTATCACGCCGGAATGGATGCGGCGGCGCGCGCCGACCACCAGGCGCGGTTCCAGCGCGAGGCGGGCATCGTCATGGTCGCCACGATCGCGTTCGGAATGGGCATCGACAAGCCCGATGTGCGGTTTGTCGCGCATCTCGACCTGCCCAAGAGCATGGAAGGCTACTACCAGGAAACGGGGCGAGCGGGCCGCGACGGGCTGCCGGCCGACGCGTGGATGGCTTACGGACTCGGCGACGTCGTCCAGCAGCGCCGCATGATCGAGCAGTCCGAAGGCAGCGAGGAATACCGCCGGGTATCGTTTGCCAAGCTGGAAGCGCTGCTGGGGTTGTGCGAGACCGCCGGTTGCCGCCGGGTGCGCCTGCTCGACTATTTCGGCGAGCAAAGCATGCCTTGCGCAAACTGCGATACGTGCCTGGAACCGCCGCAGACATGGGATGCCACCGATGCCGCACGAAAAGGCCTGTCGTGCATTTTCCGCACCGGACAGCGATTCGGTTCCCGTCATTTGATCGACGTCCTGCGCGGCCAGACGACCGAGCGGGTCAGTCAATGGGGCCACGCTGCATTGAGCGTATTTGGAATCGGCGCCGATCTCGACGAAGCGGCATGGCGCGACGTGTTCCGGCAACTGGTGACGCTGGGTTTTGCCCAGCCTGATCATGCCGCTTACGGTGCGCTGCGCCTGACCGAAGCCAGCCGTCCGGTCCTGAAGGGTGAGCAGAGCGTGGCCATGCGGCGGCTCGCCGCGCGAAAAAGCAAGACCCCGGCGGTGCGGCGCAAGGCGGATGCGGCCGGCCTGCCCGCGGAGGATGCACCGCTGCTGGAGCGACTCAGGGCATGGCGCGGCGAACAGGCGCGCGAACAATCGGTGCCGGCCTACGTGATCTTTCACGACGCCACCCTGGTGGCGATAGCAGCCGCGCACCCCACCCGCCTGGAGGATCTGTCCATGATCCACGGCATCGGCGCCAGGAAACTCGAACGCTACGGGCCGCAGTTGCTGACGCTGTTGCATGCTTGACGATTCCGCGCCGCTTTCGCAACCTTCCTCCAAGACCGATCTTTTTGTCACTTTCACGCTGCTCGCGCTGCAGGGCTTCGGCGGCGTACTCGCCATCGCCCAGCGCGTCTTGTGTGAACAGAAGCGTTGGCTGAGCCGCGAGCAGTTCGTTGAAATCCTGGCGGTCGGCCAGGTCCTGCCCGGTCCCAACATCTGCAACGTGGCGCTGATGATCGGCGACCGCTTCTTCGGCTGGCGTGGGGCGTTCGCCGCGCTGGCGGGAATGATGGCGGTGCCTGCCGTGATCGTGCTGCTGATCACGATGCTCTACGCGGAATTTGCCGCCGTTCCTGCGGTTGCCGGTGCGCTCAAGGGAATGGGCGCGGTCTCGGCGGGATTGATCGTGGGCACGGCGCTCAAGCTGACGGGTGCCTTGCGCAGCAACCCGATGGGAATTCCGGTCTGCGCCATCCTGGGCGTGGTCATGTTTTCGGCTGTCGCACTGTTGCGCTTGCCACTAGCCTGGGCGCTCCTGGGCGTGGGGATTCTGGCTTGCGTGTTCGCATGGACCCGGCTGGTCACGCGGAACGCGGACGGCGGGCCGCCATGATTGCGTCCTTGTTTTCCAGCGAACTGGTGGCACTTTTCGGACACTTCCTGATCCTGTCTCTGCTCGCGGTTGGCGGGGCCATCACGGTGGCGCCGGACATGCACCGCGTGCTCGTGGGCGAAATGGGCCTGCTTACCGATGCGCAGTTCAACGCTTCGATCGCCATTGCCCAGGCCGCACCCGGACCGAACGTGTTGTTCGTCGCCGTCATGGGTTACCAGGCCGCCGGCCTGGCAGGCGCCGCGGCGACCATGGCAGGCATCATGCTGCCTTCTACCACTCTGGCTCTCGCGGCCGCGCGCTGGAGCCACGCGCGGCGCGACTGGCGTGCGGTGCGGGCTTTCAAGGCGGGGATGGCGCCGCTGGTGATTGCGCTGATGTTCGCCACTGGCTGGATCCTGACCGCGCAAACCCCCGGCTGGCGCCACGTTCTGCTGACGATTGCCGCCGCCCTGCTGGCCTGGCGCACGCGGATCCATTTGTTGTGGATGATAGGAGCGGGGGCGGTAATCGGGGGGATGGGGTGGGTTTAAAATCAGGCCAAAGGTGAAAGGTGAAAGGGAAAAGTAAATTCTTGAAGTCAGTCTTTTAGTTTCCCCTTTAACCTTTCCCCTTTCACCTTTTTGCTGGTTTTTCGAATTTCGGAGAAATTCATGCGCTACGAACTCTACTACTGGCCCTCGATCCAGGGCCGCGGCGAATTCGTCCGGCTCGCACTGGAAGAGGCGGGAGCGGATTATGTGGACATCGCGCGCCGTTCCGGGAAGGGCCTCGGTGTGCCGGCGATGAACCGGTTTCTGGGCGGCGGGAAAATAACGTCGCCGCCGTTCGCGCCGCCGTTTCTGAAAGCCGGCAGGTTGGTGATCGGTCAGACCGCGAACATCCTTGCCTATCTGGGACCGCGTCATGGCCTGACGCCGAAGAATGAAGCAGGGCGGCTCTGG
>JBKJUC010000051.1:0-3433 GCA_046590325.1 Burkholderiales bacterium | reverse complement strand
GTCCGCCATCGCCACCTCTGTGCTCATCGCCATCGTGAAGAAGGAGTTTCAACTCGAGGCCTCACGCGACACAGGTCTACAGATATTGTCGGTCTCGGTCTTCGAGAAAACCCAGCTACTGCCTATCGGGTTGACTCCGAACGACCCCATGGGTAGTGTGGCGAGGTGGGCCGGCCCGATTTTCCCAAGTCCTTGAAGGAGTTTCAGGCCCGATTCCGGGAGGACGACGCGTGTCGGAAATACTTGGCCGCTTGCCGGTGGCCAGAGGGCTTTCGCTGTGCGCGATGCGGGCAGCGGGCCGCCTTCGAGCTCCCGCACCGGAGGTTGTGGCAATGCCAGGCGTGCGGACGGCAGACCTCCCTGACGGCGGGCTCGGCCCTGCATCGGACGTGGCTGCCACTGACGGTATGGTTCTGGGCCACCTACCTCGTGACCACTCATACCCCCGGGCTGTCGGCCGTGCAGCTGCAACGCCAGCTCGGGCTCAGCTACGAGACGGCCTGGGCGCTCCTCCACAAGCTACGGCTGGCCATGGTCAACCCCGAGCGAGAACCGCTCAAGGACAAGGCCGAGGTCGACGAAACCTACCTGGGCGGTCCGGAGGTAGGCTTGCAGGGGGGCCGCCAACTGCGGGAGAAGGCGTTGATTGTGGGCGCGGTCGAAGTGCGGGGTAAGGCCGCCGGTCGGGTGCGCCTCCAGGTTGTGCCGGACGCATCGGCTCGCTCGCTGACAGGATTCGTGCAGCGGACTGTCGCGCCCGGCACCCTCATCCTGACGGATGGCTGGGGGGCGTATGCGCCGCTGTCGAACATGGGCTACCGGCATCGCCCCCGGACCCAGGGCACCCCCGAGCGGGCGGCCACGCTCCCGCCGCACATCCACCGCGTCTTTGGCAACCTCAAGACCTGGCTTCGCGGCACCCACCACGGCGTCGGTCACGATCACCTCCAGGCCTACCTGGACGAGTTCGCCTTTCGTTTCAACCGGCGGCGCACCCCGATGGCGGCCTTCCAGACCCTGCTCGGCCTTGCCTCGGGCACCCACGGACCCACGACCTACGAGATGTTGTACGCTTCGGAGTCAGCCCGATAGGTAGAACCCAGCTTTCATGCGCCCTGCAGCTCGATGACCCTCGAACCGAACCGCCAGCAGGCGCCAACAAATTGATTGTGTTCAACCTTTAAACGGACACCAGTGGTAACCGCTCATGTTTCACGCGGCGTGTGCTCTTCTCCCCGGTCTCCCAGTCTGTGGCCCTCCTCCGCACGACGGAAGGTGATCGCTACGGCTACGTGCAGGCATGCACGACCGTGTATATACGCACGGATTCTTCGACGAGTGGATCTTTCCTCGTTGATTGTTCGATCACGCAAGTGGCTTGGTTTCCCCTTATTCACGAGGCGGTTATGTTTCTCCATTGAAGGAATGCGGTGTCGTGGCCCTCTTCTTGCTGTGGCTCTGAGTAGCCGCACGCGACGCAGAGAGGCTGCGAACGACATGATGCAGACGAACGACACGCCGAAGCCCTACAACGACACGCAGCTGCACTCACGGTCAGGACGCTCCACCGGCTGCGCTGGCAGACCGGCTTGTGCTTCAAATGGATCACGCAGCATCTTCGTATCAAGGCGTGCTTCGGCGCCCAAGAGAACGCCGCATAACACAAATCTGGATGGCGGTGTCCGTCTACGCGCTAGTAGCGCATCGCCAAGAAGCGCCTGGCGCTCTCTGCCAGCCTGTCCGAAATCCTGGAGATTTTGGGCCTGATGATGTTCGAGCGAATCCCGTTAAATCAATTACTCCTCCCATCAGAAGTAGAACGCATGCCGCCAGATTCAATCATCCAGTTCAATCTGTTCGAAGGATGTTAGGACACTACCGATGACAACGCATGAAGCAGAAAGAAATTTATTGTCACGCGCACACGACTCCAACGTCACAGAAGACCAGGGGCCTGTAAATACGGGACCGGTCACCATACCTGGATCAGCCGCGTTTCAGGCACAATACGCTGGTCGTGATGCCGCAGCCGGACTGATCGCTGGGGCAATGGCTATTCCATTGACCGTGGGCATCGCTATGATGTCCGATTTTCCCATCAAGGTGGGGCTGGCAACCGTTGCGTTTGCCTGCTTTATCGGCTGGGTCAATGCCTGGATCAAGCCCGGCAACTATATCGGCTGCCCGGGAATCGCGGCAGGCCTGGCGCCGGTGTTGGCAGTGGGCGTGGCCAGCTTTGGCATAGAAAATATGGCGTTTGCCGTTTTCCTGACGGCGACCTTTCAAGCCGTCATATGGAAATTCAACTGGCAGAGATATATTTTGATTGCCGTGCCAGTATATCTGGTCGAAGGGCTGTTGGCAGGCGTCGGCTTGAAGATTGCCCTAAAGTTTCTGACGTTCACCTATGAGCTTCCCGAAGGAATGGTATCCGCCGATACGTTCTGGAACGGCGCGCGCATACAGATGGTGCTGATATCCATGGCTGGCTATGCCGGCTTTGTGTATCTGTATTTAAAATTCAAGAATACGCAGCCCGCCATTCCCTATTTCGTGCTGATCACAGTCGGAATCATCCTAGCCCAGTTCATGTCTGTGCCCATGTTGTCTATGGAAGACACGGATCTCAAACTCTCGTTGCCGTTTCCGCATTTTGATAGTCCGTTAACCGTGGTCTATATGCTTGGATTTGCCGTGATGCTGGCGATGATTGACGTGATCGAACAGGTGATGAGCAACGCCGCGATTGAAAAAATAGACCCGCTGAAGCGCAAATGTAACAGCAATAACAGTCTACTTGCCATCTGGATCGCCAATATGGGGGCGAGCTTCTTCGGTGGCATGACCAATCTGGACGGTCTGGCAAAAAGCACCACCAATAGGCTGGCTGGGGCTCATACCAAGTTTTCCGTTCTGATCATTGGTTGTATGGTGACCTTCTTTACGTTCAATGTCGAATATCTGGCATATCTGCCGAAGTTTGCCTTGGCGTCTATCATGATATTCACGGGCTGGAAGATGATTGAGGGACTCATACATGTGACCCATCACGGTCCCTATGCGATGATCCTGGCTATTTTATGCGGTGTGCTGGTCTTCCAGGTGGGAATTTTCGAGGGCTTGCTGATTGCCATGGCCGTGCACGGCGGTGTTCACTACATGATGTATGCCAATCTCGATAAAATGCCTGGAAGGGATATTATCAAACGGTACATTGATGACCTCAAAAAGAGCGGCGGCGATGTAAGCTAGCCGACCTGATTCGCACTGATCAAGCGGCATATCGTTGAGGATAGGGAGGCAGACAGCCGTGTCCTGCAATAAAAAATCACCCGTTCAAGAAGGCGTATCATTATGTTCATGAAAGTTATGGTGGCTATCGACGGAAGCGAGACTTCCCAGAAAGCATTAAAGGAAGCGCAGAACATTGCCG
>JBKJUC010000001.1:0-14063 GCA_046590325.1 Burkholderiales bacterium | reverse complement strand
GCTTCCGACGGCACCATTGAAGCGGTGGAGATGCCGGAACATCCGTGGCTGCTCGGCGTGCAGTGGCATCCGGAACTCACCGCGGCCACCGATCCACTGCAGCAGCGGCTGTTCGATGCGATCGTTGTCGCCGCGAAGCAGCGGGACTGAGAGACGAGAGAAAAGGTAAAAGGTTAAAGGTGAAAGTAAGAGCCTGAGTCAGCGCTTTCAGCATTTACTTTCACCTTTCACCTTTCCGTTTTCCCCTGGTTCTTCGCCCTCTGCCGCGCCAGCATGGCGTCGGTGTTGGGGACGTGGAGCAGGTGCGCGATCTTGCGCACGAAGTGATCCTCATAAGGATCGAGTTCGCTGTCGGCGAACGCAACCCGCCACAGGTGTTCCACCAGGACAGTGCGCTGTTCGAGTCCCAGCAGGCGCTTGATGACGGCGACCGGCCCAAAATAAGAGGTGTAGCGATGCGCCCCTGCCTGGTCGATCAGGCGACCGGCGTCGGCGTCGTTTATGTCGAACATCGCGGCCAGGGCCGTGCTCATGGCGGAGCGTTCCTCCGGTTTTTCCATCGAGTCTGCGCGCATCATCTCGTGCAGCAGGCCGGCCACCGCCATCTCCAGGTGCCCCTTCTCCGTCCCTCCGGATGCTGCGGGATTGTTCCCCGCGAGTCCGGCGAGCAGGCTTTTCAGCGAGCCGAGCATTTCCGCGATCCAGGCATTCCCGTCGCGCCTCTCCCCGCTAGCCCAGCACCTTCATGCCGCGCTGGATGGCGGGACGTGCCGCCAGCGCCGCCCCCCAGCGTTGCAGGTGGGTGAATCCACCGGTCTGGTCGATCATTGCTTTGCGCAAGGCAAAGTTGGGATACAGGAACAGTTCCGCGATGGAGATCTCGTCGGCGAAATACTCGTGCGATGCGAGGTGCGCATCGCAGACCGCGAAGAAGCCGAGCAGGCGCTGCTTGAAGTACTCCGAATTTTGCGGATTTTTTTCGGGAACGCTGTTCTCCACCCTGAACAACGCGCCGCTGGTGGCGGAAACATCCGTTGCGCCCTGCATGAACCATTGCCAGGCCTTTGCGCGCCGCGCCGGATCCTGCGGCAGGAACTTTCCGCTTTTTTCGGCGGCGTAGACGATGATCGCCCCCGACTGCGTCACGGTGAGTGTCTTGCCGCCGGGCCCGTCCTGGTCGACGATTGCGGGGATCAGACCGGCGGGATTGATGCTGAGAAATTCGGGCTTTCGATGTTCGCCCTTGGCGAGGTCGATCTTGTGCACGCGGTATGCAATCCCGGCTTCTTCCAGGGCTACGGATGCGCGCAAGCCGTTGGCGGTTCCCGACAGGTACAGGTCGATCATGGCTCTTTACTCCGATTGGTTGTTGTTGTGGACGGAGTCTAACCCGATCCCAGAATCCGCACGGCGTGGATCGCCAGCCCCGCCACGCCGCAGGCGGCGATGACGGGAATGATGCCGGCCTTGTGGCGAAACAGCGCGATGGCCGCCGCCGCGGCGATCGCGACAGACGCCCAGTCGGTATTTGCCTGCAGGCCTTCCGGCCAGAACACGTGGAGCGCAAAGAAAACCGCGAGGTTGAGAATGACGCCCACGACAGCGGCCGTGATGGCGGTGAGTGGCGCGGTCAGCGCAGGTTGCCGGTGGGTGGTCTCGATGATCGGGGCGCCCGCGAAAATGAATATGAAGGAGGGCAGGAAGGTGAACCAGGTTGCAGCCATGGCGCCCGCGACACCTGCCAGGACCGGCGAGTCCGGTCCGAATACGGATTGGGTCCAGGCACCGACGAAGCCCACGAATGCAACCACCATGATCAGGGGGCCTGGCGTGGTTTCGCCGAGCGCGAGACCGTCGATCATTTGCACCGGCGTGAGCCACTGGAACTGCTGGACCGCGCCTTGCACGACATAAGGCAGTACCGCATAGGCACCGCCGAATGTGAGTAGCGCGGCCTTGGTGAAAAACCAGCCCATCCGGGTCAGCGTGCCGTCCCAGCCTTGCATCAGCGCGATCGCCCCCAGGCTGGCGGTCCAGAGCAGAAGTCCGATGGCGCATACCCGAAACAGGCTCGGTAGGCGAAATTGTGCATGCGCTGGCGTTGGCGTGTAGTCATCGATCAGCGCCGGGCCATGGGACTTGCCGGTTAAAGCGTGACCTGCGCCGGTTGTGAATTTCTGCGGCGCGATGCGCGCACCGGCAAAACCGATCGCTGCCGCTGCCAGGATGATGGCCGGAAACGGGACGGCGAGGAAATGGATGGCGATGAACGCAGCCGCGCTGATTGCCCACAGGGCTGCATTGCGGAGCACGCGGGAGCCGATGCGCCAGGCAGCGAACAGCACGACCGCGGTCACTGCCGGCTTGATGCCATAGAGGATACCGGCGACCAGCGGCGTGTCGCCCCATAACATATAGATCCACGACAGGGCGATCAGCAGGGCGAGCGAAGGAAGCACGAACAACACACCGGCGGCGATGCCGCCACGGGTGCCGTGCATCAGCCAGCCTATGTATGTGGCGAGCTGTTGCGCCTCCGGGCCGGGTAGCAGCATGCAATAGTTGAGCGCATGCAGGAAGCGCCGTTCGGAAATCCAGCGGCGCCGTTCCACAAGCTCCTGGTGCATGACGGCGATCTGCCCCGCCGGACCGCCGAAACTGATGAAGCCCAGTTTAAGCCAGTACAGCAGTGCTTCGCGGAAAGATACTGGTGACGGTGCGGTCTCAGCGCTGAGGGGCGAATGTGCCATAAAGGAAATTGAACAGTTTTTCGGTTTCGCGCAGCAGGTCGTCGTCGTCGGTGAACGTCGCCCGTGCACCGCGGAGGATGGCTTCGAAGCCGGCGGCCTCGGGGACCGGCACGCCGCCCACATCCAGGTAATGGATCAGCTGGCCGATTTTTTCCGCACCAGCATCCTGATCGAGTCCGAAACTCGCCGCCAATACTTCGAATGTGACGCGGCCGCTGACATGCGTGAAAGTGGCGCCGTCGAAATCGAAGCCAAGCGCGTCCTGTGGGCAGTCCTCGGGCTTGTCGAGCCAGACAATGTGTGCCTCCGGATCAATGAAGCGGCGGATCAGCCAAGCGCTCGCCAGTCGGTCGGCCCACGGGCGTTTACGCGTTGCCCAGGTACGGCCGCGATACTCGGCAACGTTGAGCTTGGGAATGCGGCCTTCGACCGGGTGCGGCTCCCCGGGTGAGAGCAGTGCGTTGGCTTCGGCAATTAAGTCTTCCAATGCGCGCCTGGTCTGCTCTGCCGCGCGCCCGGGAAAGAAATCCGTTGCTGCGCGACTTTCAGCCTCGCGACGCAGGCGGCTGACCGCCGAGCTCAGGGCCGCCGCATTCATCTTCGGCTGTTTCTTGCGTGTAGCGCGGATTTTCCCGAGCAGCTTTTGGTAGTCGGCGGTGCGATCGAACAGCGCTTCGAATTTCTGCTGCTGTTGGGTGTCGCGCGCGTCCAGTTCCAATACCTGCACGCTGCCATCTGCGGCAACCTCGCGTTCGAGCGCACGCAGGGACTCGAGGAAGGTCGACCGGTTCGGCAGCAGGTAGACGCCATCGCGCAGAACCGCGGTGCCGAGAGATTTCAGTGCCCGCCACACCCGCATGCGCAGGGCGCTTTGCTGTCCCTGCACGGTGAGAAGCAACAGCAGCCAAGCCGGGCGACCCGGAACTGATACGGGGTCGTCGGTCAACGAGTTGAAACTTTCTGCATTCATGGTGTCAAAACTATAACAAAGTCGTAGTATTAATAACAAATTCCACTTGAATCAAGCTTCAGCTTGATTAGGAAAATCATTTAAAACACAAGAGTACCGAAACTTCAACCGCTGCCCTGTTGCTTCCACATGAGGCCGGAAGGCATCTTGATCAGGAGACCGGACATGAAAATCAATACGCAATCCTTGGTGGCACGGTTCGTTGTCCTGCACGGCATCTGTTGCCTGACCGCAATTTGCTCAAGTGTCTTGCTTCCAGCCGGTGTGACGTTTGCACAAGCAACTGGACTGATAGCCGCCGAAATCGCGTCTTCTCCCACTTTGGACGGCGTTGCCGACGATGTGGCGTGGCGGACTGCGCGGCCGCTGAAACTGGACGTGCGTCGAGTAATGGCGCCAAACAAAGGGGTAAAGACCGAAGCGTCGATTCGTGCCGCCTATACTTCTAGCCACATCTATTTTCTCCTCTCCTGGAAAGATCCCAGGGCCGACGTCTCGCACAAGACGTGGACGTGGAACGCCGCAACCGGCGCTTATGTCGAAGGAAAGGATCGCGAGGACATGGCGGCGCTGGCCTTCGAATTAAACGGGCCCTTCACCGCAGACATGCTCTCGCCCGTAGAAACCACCTGGGACGTCTGGCACTGGAAGGCGTTGCGCACCAATCCACAGGGTTATGCGATGGACAAGACCCATCGTTACTTCAGACAGCAGCCCGACACCAAGGCAAACAAGCACGAAGCAAACGACGGCAGCGATATCTGGATTGCCCGACCCGAAGACTCGGGAAACTCAGTAGAGAAGAAGCAGGACGCGCCGGCAAAGCATGAAGGGGAGCGGGTCCCGCAGTATCTGCCCGGCGCCCCGACCGGGAGTGCGGGCGATGTGGGCGCGAAAGGCAGATGGGCAGACGGCTGGTGGAGTGTCGAATTCGCCCGCAAGCTGGACACGGGCGAGACGGACGATACGACGTTCTCCCCCGATCGCTGTTACCGCATGGCGGTAGCGACGTTCGATCGCACCGGCGACATGGACAAGGCGTCGGGGCTCGTTGTTCTACGTTTTGACGGCGCGAACGCGGTTGAGTGCCCGGCATCACAGTAACGACAATCGTTAAGGAAGGGCTCGCGATGAAGAACAGCAAGATTTCCGTGGCCGGTGTTTGGATGTGGGTCGTATTGCTGGTGCCGGCGACGATTACCCCGATTGCAAGCGCCGAGACACCGGACGGTGGCCGCATCGAAGCGCTCACCGGGCTGAAGGGCAAACTCAACGAGGCCGAGGGTGTCTTCAAAGTCACATTCCCGCGCACCGACATGAAGGCGACCGTAGCGGGCGTGCGAATGAATCCCGAACTGGGTTTGACCGCGTGGGCTGCATTTACCCGGGCCGGCGAGCACACCATGGTGATGGGGGACATCGTGCTGCTCGAATCCGAGGTCAATCCGGTGATGAGTGTGGCACTCGACAACGGCCTCGAAGTCACCGCGCTCCACAACCACTTCCTGTGGGACAACCCGAAAGTGATGTTCATGCACATCGGCGGAATGGGGGAAGAAGAGAAGATCGCGAGGTCGGTAGGCACGGTTTTTGAGAAATTGAAGGCCGTCATCCGGGACAAGCCCAAGCCGCCTTATGCGCAGATCGATCCCGCACAGACTTCGCTCGAAGGGAAACGCATTGCCGACATCGTCGGCACGCCGGGCTCGCTCAAGGATGGGGTGTACAAGATCGTGATCGGACGCACTGTGGAGATGGGTGGACACAAAATCGGCAAGGAAATGGGGGTCAACACCTGGGCTGCTTTTGCAGGAGGCAATGATCTGGCGGTGGTGGATGGTGATTTCGCCATGCTCGAAAGCGAAGTGCAGGACGTGCTCAAAGCCCTACGCGGGGCGAATATCAATATCGTGGCCATTCACAATCATATGACCGGCGAATCGCCGCGTTATGTATTCCTTCATTACTGGGGCGTCGGTCCCGTGGAGAACTTGGCCAGGGGCTTGAAAGCCGCGCTCGACTCGCAATCCGGTCACTAACCATAGGCAAAGGGCGGTTGATGAAACAGATTTTTTTGATACTTGTTGCGTCGCTTTCCGCGACGGAGGTGATGGCGGACATCGCTGGCTTTGATCAGGATCTGCCGGGTGTTATGCCGGCGGGCTGGGTTTGCGGCGTGACCGGCCGCGGTTCACCTAAATGGGCGGTCGAGCCCGATGCCACCGCGCCCAGCAAGCCCAATGTCCTGAAGCAGTCAGGCAAGGGTGCCTTTCCCTGGTGTGCAAAGAAGAACGTTGCAATCACCGACGGGTTTGTGGAAGTGAAATTCAAACCGATGCAAGGCAGCGAGGACCGTGCCGGCGGCCTGATGTGGCGCTGGAAGGACGGCGACAATTACTACGTTGCGAGGGCCAATGCGCTGGAGAACAACGTGTCCATCTACCACATGGACCGCGGCGCTCGTCACACCATCAAGTACGTTGATGCTCCGGTCGCCGTCAATCAGTGGCACACGTTGCGAGTGGAGTTCTCGGGCAGGCATGCAAAAGTATTTCTGGACGGCAAACAGTGCATCGACCTGGAAGATGAACACATCTCCGGGTCGGGATCCGTTGGTGTCTGGACCAAGGCCGACAGTGTCATCGCCTTCGACGATTTCGTCTATGGTGAAACGGCAGGGCGTTGAGCAGGCGGTGGCTGCTGCCTTGTTCGCGGCGACTTGTCTGCCGGCAGGCGCGCAGGATCAGCCGCTGGCCGGCGCGCTTACGTGGGGGGGCGACATGCGTCTGGGTTATTTCACGCAACGGCATGATGATTCCGACGGCAGCAGCGACGGAAAGGACGAGCTCGCTTCACGCATTCGCATGGGACTGAAGTGGCAACCCGGTGACGCGCTCGCGGCGCAAGTGCGATTGGCGGGACGCTATTCCACCGAGGACAATCATCCGCACTTCGAGTTCTTCGACCATATTCCGGATACGGACGGCCTCCGCGCCGGTGATTCCACGGTCGATCTGCTGTTGCTGCGCTGGACGCCAGATCCTGGATGGGAAGTCACGCTCGGCCGCTGGCAGGCTGCGTTCGAGTTGGCGGGCATTCCAGGCGGCTCCCTTGACCGAAGCGACAGCCCCAACATCGACATCTCCTGGACCGATGGCGTGCATGTCGTGCGCCATGGTGACAGCGGTTGGGATACCCATGTCATCTTGCAATACAACACGCAGGACGGTGCCACGAACGTCAGGCTACCGCCGCTCGACTTCACGGACAGCGGCAGCCGGGTAACGTATTTCGCCGCGATGGAAAATATTGCTCGCGCCGGCGCTTTGGTGCAACGGACGCTGGATGTGTCCTACCTTCCGCAGTCGCTGCATCCCGATGGGCCAGGCACTGCGCGCAGCGAGGACTATTGGGCTTTCGTCGGCAGGCTTGCCGCGGACTGGCCGCTCCTGCCACACGGCACACACTTTCTTGCGGGTATTGAAGTCGGCTATGCGCCGAATACGCCCACGCGCGCTGCGAGCGGGCTCTCCGGTTCCGGGGATGCGGGAGGCATGGCCTGGCAGGTATCCCTCAACCTGCTGGATATCAGACGGGGGCACGGCGTCGCCTATCAGTACGGGCGGGCTCAGCCCGGATGGCTGATCTCTCCCGACTTTCGCAGCAACGAAGAGCTGCACGAAGTTCGCTACGAATGGGAGATATCCGAGGCACGTAGGCTGACAGCGCGCTACCGCGATCGACGGGACCTGGTAACACCTGTCGGCGCGGTTCAGTCGCGCCGGGACCAGGATCTTTTTCTGCGCTATTCGATCCGATTCTGATGGTTCCTGCAGCGTAATTGTCTGGGAAGGCTCGCACTGGAAACGCATGCGCGAGTTCCTTGGCAAGCTGTTGCCCGATCATCTCGTCTGAACTGGGCAGGGCTAGGGCGAGACCCGAGACCTCGGCGCGGAATGCAAAGGATGGGCGTTCTCTGACTAGGCGCCCGTCCGCAAAGATCAGTTGCCTTCGGCTTTTCTTTTCCGTCCCAGATCGCGGATGTAGTTCACCAGGTACCAGACCTGGTCGTCGGTGAGATCGTCCCTGAACGGCGACATCATGGTGCCGGAGCGGCCGTTCTTGATCACGTTGAAGATCATTTCGTCGCTGGGCGCGCGCATCCATTGGTCGTCGGTCAGATCCGGACCGGTGCCGCCGCGGGCATTGCCCCCATGGCAGCCGTGGCAGGAGATGCGCTTGAACAGCTTGGCGCCGTTTTCGACCGCCTGCGGATCGCCGGGGAAGGGATTGACCATCTGGCCGCTGGCGGGACCGGTGTCGACATTGCCGGCGCCGCCGGTGAGTGTGATCAGGCAGATCAGGGCGAACAGGAGTCTTTTCATTGGTTGTGCGATTCGGCGTTAAATATGAAAACGCGGGCGATCCTGCGACCGCCCGCGTGGATCATGGCAGAGTGCTTACTTGTCGAACAGCGCGAACACAGTCAGGTAGCCGCCCTTGCGGTTGTCTTTCAGGTGGGGCGCGCCGCCCTTGCCACCCCAGGTGGCCCAGCCAGTCCAGCCGCCCCAGCCCGACGGCACTGCGATGTACTGCTTGCCGTCGATCGCAAAAGCGATCGGACTGCCCACGATGCCCGAGCCGGTCTGGTAGGACCACAGTTCCTTGCCGCTCTTCGCGTCATAGGCGCTGAAGATCCCCTCCGGAGTGCCCGCGAAAACCAGGCCGCCGGCGGTGGTGAGGACACCGCTGGTGAAGGGCGACGGTGCTTTCACCGTCCATTTTTTCTCGCCGGTTTCGGCGTCCATGGCCACCAACTGGCCGTAACCCTTGATCCACTCGGCCTCCTCGAGGCCCAGGTTGTACTTGCCCTCGACGCGCTCGCTGGGACCGCCCTTCAGGTGGGCGCAGATTTCGCGGCTGGGCACGTAGACCATCTTGGTGGCGGGGCTGTAGCTCATCGGGTTCCACCACTTGCCGCCTTCGGAGGCCGGGCAGACGTCCATCACCTTCTTGTTGTTGTTCACCACTTTTTCCGGATTGACGATGGGGCGTCCCTCCGGTGTGAAGCCGGTGGCCCAGTTCACCTTGGAGATCTCCTTGCCCCAGACGAATTTGCCGTTGGTGCGGTCGATCTTGTAGAGGAAGCCGTTGCGGTCGCCGTGCAGCCAGACCTTCTTACCGTTCACGTCGGCGAGGATCGGCTCGTTGTTGCCGTCGTAATCCCACACGTCCCAGGGCGTGTACTGGAAGTAGAACTTGATCGCGCCGGTGTCGGGATTGAGGGCGAGCGTGGCGTTGGTGTAGAGGTTGTCGCCCTTGCGGTTGCTGCCGTCCCAGTCCGGATTGGGATTGCCGACGCCCCAGTAGATGGTGTCGAGCTCGGCATCGTAGGAACCGGTGATCCAGGCCGAGCCGCCGCCGAACTTCCAGGCATCCGCATCGGTGGTGCCCCAGGTGTCAAAGCCGGGTTCGCCAGGACCGGGAATGGTGTAAGTGCGCCAGGCCTGCGCGCCGGTTTCCGCGTCGAGCGCTTCGATCCAGAGCCGCGTCGGGTATTCAGCGCCCGACATGCCGACGATCACCTTGCCCTTCACCACGATCGGCGCGACGGTCATCGTGTAGGCCTTCTTCCAGTCGGCGAGGGAAACCTTCCACGCCTCCTTGCCAGTCGCGCGGTCCAGCGCGATGACATGGGAGTCTGGAGTGACGTAGATCACCTTGTCCTTGTACAGCGCTGCGCCCCGGTTGCCGAGGTCGCAGCACATGAACTTGCCGACTTCGTCGGGCAGGGGATGGGAATACTGCCAGAGCTGCTGGCCGGTTCTGGCGTCGACGGCGAAAATCTTGCCGTGGGCGGCGGTGACGTACATCACGCCGTCCAGCACCAGGGGCGTGGTGTTTTGGGCATCCAGGGTGCCGAACGAGAAGGTCCATACCGGCACCAGCTTTTTCACGTTGCCGGCGTTGACCTTCGACAGCGGGCTGAATCGCGTTCCGGCGTAGTCGCGGCCGACCATGATCCAGTTGTCGGCGCCCTTGGCGGCGCCGAGCAGCATGGCATCGGTTACAGGGGTGTGGACGACTTCGGCTTGCGCCGGAACGGCGAGGATGGCGACGGCGAAAAGCAGCGATCTGAAGAGCGGGCTCAAGTAATCGAACATGGCATAACCTCCGAAAATGGCTTTGTTGAACGGTCTTGTTTTGAACAACATCATGAAATGCCAGCGTCCATCTGCAATAACCCGGCCTGGTCACAGTGCCGCGAAGCCGCGGAAGCCGCCGCCGGGGTTTGTCTGCCGGAAACTGTGTTTCTGTTCACGTACTTGAAAACGGGCGACACACCCGAATACGCCCGAAATTCGCAATCCGAAATCGGACGTGTAAAGTATGCCGCACAGAATGGGTGCTGAGCAATTCCAGCGGACCCGCCGTGGTGCGCGGAAAGCTGACAACTGCATTCCGGTAAATGCGGAGATCCTCGAAAGGAAAACATGAACAGAATGGCGGCGGCGGTGTTTTGCCTTCTTGCGTTGTCGGGCATGCACACACGGGCTGCACTTGCAGAACAGGCGAAGGTAACGATCGCCGTCGGCGGAAAGCCGTCGCTCTACTATCTGCCGCTCACCCTTGCCGAGCGCCTTGGTTATTTCACCGACGAGGGCCTGCAGGTCGAAATCGTGGACTTTGCCGGTGGAGCCAAATCGCTGCAGGCGATGATGGGTGGCAGCGCCGATGTGGTCTGCGGGGGCTTCGATCACGTGGTGCTGATGCGCGCGAAAGGACAAAAGCTCAGGGCGTTTGCCCTGCAGGTGGCCACGCCCGCACTTTCGTTGGGTGTGGCCGCCAGGCATGCGGGCACTTATCGTTCACCCAAAGATCTCAAAGGCATGAAGATTGGCGTATCGGCGCCGGGCTCCAGCACGCATATCTTCGTCAACCACCTGCTCGCGTCAGCGGGGCTTTCTCCGGACGATGTTTCGATCATCGGTGTCGGTACCGGACCCGGGGCGGTCGCCGCGATGCAGGCCGGGCACCTCGACGCGATTTCCAATATCGAACCGATCATCACGCGGCTGGAGGAATCCGGCACCATCAAGGTCATGGTCGAGACCCTCAGCGTCAAGGGCGCGACGGCGGTGTTTGGCAGCCCTTTGCCGGCGGGGTCGCTTTACACCCGGGAGCAATTCATCAAGGCCAATCCCCGCACGGTTCAGTCGCTGGCCAACGCGATGGTGCGGACGCTGAAGTGGTTGCAAAAGGCCACGCCCGATGAAGTTGCGGCGGCGGTTCCGCCGGAATACCTGATGGGCGACCGCAAGCTGTATCTTTCCGGCTTGCGCAAAATGCGTGAAAGTTATTCGAAGGATGGCCTGTATGCGCCGGCCGCCGTCGCGGCGCAGCTGAAGGTGCTTGCGGCATTCGAAGCCGCGGTGGGGGAAGCGAATCTCACGCCTGCGGAGATGTATACGAACGAATTTGTGAACCAGGCGTTGAAGAAGTACAAGTGAAATGGCGTGGAAAGTTGAGGACCGGGCATGGACAGGTGTGCCGAGGGCGTTGCCTTCGACCATGCCGCGATTGGGGCATGGCGACCCGCTGAATGGATCTAGCCCGGTTTTTTAATGCAACGCAGCATCGCCGGGTGCTGGCGCCACCGCGCGCCAGCCGTGTCATCTGCTCCCTTGAGCCCTCCCGCAACAAGTGATACGGTGGTAGCTTACATCCATCAACCCGGTTCCCGCCGGGCTTCCAGGACGCGAATGGAACTCCCGGCACCAACCAACAAACGAGCAGTTATTTCAGCATCCGTAATGGCTCTTGTGCTGGCGGTCATGCCGTTGGCGGCCTTGGCTGCGGGCGAGCCGGAAAAGGGCAGGCCAATCTTCAGCCAGATGTGTGCCGGCTGTCATGGCACTCAGGGTGACGGCCAGGACGGGACGAAGAGCGGATTCGTGCCTCGTATCGGCACGCTCGCCAACAAGGAATACATGGCGTCGGTTCCCGACGATTACCTGGTGATGATTATCAGGAAAGGCGGCGAATACATGGGCAAGATCGCGTCCATGCCCGCCTGGGAAAAGAAACTGAGCGAGGAACAGATCAACGACATCGTCGCGCTCATCCGCACATTCACGAATTGAAGCCGGCCTGCGTCCACGCAGGCGGCAGGCACATCCGGCCGGGTCCAAAAAAAAGAAAGATCGACGAGTGTCAGTCGGTACCGCAGGTGCAGTGACGATTCAATAAATAGGAACGTCAACGAAGGAGGAGGAAAAAATGAAAATACTAAGATACGCAGCAGTGGTTGCACTCGCAGTGGGGTGGGTTTCCGGATCGACGTTCGCGCAGGATCGTGCAATGGCCGAACCGGGCGGTGGCGCCGGCAAGTGGTCCACCCGCACGCCCGTCAAGCCGGACCCGAGCAAGATCAAGGTAGCACCGGGATACAAGGTCGGCGTGTTCGCCGCGGGCCTCGATACCATCACGTCGCTCACGGTCGACAAGAACGACAACGTCTGGGTCGCGATTTCCGGCAACACCTTCGGCTTCCCGCCGACGGGCATCGACAAGCCGCACGTCAAGATCTACGACAAGTCCGGCAAGCTGATCAAGGACAATGTCGGCCTGGGCATCTTCAAGTCCTTCGCCCTGAACGAAATCGGGTACTGCCCGGAGAACGGCCGTACGTACGTCGGCGACTATAGCTACGGCATCTGGGAAATCGACGGCGTCAACGGCACCCCGAAGCTGATCATGAACGAGGTGCCGATCGGCGACCACGCGCTCGGCGGCATCACCTGCCGCGACGGCTGGCTGTACTACGCCGTGGGCGCACCTTCCAACTCGGGTTTCTCCGATCCCAACATCCACGGCTGGACGGATGCGATCGACCCGTACTGGGAAAAGCGCACCACGGACGGCATGCCGCCGCTGCCGCGCGATCCGCCGTGCCGCGACATCGTGCTGACGGGCCTGAACATCCGCGACACGGAAGGCAACCTGACGGGCGCGTACCTGCCCAAGGGCACGCCGTCCAAGCCGGGCCAGGTCATCAAGGCGCAGAAGCCGTGCGGTGGTGCCATTCATCGCGCCAGGCTGAAGGCCGACAGCAGCTACAAGACTGACGATTGGGAAGTGTATACGATGGGGTTGCGCAACTCATCGGGCGTGGCTTTCGGGCCAAAGGGCTCGCGTTTCGAGAAGGCCCTGGCCGTCAGCGACAACGGGCACAACGACAAGGGCAACCGCCGTGTCGCCAACGCCGCGGAACGCCTCTTCATCGTCACCGAGAAGGGGCAGGACGCCGGATTCCCGGACAAGGATGGTGACAACTTCGTCAACATCAAGCGCTCGGGCCCCGATGTCTACCGCGGCAACAAGTACGACCCGACGCGGCCGAATCCCCAGCTCAATATCGGGGACAAGCCCTTCGTGCCGACCCTGCCGCCGTACCGCTTCATCGATCATTCGATCGGTGTGCGCGGCACGCCACTGATTATCGCCAATCCGAACCCGAACGGCTACATCAACCCCGTGCTCGAGTGGGACACCAACAACCCGATGGACGGGCTGTCCTGGTCGAACGCGAAGTTCGAAGGCAAGCCGGGTGACGTGCTCTACACCGCGGTGTTCGGCATCATCGACAATGGCCCGGAAAGCCTGCGTCCGATGTGGCCGGCCGTCGTGCGGGTCGAGTTTCTTAACCCGACCGGCGTGAAGTGGTCCATTTTCGCCGAGAACCTGGAGCCCGGGCCGAATGCCTACCAGAAGAAGGAAAACCGCGGCGGGTTCGAGCGCACCAACGACGTCGAGTTCAGTACCGACGGCAAGACGATGTACGTTGCGGACTACGGCGAACTCTACGTGAACTACCAGATGGAGTCGCCGTTCTATACGACGCCGAAATCGGCAGTTGTCTGGACCATCACCAAGGAATAAGTCGGCTCTTGTTCGACTCGATCCGGCGGCTCAAGGCCGCCGGATTTTTTTCGACCGCCGGATTCGTCGCGCGGCTACCGGGCGGCTTCGCCGCGCTTCACGAGCATTTCCTGCAGGACGGGGTCCGACGCCAGCTCCGACTCGTTCACCGTAACGGTTGCCGCGAACGTTCCATCGCCCAGCTCGCGCAGGTCGTAGAGCACGATGCGTTTGTGCTGGTGGACAAAGCTGGACAGCATGGCATTGAGGCGATCGCGCACGGCGATGGATATGGCATCGTCGCCCCGCATTTCCGGTACGCCGCGCGGGCGCACGCGGTGCACCGGCTCCTGCAGGGCATCGTACGGCTCCGCCCAAAACCTGCACCAGCCTGCGGATTCGCAGCCGCCAAACCTGGCCGT
>JBKJUC010000166.1:0-3058 GCA_046590325.1 Burkholderiales bacterium | reverse complement strand
CTTCGCAGGGCAGCCGATGCGTGTCCGGCTCCGGGGCGGTAGACTTCCGAGCGCGCAGGCTGGACCATCGGGAAGCGCCCGTCGGCAAAAGCGCACCAAAAACCACTCAAACGAGGGAGGAGAAGCCATGAAACTGTACGCGGACCCCATCACAGTGAACTGCCGAAAGGTCATCGCCGGGCTGGACCTGCTGGGCACAAAGTACGAGCTGATGCACACGGACTACTTCCAGGCCGCGCAGAAATCGCCCGCTTACATGGCGATCAATCCAAACGCTTCGCTGCCGACCCTGGTCGACGGCGATCTGACTCTGTGGGAGTCGAATGCGATTCTGCAGTACGCGGCCGACAAGGGTGGCAAGGCCACGTACTATCCGACCGACCTGAAGACGCGCGCCGACATCAACCGCTGGCTCCTGTGGGAGTCGTCGAGTTGGTTCCCGTGCTGTTACGCCTATCTGGTGGAGAACTGCGTCAAGCCCCTGCTCGGCGCCGAGGCCGATCCGGCCGTGCTCGCCGCACAGGATGCAAATTTCCACAAGCTCGCTGGCATTCTGGACACGCGTCTCGCCAAGAGCCCGTGGATTGCCGGGGCGGGACCGACCATTGCCGACATCGCGATTGCCGCGCCGATGCACATGCACGCGCTGCAGAAGCTGCCGCTGGATGCGCATCCCAACCTGAAGCGCTGGATGACCGACCGGGTCGAGAAGCTGCCTTGCTGGGATAAGACCTACGTCGGCCCCGGCTTCACGCTGACTCGCGCTTCCGCCTGAGCGCGCATGGGCGACGGATTGTTCTCGCTCGCGGGGCGCGTGGCACTGGTGACCGGCGGCAACGCCGGCATCGGCCGCGCGCTGGCCCTGGCACTGCGTGATGCCGGGGCGAGCGTTGCCATCGGTGCCCGGCGTGCCGACCGGAATGCGGAGGTGCTCGCCGAGATTGGCCCGGACGGCGCCGCGTTCGAACTCGACGTAACTGACGAAGCCTCCGTTGAGCGAACGGTGGCCGGCATCCGGGAGCGCTACGGTCGCCTCGATATCCTGGTGAACAACGCCGGCACGGTGAACCGCAAGTCGGTCATGGACCTGGATCTGGCGGATTGGGATCGCGTCATGAGCACCAATCTCACGGGCCCGTTCCTGTGTACCAAGCACGCCGCGCGGCTCATGAAGTCGGGCGGGGCGGGCAAGATCATCAATATCGCGTCCGTCTACGGCATGGTGGCGCCGAGCAAAGGCCTGCAGGTACCCTACTCGGTATCGAAGAGCGGCGTGATCGCGTTGACGCGCGTGAACGCCGTGGAACTGGCCGAACACGGCATCCAGGTGAATGCCATCGCGCCGGGCTACTATTTCACCGAGATGACGGCCGAACTGAGCGGCACGCCGCTCGAGCAAGTGCTAAAGCGGCGCACACCGAGTGGGCGGCTGGGCGAGACCGACGATCTGGTCGGCACCTGCCTGTACCTGGCCTCGCGTGCCTCCGATCACGTGACCGGTGTATGCATTCCCGTGGACGGCGGCTATCTCGCCTCCGACGGACTGGACCGCGGCTGAATTCCTTCCATGGACGACTGAACATGAAACGAGAACCCTTCGTACGCTCGACCTTCAACTACACCCGCGACGACGGGTCGATCCCCGAGGTCTATTTCTACGAACCCGAAGAGCCGGTAACCCCGAGCCCGCCCGGCAACGACCCGCAGGAAATGTCCATCTTCGACGGCTGGTCGCGGGTCGATGCGTTTTCGCTCGATCGCGAGGGCTTTGAACTGCAGGCTTTCCCGCACGCGTTCGATCTTTGGGAGGACAACGCTGCGATCGAGGCCCGACTCTACCCCCAGGTGAGCGACTTCATTCGCAAACACGTCGGTGCGAACCGCGTGCACATCTTCGACCATACCATCCGGTCCAAGGCGAACGAGAGCAAGCAAACGACAGAAGACTCGACCACCCAGCGCGCACCGGTACTGCTGGTTCACTGCGATTTCACGCCGTTGTCCGGGCCGCTACGCGTACGGCAGATCCTTCCGGCCGAAGCCGACCGGTTGCTGACCCGGCGAGTCGCGTTCTACAACTTCTGGCTGCCCCTCAGGAACCGGGTGGAGGAAATGCCGCTCGCCGTGTGCGACGTCTCTTCCACGGACGAGGAGGATCTCATCAAGATGATCCTGCATTACCGCGACCGGACCGGCGAGATCTTCGTCATGCGCCATTCGCAGGCGCACCGCTGGTGGTATTTCCCGTTGATGACGCCCGACCAGGCGCTGCTGCTCAAGACCTACGATTCTGAAACGGACGGGCGTGCGCGCTTCATGGGGCACAGTGCCTTCGTGGACCCTACGACCCCGCCAGATGCACTGACCCGCTCCAGCATCGAAATCCGGACCATGGCGTTCTTCTGAACCCCGGCCCATCGTGGCCGCCGTCCTGGGGACGGGTCAGCCCGAACCCTCGTTGACGGTACCGGTCCAGAGTACGACGCGGTTGAGAGCCGATGAAACCTCAAGGACAGACCACGTTTAGTTTTTCCGCTCGTTCCGCCAGAATCACGCAGTCACACGCCCAACGACCCGACGCACCCATGGCGCCACCAGCGTCACCGTCGGAAATGCCACCGGCCAGGTCGTCAAACAGCTCCGCAACCATTGCGTCGTGAAGCCTGAGTGGATTCCCTGGGTAATCGCGATGACGAAGGCGGACACAAGGCCGACCATGATGGCCGAGAGCAGGGCACCGAAGAGGATCGGTGCAAATCGAGATGGAATGCGCATTTCTTTTCTCCTGTTGGTCATTGCGGATCAATAAAGAAGCCAACGAGTCGTCCAGCCGGCTGCATAGAGCCCAAGGCCGAAGACCGTGTGCGTGATGAGGCTCTGAAGCCGGGCGGCAGCAGGACGCGGTGTGCGGCTGGCGGCGATGCCGGCGCCCATGCCCGGTTGCATCAGCAGGAATGGCGCGGCTACGGTGCCAATGCCGACCATCAGTGCGGGACCGATCGTGGGGTGCTGAACCCAGACGACACCTTGGGTGCCGAGCAGCAAGGCTGCGAACGCG
>JBKJUC010000081.1:0-9336 GCA_046590325.1 Burkholderiales bacterium | reverse complement strand
GCCAGAAGGAATGCTTGACCATGACGCGTACCGCCTGTTCGATGTCGCGCGGATCGCGGCCGAGCAGCAGCGGCTCCAGGTCCTGAACGGCGCCGACCACGCCGCGCGTCTTCCATTCCAGCGTAGCCTCGCCCCAGCCGTACAGGCCGGGCTGGTCGGTCTCGACGCGCACGAATACCCAGTTGCGCATCTCGGCGTTGCACACCGACGTCTTGATCGCGGTTATTTTCATTGTCATCCTCCGGAAGGCGAAGATTAAAGCGAACGCCGTCGTGAAGCCAGCGCCGCGGATCGGGCATAATCCCCGGCAGGGGTCTTACCGGAAAACCGTCTACAACATTAAATCGGGGGGAAGATGGCCCAAGCCCTGGGACCATTCGATTACATCATCATCGGCGCCGGCTCGGCGGGCTGTCTGCTGGCCAATCGATTGAGCGCGGATCCGAACGTCAAGGTGTTGCTGCTCGAAGCCGGCGGCAAGGACGATTATTTCTGGATCCACGTGCCGGTGGGCTATCTCTATACCATCGCCAATCCGCGCACCGACTGGTGCTACAAGACCGATCCGGATCCGGGGCTGAACGGACGCTCCATCGGTTATGCGCGCGGCAAGGTGCTGGGCGGGTGCTCGTCGATCAACGCCATGATCTACATGCGCGGCCAGAAAAGCGACTACGACTACTGGGCGTCGCTCGGCAACAAGGGCTGGTCGTGGGACGAAGTGCTGCCCTACTTCCTGCGTACCGAGGACTATGCGCACGGTGCGAACGAGTTTCACGGCGCCGGCGGCGAACTTCGCGTGGAAGAGCGGCGCGTAAACTGGGAGATCCTCGACGCGTGGCGCGAAGCCGCCGCCGAGTGCGGCATTCCGAAAATCGATGAATTCAACCGCGGCGACAATTTCGGCAATGCCTACTTCCAGATGAACCAGAAGCGCGGCGTGCGCTGGAGCAATACCAAGGCATTCCTGCGGCCAGTCATGCACCGCCCGAACCTGACTGTCGTGACCAACGCGCATGTGCACCGGATCCGCCTGCAGAACATGGGCATGCTCCGGCGCGCCACCGGTGTCGAGTACCGACTGGGGCCCCGGGGCAACCAGTTCGCCGAGGCGAAGCGGGAAGTGATCCTTTCCGCGGGCGCGATTGGCTCGCCGCAGATCCTGCAACTGTCCGGCGTAGGTCCGGCGGAACTGCTCAGGGAGCATGGCATCAGCGTCGAGCACAACCTGCCCGGTGTCGGGGAGAACCTGCACGATCACCTGCAGGTGCGCATCATCTACAAGGTCAAAAATGTAGGCACGCTCAACGAGCGCGCCAACAGCTTGTTCGGCAAGGCGGCGATGGGGCTCGAATACCTCCTGCATCGCACCGGACCGCTCACCATGCCGCCTTCTCAGCTCGGCGCATTCGCCCGGAGCGATCCGTCCCAGCCCTCGGCCAACATCGAGTGGCACGTGCAACCACTGTCGCTCGACAAGTTCGGTTCGCCGCTGCATGACTTTCCGGCCATCACGCCGTCGGTCTGCAACCTGCGGCCCACCAGCCGCGGCCAGATACGCATCAAGGGCGCCGATCCGTACCTGCATCCGTCGATCCGGCTCAATTACCTTTCCACCGAAGAAGACCGCAAGGTAGCAATCGATTCGATCCGCATGACGCGGCAGATCATGAAAGCCAGGGCGCTCGAGAAATACCAGCCGGAGGAGTACCTGCCGGGGATGGACATCCGCACCGAGGAACAGCTCTATCGTGCCGCCGGCGATCTTGGCACGACCATCTTCCATCCGGTGGGAACTTGCAGGATGGGCCGCGATCGCATGGCGGTTGTGGACGAACGGCTGAAGGTGCGCGACATGGCCGGCTTGCGCGTGATCGATGCGTCGGTGATGCCCCGAATAACTTCCGGAAACACGAATGCGCCGACCACCATGATCGCGGAAAAAGGCGCGGAGATGGTCCTGCAAGATTGGAAACGCGCGAAGGCCTGAGGCCCTCTGGAGAAGTGACATGCCCGCTTACCTGATTTCCCAGATCGACGTCCACGACAAGTTCGGCTATGAGGAATACCGCAAGCTGGTCGGCGCCTCGCTGGCAAAGTACGGTGGAAAATTCATCGCTCGCGGCGGCAGGATCGACGTGCTCGAAGGCGACTGGAATCCGAAACGCGTGGTGATCTGCGAATTCGACAGCCTGGAGCGGGCGCGGGAATGGTACGAATCGCCGGAATACCGCCCGGCCATGGACATCCGACAGAAAACATCGGAAGCTAGAATCATAGTTGTGGATGGCATGTAGGCGCCCTTTCCGTCCTCTGGCGCCTCAATGAACATGGACAGCTCAGGCTGTCCATGTTCATTTTTATTCCTTGTTTTTCTTGTACTTAATTAAATACCCGATGACTTGCCATCGACTTCTAGTTGCATTTGCAATTTATATCCTCCAGTATTTGATTGCGTTTGCAATCGTTGTGAACGCAATCCAACCACTGAAAAGGACAACTCTCATGATCAAACAACTGACCCTCGAACAACTACAGTCGCGGCTTGCCGCCAACCCGGCCATCACGCTGCTGGAAGCGCTTCCGGAAAAGTACTATCAGGATGGCCACCTGCCGGAAGCGCTGCACATGCCCCACGACCAGACCCGGCAACTTGCGCCCCTGCTGGTGCCGAACACGTCCACCGAAGTCGTGGTCTATTGCGCAAGTGCGACCTGCCAGAATTCCCATATCGCCGCACGCCTCCTGGACCAGATCGGCTATGGGAACGTTTCGGTATTCGCCGGTGGCAAGCAGGGCTGGGTGCAAGCAGGATTGGCACTCGTTCCGGGCATGCAGATCGCGGCCGCTTAGGAAATCACCATGGAACTGACCAAGGCTTCCCCGATGCAAGAGTACGGCGCAATGCTGTTACGCGTGTCCCTGGGCATCATGTACCTCGCCCATGCGCACCTGAAAATCTACACCTTCACGCTGGCAGGCACCGCGGAATTCTTTGCGACGGTCGGCTTTGCACCGTGGCTTGCGTATCCGGTCACGGCCGCGGAAATTGGCGCGGGCATCCTGCTGATCGCCGGCGTGCAGACGAGATGGGTAGCGCTGGCCTTGATTCCGGTGCTGCTGGGCGCGGCATTCACGCATTGGAGCAACGGTTGGGTATTTACCGCCACCGGTGGCGGCTGGGAGTATCCGGTGTTCCTGGTGGCCGCTTCTCTGGTACAGGCGATGCTGGGCGACGGCGCGCATGCATTGCGTCTGCGCTTTTCCCGCCTCGGCCATGCGCCCTGAACTGCCTCCGAATCTGGAGCCGGCGGCAGCTTGCGCCGCCGGCTCCAACTCAGGATGGGTTCTACATCACGTTGCGCTGGAAAGGCCGCGCGGCAGCCGCAATGTCGCTTCCAGCCCGCCGGTCGCAAGATTGCGCAGCCGCACGGTGCCGCCATGGGCTTGTGCGATATTGCGGGCGATGGACAGGCCGAGCCCGCTGCCGCCGCTGTTGCGGTTGCGCGAACTCTCGACCCGGTAGAAGGGCTCGAACACCCGCTCGATATCGCTATCGGGTATTCCCGGGCCATCGTCCCGGATCGCGATGTCGAGCATGCCGTCCTCGTCGCGCACGGTGATGTCGGCGCGCTTGCCGTAGGCCAGTGCGTTGTCGATCAGGTTCTGCAGGCAGCGCTTGAGCGCCTGGGATCGCGCCATCACCGGGCTGCGCGCATCGCCTTGCACGGTCACGACGTGCCCGGCTTCCTCGGCGTCTTCCTTCAGGCTTGAAATCAATGCCGTCACGTCGATCGGCTGCAGCAACTCGCCGCCGTCACCCAGCCCCCGCATGTAGTCGAGGGTCGAAGTCACCATGTCCTGCAGCGCGTCGAAATCCTTAACGAACTTGGCCTTGATCTGGGGATCTTCGAGCAGTTCCGCGCGCAGGCGCATGCGAGTGATGGGAGTCTTCAGATCGTGTGACATGGCCGCCAGCACCTGCATCCTGGTCTGCACGTAGCGCTTGAGGCGGTCCTGCATTACGTTCAGTGCGCGCGATGCGCGCACCAACTCGTTGGCACCGCGTTCCGGCAGCGGCGGCCGGTCGATGTTGCGGCCCAGTTCTTCCGCTGCACCCGCCAGCACCCACAGCGGCCGCGTCACCAGCCGGACGGCGATGAAGCTGAGTACCAGCATTGCCGCATCCACTACAAGGATGTTGCGCAGCATGCGCGTGAACCAGCTGGTGCGGCGCGCCGGTTCTGTGCTGTTCGCCGTGATCCAGGTACCGTCCTTCAGGCGAACTGCCGCGTCAATCTGGACGCCGGCGCGCTCACCGAACTCGCGTGCATACCAGGAGTCGGGCCGCAGGTAGACCGGACGCGCGTCGATCACGCGGAAGGCAACGCCGGGTTCCAGAGCAAAAGCAAGTGCATCGCGGGCTGCGACCATAAGCTCGGATTCCTCACCGCCCACGTCGTCGCTTCCAGCGGGATTGCCGTAGGAGAGTCTCAGCGTTTCCGCCGGCACAGCGCGCATGATGCTCGAGCGCTCGGCCGGGCTGATGGCTTCCAGCACGCGCACCATGTCGCCGATCCTTACGGCCGCCTGCTGCGAGCCAACGCGGAACACCAGCGAGTCGCGTTCGGAAGTGTGTATCACAGTGGTGATCAGCTGCACCGCGATAAGGCCGCCCACCAGGACCAGCGCGATGCGCCCAAAAAGAGAACCGGGCAGCAGCTTCACCGGACGTCGTCCACGCGAGCGGCCAGCACGTAACCCTTGCCGCGCACGGTCTTGATGATTTCCGCTTCCCGTGCCTGGTCGCGCAGGCGCTCGCGCAGGCGGCTCACCTGCATGTCTATGGTCCGGTCCATGGGATCGGCATCACGCCCGAAAGTGAAATTGGAAAGCTGATCGCGGCTGAGCACCACATTCGAATTCTGCAGGAACAGAAGCAAAAGCCGGTACTCGGCGCCGGAAAGCGGCACAACCACGCCGTCCGGCGCGTAAAGGTTGCGTTCGCGCGTATCGAGTTTCCAGCCGGCGAAGCGGTAATTTTCCGGCGTCTCGACGCCGGTTTCGGTGGAAAGCGCTTTCGCCCTTCGCAGGATGCTGCGGATTCGCGCCTGCAGCTCGCGCGGGTCGAAAGGTTTCGGCAGGTAGTCGTCCGCGCCCATTTCCAGGCCGGCAATGCGGTCCACCGCCTCGCCGCGCGCGGTCAGCATCAGGACCGGCAGTTGCGAGCGAGCGCGCAACTGCCGGCACAGGAACAGGCCGTCGTCCCCGGGCAGCATCAGGTCGAGAACCACCAGGCTGAAAGGCCTGGCGGCAAGGGCGTCCCACATGCCCTTGCCATCCGGGACGGCCTGCGCCTCGAAACCGTTCTTGCACAAGTACTCCTCCAGCAATGTCCGGATGTCCTCGTCATCATCGACAATCAGAATACGTTCACGCATGAGTGCTTTTATACCTTCCGGAAGAACCAATTGGGAGGACTTTTGTCACCTACTGTAACCCCCGGACGCCCTCCGACACTTCGTTACATCGGAGTCATATCCCTTCCAATACAGTTGGCGTGCCGGATTGCGCGCGGCGCTCGCCTGACCCCGGCGCTCGCCTGACCCCGTCGAATCATGGACAACCTGACAAACGAAGAAAATCCCGCGCTGACTGCATCTCCTCCGACCGGGAGGTCACGGACGCGCGCATCCGGTGGCCTGCTGCGCCGCCCCTGGGTCTGGGTACTGATCCTGTCCCTGCTCGGCGCGGGTGCCTGGTTTTATTTATCAGGCAAGAACCAGCCCGACTCACGGCAAGACAACAAACAGGGCGCGGCAAAAATGCGCGGCGGCGCCGACGCCAACCGGCCAACGCCGGTTGCCACGGCGACAGCGAAATCCGGCGACATTAATATCTACCTCAACGGCCTCGGCACCGTGACGCCGCTCAATACCGTCACCGTCCGCAGCCGCGTCGAAGGCGAACTGAACAAGATCCTCTTCAGCGAAGGCCAAGTGGTTAAAAAGGGCGAGCTGCTCGCCGAGATCGATCCCCGCGCCTTCCAGGTGCAACTCGCACAGGCTGAAGGTCAGATGGCACGCGACGTCGCGCTTCTGCGGAACGCGCAGGCCGACCTCGAGCGCTACCGCCTGCTGTTCGAGCAGGACTCGATCGCCCGCCAGCAACTCGACACCCAGGCGGCGCTGGTGCGCCAGTACGAGGGCACGCTGAAAGCCGACCAGGCACAGATCGACAGCGCGAAGCTCCAGCTCGTCTATTCGCGCATCACCGCGCCAATCAACGGACGCATCGGATTGCGCCAGATCGATCCGGGCAACATCGTCCGCAGCAGCGACATTAACGGACTGGTGGTGATCACGCAGTTGCAGCCGGTCAGCGTGATCTTCACGCTGCCGGAGGACAACCTGCCCGCGGTCATGAAAAAGCTGCAGGACGGCGAAAAACTCTCCGTCGACGCCTTTGACCGCTCCGGCAAGAACCGGCTGGCGGGCGGCATGCTGCTTACCGTGGACAACCAGATCGACCCGGCAACGGGCACGGTCAAGCTCAAGGCGCAGTTTCCCAACGATGACTACAGCCTGTTCCCGAACCAATTCGTCAACGCGCGCATGCTACTTGAGGTAAGGCGCGATGCGACGCTGATTCCAGCGCCCGCGGTGCAGCGTGGCGCCGGCAATCTGGAATTCGGTGGCAGCTTTGTCTATGTCGTCAAGGCCGACAACAGCGTTACTGTGCGCCCCGTCAGGCCGGGGCCGACGGAAGGCGAGACCGTCGCCATCGACGAAGGCCTCGCGCTGGGCGAGGTGGTGGTCATCGACGGCACCGACAAGCTGCGCGAAGGCGCGAAAGTTGAAGTCACGGGTGGGCGCGATGCGGGTCCAGGTTCCACCGGCGGAGACGCTCCGGGCGCCGGCACGCGCGGCCGCAAGGAGGGCAGCATCGACGCACGAGGCGCCGGAGCACCCGCAAACGATTCGGCAGGGGCCACCACCCAGGAAGCCGGACAGCAGCTTCGCCGGAGAGCAAGCGCAGGAGCAAATGCGCCGCCGGCCAGCAACTAGGGAAGACGCGTGAATCCCTCACGCCTGTTCATCCTGCGACCGGTGGCGACCTCGCTGCTGATGGTCGCCGTCCTGCTTTCGGGAATCGTTGCCTACCGGCTGCTGCCCCTGTCGGCATTGCCCGAAGTCGACTACCCCACCATACAAGTCGTGACCCTCTATCCGGGCGCCAGCCCCGATGTCACCACGTCGTCGGTTACCGCGCCGCTGGAGCGCCAGTTCGGTCAGATGCCAGGCCTCAACCAGATGTCGTCGACCAGCTCCGGCGGTGCGTCGGTCATCACGCTGCAGTTCAGCCTCGACCTCACCCTGGATGTCGCAGAGCAGGGCGTGCAGGCGGCCATCAATGCAGCCAGTTCGCTGCTCCCCGCCGACCTGCCGTCGCCGCCGATCTATAGCAAGGTCAATCCCGCTGATGCGCCAATCCTGTCGCTGGCAGTAACCTCGACCTCGCTGCCGCTTCCCCGCGTGCAGGATCTGATCGACACCCGCGTCGCACAGAAAATCTCCCAGCTTCCCGGAGTCGGTCTGGTCACGCTTTCCGGCGGCCAGCGTCCCGCGATCCGCATTCAGGCCAATCCACGGGCGCTTGCCGCCTACGGCCTGAGCCTCGACGATCTGCGCACTGTCATCGGCGGCGCCAACGTCAACCAGGCCAAGGGCAGCTTCGACGGTCCTTCGCGCGCGTCAACCATCGACGCCAACGACCAGCTCAAATCCGCCGCCGAGTACATGAATCTCATCATCGCCTACAAGAATGGCGGGGCGATCCGGCTGAGCGACGTCGCGGATGCGGTGGACGACGCGGAAAACGTGCGCCTGGCGGCCTGGACCAACGATAAGCCAGCAGTGGTGCTCAATGTCCAGCGCCAACCCGGCGCCAACGTCATTGAAGTCGCCGACCGGGTGAAGAAGCTGCTGCCGCAATTGCAGGAATCGCTGCCCGGGTCGGTGGACGTCGTGCTGCTGACCGACCGCACCACCACCATCCGCGCCTCGGTAAAAGACGTGCAGTTCGAACTGATTCTGGCCGTCGCACTGGTGGTGATGGTTATTTTCCTGTTCTTGCGCAACGTGGCCGCGACCATTATTCCCAGCATCGCGGTGCCGTTATCCCTGGTTGGCACCTTCGGGGTGATGTACCTCGCCGGTTTCAGCATCAACAACCTGACGCTGATGGCGCTGACGATCGCGACCGGTTTCGTGGTGGACGATGCCATCGTGATGATCGAGAACATCTCCCGCTACATCGAGCGGGGCGACAAACCCCTCGATGCCGCCCTCAAGGGCGCAAAACAGATCGGCTTCACCATCATCTCGCTGACTTTCTCGCTGATCGCGGTGCTGATCCCGCTGTTGTTCATGGGTGACGTGGTCGGCCGGCTGTTCCGGGAGTTCGCCATCACGCTGGCGGTTGCCATCCTGATATCGGCGGTCGTATCACTGACGCTGACCCCAATGATGTGCGCCCGCCTGCTGCGGCACATTCCGGAAAACGAACAGAGCCGCTTCTATCGCGCCGGCGGGCGTTTCTTTGACGGCGTCATTGCGCGCTACGGACGCGCCCTGGACTGGGTGCTAGACCGCCAGGCCGCGACGCTGATGGTGGCCGCCGGGACCCTGGTGCTCACAGTGCTGCTGTATTTATGGATGCCGAAGGGCTTCTTTCCGCCGCAGGACACCGGCCTGATCCAGGGGATATCGGAAGCACCGCAATCGATTTCCTTCACTGCCATGGCGGACCGGCAGCAGGCACTGGCCAAAGCCGTGCTGCAGGACCCGGCCGTCGCCAGCGTCACGTCGTTCATCGGCGTGGACGGCACGAACGCAACCTTGAACAGCGGCCGCATGCTGATCAACCTCAAGCCCCTGAAGGAGCGCCGCCTGCATGCAACCGAGGTGATCCGGCGCATGCAGCCGGAACTTGCGCGGATCGAGGGCATCGAGCTGTTCATGCAGCCGGTGCAGGACCTGACGATCGAAGGCCGGGTCAGCCGCACCCAGTACCAGTTCAGCCTGGAAGATGCGGACGCGAACAATCTGAGCCTGTGGGTGCCGAAACTCGTGGAGCGTCTGCGCAACAAACCGCAGCTTGCGGATGTGACCAGCGACCTGCAGGACCAGGGTCTACAGGCCTTCGTCGACATCGACCGCGCCTCCGCCAGCCGTTTGGGCATCACCCCTTCGGCCATCGACAATGCCTTGTACAACGCTTTCGGCCAGCGCCAGATCTCGACCATCTTTACCCAGTCGAACCAATACCGCGTGG
>JBKJUC010000030.1:0-15193 GCA_046590325.1 Burkholderiales bacterium | reverse complement strand
GATCACTTGCTGGTCCCGCATCCCAAGTACCTGGTGGATGCGAGCGGCATCGACCCCGCCTGGGCGGCGACGCTGTCCTGCTCGGGGCTGACGACTTATTCGGCCGTTTCCCAGTTGAAGCCCATCCCGAAGGAGGAATGGGTTGCCGTGATCGGCGCGGGCGGCCTGGGGCTGATGGCCATCGAGATGCTCAAGGCGTGCGGACACGAGCGTATCGTGGTCGTGGACATCGACGATGCAAAACTTGCGGCGGCGAAGAAGGAAGGCGCGGCCGCGACGGTGAACGGCCGCGATCCCGAGGTGGTGAAAAAGTTGCAGGAGATCGCAGGCGGCCCGCTCTATGGCGCTGTTGACCTGGTCGGTGCGGCGGATACGTCCGGCCCCGCCCTGAGCGCGTTACGCAAGGGTGGCAAGCTGATCGTGGTCGGTCTTTACGGCGGTGAAATCCCGGTTTCTCTGGTGCTGGTGGTGCAGCGCGCCTGGCGTATCCAGGGATCGAGCGTCGGCAACGTGGCCGAGCTGAAAGAAGTCGTGGCGCTGGCTCGCGCCGGAAAGATAAAACCGATCCCGATCGAGAAGCGTCCGCTGTCCGAGGTAAGCCGCACCCTGGACCAGCTGCAGGCGGGACAGATCACCGGACGGGTGGTCGCTGAAATCACCTGAGCCGGCTACGAAGTCAGCCGGCTACGATGTCATCAGCAGGATTTCGAATTCCACGGCGCTCAGGCTGCCGTTGCCGTCGACGTCCGCGTCGTCAAACTTTGCCGCGAGCGTGGCGTCTTCTTCCCAGACTTCATCCTGGGTGAGCATGCCGTCGGCGTTGAGGTCGGCCTTGAGCCAGACCCATTGCACTTCCTCGAACCGGTAGGTGACCGGGGCTGCGCTGGGCGTGGCTGTGACCGAGGATCCGATCGACAGCAGGAGGGCGCCGAGCACCGGAGCAAAAACGTACAAGGATTTACGCATCATGACCTCCTCTGATCATTTCGCCGCACGTCCGAAACGTGCAACTTCTGGTTTTGCGCATGTCATGTCTCCGTTATTTTTTTTCAAGCAAGGAAATCAGGGAGGCGAGGAACAGCCTCAGCGCCCGGTGCTTACAGGATTCGTGCCAGCATGCCCGCTCGCCTGCGGATCAACCAGTTAAATATTTCTCCCGGGCGCGCAGCGCGGGGCAAAGCGTAGTCAATAGGCGTCGCTGTCTCAGCGTAATGAGCCTAAGTCGTTCTTATCAGGAACAATTGGGGTGTTGCCATGCGGCGACACAGTTTCAATCCTGAACCACGGATACCCTCGCGAAGCGTGGAGTACCCTTTTAGGGCACGGAGGAAAAGCAAAAAAATAAAAGGACGAGGTTCGGGGTTTTTAGTGGACATACGATCCTTGACGGGAATATCGATCGCCAAGGCATATGGTCAGCTGCCCCTCCATAACAATAGCGATTTCCTCTCTCTTGTTTTTCCTCCGTGTCCTCCGTGCTCTCCGTGGTTCAAGATTTGGATATCTAGAGGGATGAAATGACCAACGAAGAACTCTGTTTCACACCCGCGACCGAGCTGGCGCGCAGGATCCGCGACAAGTCGGTCTCGCCGGTTGAGATCACGCGCGCGGTGCTGGAGCGCGTGGAGCGGCTCAATCCGAAACTCAACGCCATCTGCACGCTGACTGCCGAGTCCGCGCTCGATGCGGCGCGCGCGGCGGAATTCGCGGTCATGCGCGGGGACCATCTGGGCTCGCTGCACGGCATCCCGGTCACGATCAAGGATCTCGCGATGACCCGTGGCGTGCGGACCATGGCGGGTTCGCATGTCTTCAGCGAACGCCTGCCGGAGATCGATCACCTGCATGTGGAACGCCTGCGTGCGGCCGGCGCCATCTCCATCGGCAAGACCACGGTTTCGGAATTCGGCTGGAGCGGTGTGAGCCGCAGCCCGCTTACGGGCATCACGCACAATCCCTGGAAACAGGGCATGAATGCGGGAGCATCCAGTGCCGGTGCCGCGGTGTGCGCGGCGGCGGGATTCGGCCCGATTCATCAAGGCTCCGATGGCGCGGGTTCGATCCGCATGCCCGCGGGATTCTGTGGCGTCTATGGCATCAAGCCCTCCCATGGCCGCGTGCCCTACTATCCGACGCCCGCGAACGGATTGATCTCGCACGTCGGTCCGATCACGCGCACGGTGGCGGACGCGGCGCTGATGCTGCAGGTCATGGCAGGACCTGACGACCGCGACATGACCAGCCTGGAAGCGCCGCCGGAAGATTTCACCGGGAAGCTCGATAGCGGCATCGCGGGTTTGCGCGTCGGCTTCAGTCCCGACCTCGGATATCTTAAAGTCGACGCGGAAGTCGCGGGGCCCGTAAAGGCCGCGGCGCTCGCATTTACGGAACTGGGCTGCAAGGTCGAGGAGGTCGATCCCGGCTGGGGGGATCCCACGGCCATGGAGCATTGCCTGTTCGCCGTGACCATTACCGCGATGTGGGGCGACTATGTCGAGCGCTGGGGCGACAGGATGGATCCCGGCCTGGTCGCCATCATCGAACACGGCCGCAGCTACAGCGCGGTGGACTATTGCAAGGCCTCCGCGCAACGGCTGGCTTACTACGACAAGGTGCGCGCGTTCTTCGAGCGCTACGACCTGCTGCTCACCCCGACATTGTCCGTCGCCGCGTTTCCCGCCGAGCGCCTGATCCCCGAACACTGGGAACAGCATCCCTGGGACTGGCTGCGCTGGGCCGGTTTCAGCTTTCCGTTCAACCTCACCTGGCTACCCGCGGCGACCTGCCCGGCCGGATTCACGCCGGCCGGCTTGCCCGTCGGCCTGCAGATCGTCGCCGGGCGCAATCGCGACCTGCGCGTGCTGCAGGCGTCGCGCGCCTTCGAACAGGCGCGGCCCTGGGCGCAGCACCGGCCGCCGCTCTGAGCGCAACGATCAGTTCACCCCAACAGTCGCCCGGGTTTTGAATTCCTGCCGGGAGAAATTCTTTACGTCGGGCAGGAAGGCGCGGAAGTCCAGCTCGAGACTGGCGTAGTTCTGTTCGAGCTCGTCAGCGGAATCCATCAGGCGGTTCTCGCGCTTCAGCCTGCGACCCATGTTGTCGAGCGCGGTACGGATGGATCGGATTTCCGCGTAAGAACCCAGCCAGTCCGTTCGCATCATGTGCGGCGCCATGCCCCGCAATCTCTCCGGCAGGATGTCGCTGCGCCGCATGAGGAGTTCGTAAACGTGCCGGGTGAATGCAGCCAGCGGCTCGTCGCTGAATTCCGCCCAGTGGCGGGCGAGGAAATGGTCGTAGAACATGTCGACCATGATGCCGGCGTAGCGGCGGCGCTCCGTGCTGACGCGCGCCTTGCTGGTATGCACGACCGGATGCGCATCGGTGAATGTGTCGATTTTCCGATGCAGGGCAATGCCCTGCATGATTGCCGGCGCGTAGCGGTCGTCGAGCGGCCCTTTCACGAAATCGCCCATCAGGCTGCCGAGCAGGCTGTCGTCGTCCGGTTCGGAGAGGTAGAGGTGGGCGAGGTAGTTCATGAATGGCGGTGATTGGTAATTTGTGATTGGTCAAAGGCGTACCGACCCGCATTGCCAATCACCAGTTACCAATCACCAATCACCAATCACATGGAATCAACGCGCCTGCGTTGATTCCATGTAGTCCACCGTTAAATTCAGCAGCGCCCGCACGCCCAGCTTCATCGCCGGGTCTTCGACGAAGAAACGTGGCGAGTGGTTATAGGCGACCTTGGTGAGGTCCGTGCCTTTCGGCGAGCCGCCGAGGAAAATGAACAGTCCCGGCGCCTGTTGCGCGAAGAAGGAGAAGTCCTCCGCGCCGGTGGTCTTCGGCCGCAGCATCACGCTGGCGTCGCCCGCGACGCGACGCAGGGTCGGCAGCATGCGCTCGGTGAGCGCCGGATCGTTGATGGTGACGGCGTAGGGCTTCTCGATGCTGACCACGACCTGCGCGCCCGAGGCGGCGGCGATGTGCTCCGCGGTGTTCCGGATGCGGCGATGGATGTCATCGCGCATCGCTTCGTCAAACGTGCGCACGGTGCCGACCAGTTCCACTTTGTCCGGAATGATGTTGAAGCGGTTGCCGCCGTCGATCCCGCCGATCGTTACCACGGCCGGCTCCTGCGTGATGTTGATCTGGCGGCTGACGATGGTCTGCAACCCGAGCACGATCTGCGAGGCGACCACGATGGGATCGACACCACTCCACGGCGCGGAGCCGTGGGTCTGCCGGCCTTGCACGGTGATGCGCACGATGTCCGCTGCCGCCATCATCGGTCCGGGGCGATAGGCGATTGTGCCAGTCTCCATGATCGAGGTGATGTGCAGTCCGAACACGGCTTCGGGCTTCGGATTTTCCATCGCGCCCTCTTTGACCATCAGGGCGGCGCCGCCTTCCTCGCCGGGCGGCGGGCTTTCCTCGGCGGGCTGGAACAGGAACTTCACGGTGCCCGGCAAGCGGTCTTTCACCTGCACCAGCGCTTCGGCAACACCCATGAGTATGGCGACGTGCGTATCGTGGCCGCAGGCGTGCATGACACCGGATTCCTTGCCGGCCCAGGTGGTTTTGACTTTTGACGCGAACGGCAGGTCCACCTCCTCGGTCACCGGCAGGGCATCCATGTCGGCGCGCAATGCCACGACGGGTCCGGGCTTGCCGCCTTTGAGCAACGCCACGACACCGGTGTGGGCGACGCCGGTCTGCACTTCAAGTCCGAGCGCCTTGAGGTGCGTCGCGACTATTTCAGCCGTACGGAACTCACGGTTGCCCAGTTCGGGATTCTGGTGGATGTCGTGGCGCCATTCGATGACCTTGGGCTCGACTTGGTCGGCGAGGCGGTCGAAGTCGGCGCGCAGGTCGGCAGCAAATGCATTGCAAGCCAGCAGGGCAAGAAAAGACGCAGCGCTAAAAGACGCGGCGTTAAAAGACGAGGCGCTAAAAGACGCGGCGATGCGGATGTAGCGATGGGGCGACACGGCGGACTCCTTTGATGACGCAGCGGGACTGTCCCCGTAGTTTATCTGAACCTGTAGAGGTATCCGGCTCTTACGGTGGCACCGTTGTAACTGCTGCCGCCCTCGTCCGCTTTGGAATCGAACCAGCTCACCCCGAAGTCCAGTGCCTGGTTTCCCTTCAGAGCGATATTCGCACCGAGTTCGAGCACGGTGGTGTCAGCATCGACCTTGTAGGCCGTCGGTGCCGCTCCGCCGAACGCAGGCGCAAACACCGGATCGCTGGCCGATGCCTTGGCGTACGTGTAGACACCGGACCAGGCCGCCGTGTTCGACAGCGTGAAGACCTGTTCGCCGGTAAGCCACGTGGCCGAACCGTAAAACGTGGTGGAAGAATTCAGCTTGTAGTCGAGCGCGCCCCAGAATTTCGCATTGGAAAGATCATAGACACTGCCCACGGAGGCATCGCGGCGCTCGTAGCCGGCGCCGCCCTCAAGGCGAATGCGGTCGGTCAGGTATCTGCCGATGCTGGCGGAAACGGAAAGAATGGCGCCGTCGCGGATTTCGCTGTCGCGGTGACGCAGGGCCTCAAGGCCCGCCGCCAGTTCCAGCCACGGACTGGTAAAGCCGGGGGAGGGCTGAATGCGGTACGCTGCCCGGCCGGCGAAGCCGAGGCTGCTCATGTCGCCGAAATCGAAAAACTCCCTCGCCCGCAGGCCGCCGCGCACCACCATCCCGCTTCGATCGGACAACAGGAAGCTGCGCGCGGCGTAAGCCTCGAGGGCCACGGCATTGTCGGATTGTTCCTCTCCGCCCACGGCGGCCCGGTTGACGTTGGTGTAGTGGCTGAACTCCGCATCCACCCCGAACCGCGTTTCGCCGCCAAGCGCCGGTAGCGCCGGGATCAACAGGACGCAAAGGGTGATGCGGGCCCGCGCGGAGGGCCTGCCGGCAAACTCGAGCATATGTTTCCTTTCCCGGGACGACGGTGCTAATCTCGGAAAAGAGTACGCCAAAGAACCGGGATATGCCAAAACGATCGGATGACTTCGACGATTCACGGCGAACGCTGCTGGTCCGGGCGCTTGCCAGCGGCGTATTTGCCGCGGCAAGCCTGCTTCCCGGCGCCCGCCAGGCCGCCGCTCAAGTCCTGGGCAAGGTGCCGAAGCCGCTGCCCAAAGGCCAATCGTTTTATGAAATCCGCGGCGTGGTAAAGGTCAACGGCCAGCCGGCCAGTCGCGACACCCGGATCGGGCCGAACGACACGGTGGAAACCGGCAAAGGCGCCCAGGCCATTTTCGTGGTGGGCTGGGAGGCCATCCTGCTGCGCGCGGATACACGGCTGGAAATGAAGGGCAGCGGCGCATTCGTCAACCAGTTGCGTGTGCTGACGGGCGCAATGCTGTCGGTGTTCGGCAAGGGAAACCGCACCGTTTTCGCGCCGACTTCCACCATCGGCATCCGCGGCACCGGCCTCTATGTCGAGGCTCAGCCGGACATGACTTATGTCTGCACCTGCTACGGCACCACCGATATCGCCGCTGCCGACGATCCGAAGATTTCCGAGCAGGTCGTGTCGGTGCACCACGATGCGCCGCGCTATGTGCTGGCCAAACCGGAAAAAGGCAGGCGCATCGTGCCGGCGCCTTTCAAGAATCACAGCGACCTGGAACTGATGCTGATCGAAAGCCTGGTCGGCCGCACGCCGCCGTTCTCCCTGTTCGATGAGTCGTACGGCAGTCCGCGGCGGTACTAGGGACAATCAACTCTCACCGCAGAGGACGCGGAGGACGCCGAGGAAAGCGATTCGCGGAATGGTGTTCGAAGCCAATGCTGCCGTTTTCGCGGGAGCTGAGGTAACGTACCAGCGTGCCTCCATTCTCTTCCGCCAGTCTTTGTATTTTTCTCTGCGTCCTCCGCGTCCTCCGCGTCCTCTACGGTGAGAGAGTCTTCACGATCACAGTGACTTAGATGAATCCAGAAGACGCCCTGTACCCCTGCAGCTTCGTGATTTTCGGCGCGACCGGCCACCTCGCTGCCACCAAGCTGCTGCCGGCGCTGTACCGCCTCGAACTCGAAAAGCGCCTGCCGGACATTACCAATTTCGTCGCCTTTGCGCGACGCGAGTGGGACGATGCGGCATGGAACGCGCACATGGAGCAGGCGCTGCGCCCAAAGCTGGGCGCGCAGTTCACGCCCGAATGCTTCGCCCGGTTTGCCGCGCGCTTCAGCTATGTCCGTGGCGACCTGAATGACGTGCAGGCCTACCGCCGGCTTCTGGATGAACTGGGCAAGCCAAAAACGGGCGTGTGCTCGAACATCGTGTTCTATCTCGCGCTCAAGCCCGAAGACTTCGGCTCGGCCGTCGACAACCTCGCGGCCGTCGGCCTGAACCGCCCGCGCGGCCTGCACCGCATCGTCGTCGAGAAGCCCTTCGGACAGGACCTGAAAAGCGCGCAGGCGCTCAATGAACTCCTGCATCGTCATTACGACGAGCAGCAGATCTATCGCATCGACCATTATCTCGCCAAGGAAACGGTGCAGAACCTGCTGGTATTCCGCTTCGCCAATACGCTCATTGAACCCATCTGGCATCGCCACTACATCGACCATGTGGAGATCACCGTCGCGGAACAGGCCGGCATCGAGACCCGGGCGGATTACTACGACAAGTCCGGCGCGCTGCGCGACATGCTGCAGAATCACATCATGCAACTGCTCACGCTGGTGGCGATGGAGCCGCCGGCGGCGCTGGAGGCCGAAGCGCTGCGCGACGAGAAAGTGAAAGTGCTGCGCTCGATCCGGCCGATTCCGCACGATGCCGTGAATGCGAGCGTCGTCCGCGCGCAGTACGCCTCCGGCACGGCCGGCGGCAAGGCGATGGCCGCATACCTCGAAGAACCCGGCGTGGCGAAAGACTCCGCCACCGAGACCTTCGTCGCCGCCCGCTTCTACATCGACAACTGGCGCTGGCGCGGTGTGCCGTTCTATCTGCGCACCGGCAAGCGCCTGGCGAAGCAGCAGTCCTTCATCGCGATCCGCATGCGCCATCCGCCACAGCAGTTGTTCCGCGAGACGCCTCTGGAGAACATGGCGCCCAACTGGATACTGCTCGGCCTGCAGCCGGACGAGAACATGCGCCTGGAGATCCACGCCAAGCGGCCGGGGCTGGGCATGCAGACCCACGTGATCCAGATGGATGCCGGCTACCGGCAGGACGAAGAACCGATGCCCGATGCCTACGAGGCGCTGCTCGCGGACATCATTCGCGGCGACCCGACCAACTTCATCCGCTTCGACGAGGTCGAATGGGCGTGGCGCGTGGTGGATCCCATCCTCCAGGCCTGGTCTGCGGGGAGGGATTCCATGCGAACCTATGTCGCCGGAAGCTGGGGCCCGGAGCAAGCCCGGGCCCTGTTCGAGAAGCAGGACCAGGCCTGGCGCGACGAAGTGTGAAAGCGGAACAGAACCCGCAGGTCGTCCGCTGGCATGTCAAAGCGGATGCGGTCGAGGCGATTGCCGCGGCGCAGGACTACATCGCAATCGCTGCACGCAATGCCATCGCGCAGCGGCATGCATTCAGGATGGTGCTGGCAGGGGGCGAAACGCCGCGCCGGCTCTATGAACGGATTGCATCGACGGACAGCGACTGGACGTACTGGCACATCTATTTCGGCGATGAACGTTGTGTCCCGGCGCAGGATGCTCAGCGCAACAGCGTGATGGCGGAGCGCGCCTGGCTTTCCGGTTCCGCGATACCGCGATCACAGGTTCACCCGATTCCCGCCGAGCTCGGCCCGGCTGCCGCCGCCGCCGCTTATTCGCGCGAGCTGGAGCCAGCCGGCGAATTCGATCTCGTTTTGCTCGGACTGGGTGAGGACGGCCACACGGCCAGCCTGTTTCCCGGCCGGGATTGGGGACCCCGCCCGCAAGACCCCGCCGTGCTCGCCGTGCGCAACGCGCCCAAGCCGCCGCCGGATCGTGTCAGCCTCAGTGCCTGGCGCCTTTCCTTCACGCGCTCGGTCGTCGTCCTGGTCGCCGGTGAATCCAAGCAGGACGCAGTGCGCCGCTGGAGTGCGGGCGAGAACCTTCCGATCCGTTCGATTGCATCACCCGGCGGCGTGGATGTCTTCACGGAGCGGGCGGCTACGTCAACCTTGCGATCAGTGCCGGGACTTCCTCCGCAGGCAACGGGCGGCTGAGGACGAAGCCCTGTATCTCGTCGCAGGCGTTCTGGCCCAGAAGCGCGGACTGGGCTTCGGTCTCCACGCCCTCGGCGACGACGCGCAATTTCAGTGAGTGGGCCAGCGAGATCACTCGCGACAGAAACAGACCGCGGCGTTACTGCCGGCTCCATTCGGTGGTGCCACCAGATTCGTTACCGGTCCGGATTTCTGATGGTTTCCACCGCTACCATCAGGCGGTCGCGCCCAGAGCCTTTGGCTTCGTACAACGCCTTGTCCGCCGACTGAATGATCGCTTTCACGGTATCGCCGTTCTGCGGGTACATGGCAAGGCCGATGGATAGCGTGATGGGTCCCAGAGCCCTTTCGTTATGGATCACATGCAAGTCCCTCACCACGGTAAGGATGCGCTCCGCGTGCGTGACGGCCCCCGCGTGGCCCGTATCGGGGAGGATGATCACCAGTTCCTCGCCGCCGAACCGGCAGGCAATGTCGCCCTCGCGGCCGTTTTCCCGCAGCGCCTGTGCGACGCTGCGCAATACCATGTCGCCGGCATCGTGCCCGAAGGTGTCGTTGAAGCGCTTGAAATGGTCGAGGTCCATCATCAGCACGCCGAAACTCGTTTTATTGCGCCTGCCACGCGCCATCTCGCGGTTGAGCGTCTCTTCCAGGAAACGCCGGTTGTACAGCCCGGTCAGGGCGTCCCGGATGGTTTGCTGGCGAAGGTTTTCCCGCAATCTGATGTTGCTCAGCGCCAATGCGATCTGCTCCGAAAGCGTAACCGCCAGTTGCTGCTTGGTGGTCAGCAGCGCAGCGCCTTCGCCCTCCGGGGCGGCGGCAAAAGGAAAGGTGATCCACAGCAATCCCAGCAGGTCGCTCTGCACGACCAGGGGTACGCACACGTAGGTCTCGCCCTTGTAGCGAGCGGCGACATGGGCGCAGACAGCATCCTTTGACGGGTCGTTCACGACATGCGGCCTGCCGCGCCGCAGCGCCCAGCAATCCTCGGGCTTGAAGGCAGGTTCGGGTTCCTGATCGCCGCCCCAGGAGGCATGCAGGTTCAGGTGGTCCCGTGACGCGCGAAAAAGGTATAACGCGCCCTGTTCCTCGGGGAACAGCGTCTTGCAGTACTTGGGAATCGCATTGCACGCTTCTTCAATGGTGACGCAGGAGATGAGGAAGTTGCTAAGCTCCGCAAGCAGCGTCATTTCGCGGTTGCGGCGTTCCAGCGCTTTGACGCCGTCGCCCAGTTTTTCATGGGCTTCGTTCAGCGCCTGCTCCGCTTTTATGCGATCCGTAATGTCGTGGGAAACGGCCACGATAAGGTTTCCTTCGCCGGAGCGCAGGGCCCGGCGCCGCACCTCGATCGGCAATATCGAACCGTCCTTGCGCCGCAGGTCCCGACGCTCTGCTGTGGTCGGGTGACCCTCATTCCCCAGCGCGATGGTGCGGTCGAACGCGCCTTCCATCTCCTGCCGGGTGGCGTTGGCGTTAAGTTCCGCCGGTCCCATCTGTAAAAGTTCCTCGCGGCTGTACCCCAGCATGGTGCAGGCGGTATCGTTCACGTCTACATAAAGCATGCTGGCGCGATCCACCAGGAAAATCGCGTCCGGCGAGGTTTCCATGGCGGCGCGAAACTGCCGCAGGCTGTCCTCGCTCGCGCGCAGCTCCGTTGTCAACCGCTCGGCCCGATGGGTGCGTTCCACGAGTTCCAGATTGGAAGCTTGCAAGGATTCAACCATGCGCGCGTTCTGGTCGGACAATCTGGCGTCGTAGAACGCGATGGCCACGGTGGCAAGCAGCACGATCACGATATTGAAGGCGATGATTACGGCAAGCCAGGTATTCTGAACCGCCCCGGGTGCGACGGTGCACACCGAGTCCGGTGCGAAAACAGCCGCGGCCATCCCGGTGTAGTGCATTGCGCAGATCGCGCCGCCCATCACCAGGGCGGCACCGAACTTCTTCCAGCGGGCGCCGGCACCGGAAAGCGAGAAGGCCAGTTTCAGCGCCACCAATGCCACGGCGATGGCGACGGCTATGGACGCGGCGAAAATCAGCGGGTCGTAGCGGATGGCCGGCTGGATCGGGATTGCCGCCATCCCGATGTAGTGCATCGCTGCAATGCCGCCGCCGAGCAGGATTGCGCCCGCTGCCAGCCGGAATCCGGCCATGCTGCCGCTGCGCACCAGCGCAAGAACCAGAGCAGCGGAAAGGACGGCGGGGATGATCGACAGCAGCGTGGCCGCAAAATCATAGGTCAGCGGGATCGGCAGATGAAATGCCAGCATGCCGATGAAGTGCATGGACCAGATTCCCAGGCCCATCGCGAACGAACCCCCGGCCAGCCAGGCCCATGCGGCGCGTCCCCGCGCAACGACCACCCGTCCGGCAAGCTCCAGCGCGGCATAGGAGGCCAGTGCTGCCACCAGGAAAGAGCCAACAACCAACCACGAATCGTAGGTGCCCTGCATATGGGTTCTGTCTTTACCTCTGTTCGAGCAAGTTAATTTGAGTCAGGACTATGCGCCTGGACTGGTTGCGCGCCCTGTTTTTTTGCGCGATCCCGCGATCGCGCCGGGGAGCCCTAATCGCCGTTCTTCTTTTTCCTGGTGCCCGCACCCGGCTTGCCGGCTGGTTCATCGCGTGCCGCACGTTGAAGTTGCCGAATCAATTCGGCAACAAGGTCTGACGGCGTCGGACGGCTGATCAGATAACCCTGCATTTCGTCGCAGCCGAGCTCCAGGAGCAGGGCCGCCTGCTCCTCGCTTTCCACGCCTTCCGCGACGACTTTGAGCTTCAGCGAATGGGCCAGGGAAATCACCGACCTGACAATGGCAAGGCTGTCCTCGTTCTGGGTCATGCCGACGACGAAGCTGCCGTCGATTTTCAGATCCTGAATCGGCAGCCGGGCGATGTAGGCGAGCGAGGAATATCCGGTGCCGAAGTCGTCCACCGCTATCTGCACGCCGAGTCCGTGCGCCGTCTGCAGGATGAGGATGATGGCCTCGACGTTGTCCATGATCACGCTCTCGGTGATCTCCAGGTCGAGCGCAACCCCTCGGAACCTGCTATTCCCCGTATGCGCCGAAACCCTGCCAACAGCCCACCGCGCCCTGCCGGCTGACAGCCGCGCAACAGGCAATCAAAGAGAAATGTACCAGCCTTCCTTCGCGCGGAGGGAAACCATGGTTGGGGTGTGGGAAGGCGGTGGCGCGGAACGGGCGCCTGAGGACGTGCTGCAAAGCAGTGCGCTCTCGCGGAGGGCGTTGCCAAACCTGGGCGCCGGGATCCGGAGGGAACTGTTTACCGATGGGGCGCTATTTCCTGCGTCGCCGGCGCCGTATCCATTGCAGCCGCCGCCGGTACTTCCACGGCCAGGTTCAGACAGCCGGGGCGCCTGTTTCGGGAGAGTGGTCGAACATTGTTACGAGCAGCGCGGGCAGTTCGTAGAAAATTCCTGCCTTTGACACCACGGCGTCGACGCCGGTGGAAACGGCGGCTGCCGCCGCTTCCGCCAGCGGGAACAGGGACATGAGGACGAGTTTGCGCGCTTGCAGGTCGGCCTTCAGGCGCCTCGCCACTTCGAACTCGTTCTGCCCCGCGGCGCCGAGGCCGACGAGCAGGAGATCCACGCCCTGGCCCGCGGATGCCAGCAGCGTGCTGCAGTCCGTCGCGCAACTCCCGGCCACTTCGAGCGCGGCAAAATCCTTCAGCCAGTGTTCGACCGCATTACGGAAGGGGGCATGGTCGTCCACGATCAACGTGCGGGTGCGTTTCATGGGGGTTTCCGATGGGCAGTACTTCCATTGCAGTGGCCCGGTTTTACACAAGGCTGCGCAGCTCCGTATGTGCGGCACCCCACATACGGAGTTAATGCTGCAATGCGGCGGCCGCGAAAGGCCGGAATTTACCGCGCGGGCTTGGTGACCGGAAAGGGGAGGGCGGCACCAACGCGGTAGAATCCGGTCTGACGCTCAATACGAGGAAGCAGAAATGAAACGAATTGCAGCAATCCTGGCTCTGGCTCTTGGCGTGGCGTTCAACGCAAATGCGGGAATGGAGGAGGGCCAGCAGTACTACATCTCCGGCCAGTACGACAAGGCGTTGGCCGAATTCAAAGCGCTGGCCGAGCAAGGGGACGCGAAAGCGCAGTACTTCGTCGGCTTCCTTTACCACCATGGCTACGGCATGAAGCGCGACGAAGTCGAGGCCGCCAAGTGGTTCCGCATGGGCGCGGACCAGGGCGAATGGCAGTCCCAGTATTACCTTGGCGTGATCTTCGAGAAGGGCGTCGGCATGAAGCAGGATCTCGCGGCGGCGCACATGTGGCTGAGTCTCGCGGCGACCAATCCGGGCACCACATTCAGGGATTCGCTGCACACTAAGGAGGCGGTCAGCAAGCTCGAACAAAAGATGAAGCCCGAGCAGATCGCGCAGGCCAGGGACATGGCCAAGGGCTGGAAACCCCAAAACTGAACCGCGCGCCAGACATGCATATTGAACGCACACAAGAGCCGGCATGCCCGGCTTTTGTTTTTTGTCACGCCGCGTCGTCCGCGGACGACGGCAAAAACGCTGCGTAATGACCTGCCTGTCGAAAGCGATTGCGAAGCTGTCGTCCGAGGGCTACAGAATTGAGCGATCCTGAACGAAAAGTCCGTTGGCATGTCTGTTGCACATGACGCTTCCGAGACAACAAAAGAATGCCGGGCACGATCCTGGCGAGGAACCGATGCCCGCTACCAGCCAGCCCGCATTCGTACTGGACGAACCGTCATTTGCGGAGGTGGCCGCGAAGGCTGCAGGCAATTTCGTGCTGCCGCTTTTGATCGTATGCGGGTCGTTTCTGCTGGCCAGCTACGCGCCGGATCTTCCCGATTTTTTCGGGTTGCTGAAAATCTACGCACCGTACGTCACGCTGGGCCTCGGCTTGCTCATCGCGCTTGCTTTCAAGCGCGGCCGTGCGCTGTTTGCCGTGCTCTCACTGCTCATTGCCTACACTTGTTTCAGGATGTTTTTCGCCAACAGCCTGCCGGAGGAGTTTGTTTCGAAGACCATCTATGCGGCGGTGTGCCTGCTGGTTCCGCTCAATCTGGCTTTCCTGGCCTCGGTCCATGAGCGCGGCGCGCTGAACGCCTACGGCGCTCGCAGGCTTGCCGCGCTCCTCATCGCGGCGGGAATCACCGCGGCGGTTATTTATGGGGGCTACTCGAAGGTCACCGAACTGCTGTACCGGCCATTGCTGGCGGACTTCGCGATGCCCGGCTCGCCGATACCGCAGTCCGCCATCCTCGCCATGGTGGTGGCCCTGATCGCCGCCGTGGGCGTTGCGGTTGCCAGAGGCGGGGTAATTGATGCGGCACTGGCCGTGTCAATCGCCGCATTTGCGGCGGCCTGCAATTCTGTTGCGAACGCCGACATGTTCATGTGGTTCACGACCGCGGGACTGATCGTAACCGTGGCGGTTCTGCAGGACTCGCACCGGATGGCGTTTCGCGATGAGCTCACGGGGCTGCCAGGCCGCCGTGCGTTGAACGAGAGCCTGATGTCGCTGAATCGCAGCTACACGATCGCCATGCTGGATGTGGATCATTTCAAGTCGTTCAACGACAGGTGGGGTCACGACGTGGGCGACCAGGTGCTCAGGCTGGTCGCCTCGCGCATACAGCGGGTGGGCGGCGGTGGCAAGGCGTATCGCTACGGCGGCGAAGAGTTCATCGTGGTTTTCCCGGGAAAGCGCCTGCTCGAAGTGCTGTCGAGGCTCGACGCGTTGCGCAAGAACATCGAGGGTTACAAGCTCCACATCCGTTCCAGCAAGCGGCCGCGCGACGCCAACGCCAACGGCGCAAAATCGCCAGCGGACGGACAGGTGAACGAGTGGATTTTCGTCACCGTGAGCGCCGGGGTCGCGGAAAGGACGGATCGCCTTCTGAAGGCCGAGGCGGTCATTCAATCCGCCGACCAGGCGCTGTATCGTGCCAAGGAAGCAGGAAGGAACCGTGTCAGCCGCTAGCTGACCTGCGAAAATACGCACTCACC
>JBKJUC010000173.1:0-5636 GCA_046590325.1 Burkholderiales bacterium | reverse complement strand
GTTGAAGGAAGATCAAACTCTTGCCGATCACCGATCACCGATCACCGATCACCGATCACCGATCACCGATCACCGATCACCGATCACCGATCACCGATCACCAAAAGCCCGGGTTTCCCCGGGCTTTTTTCTAGCGCACGCGCCCAAGTTCGGTCACGCCAAAGTGAACCGGAGGAAGGATGATCCGTGGTGAGGGCAGCACGGGGGCCGCCAGGACCAGCCGTTCCGGCGCCGAACCGAATACGATGCTGCCGTGAAAGACGGGGCCGCCGTAGGACTCGAAGTGGGCGGACGGCGGCCGTGCGTGGTACCGCGCCCCACGCGGACCGTCGTAGCGGCCGTAGCGCGCGGAATCGAAATGATGCCGGCCGTAGCGCGCGTGCGGATCGAAATGATGCTGGCCGTAGCGCGGGTGCGAGTCGAAATGACGACGGTTGTGGTGGCGGGAATCGCCATGCCGGTTATCCGGCCGGTCCCAGGACTTGCCGCGATCGGCGTGCGCGGGTTGGGACAGGCCCGCCAGGCTCCCGACTATCAGGGCGGCTGCAAGAATAACGCGTGTTGCCGGAATCCGAAATGAACGCATGATTGCCTCCTCTTGTTGATGAATGACTAACGCGGGGTAACCGCAACATTGACGCGCAACTGATTGCCCGGGTTGTAGGGCAGGCGCGTCGAGAAACGCTGGCCGTCGAATTCGTAGGTAACGTGATATCCCGTGGTCACGGTTTCGAAATTGTCCACTTGCTGGCAACGTTGCACGGGTTGGGTGGTGACGACCGTGCGGCCGGCGTCGCGGTTGGCCACCGTGTCGCCGGCGATGGCTCCGACCCCGGCACCTACCGCGGCTCCGGCGATCCTGCCATTGCCTTTGCCGACATGGCTGCCGAGCAGGCCACCGGCGACGCCGCCGATGATCGCGCCGAGATAGTTGCGCTGCGGCGCCGACTGGGTGACCTGTTGCATCTCGGTCCAGCATTGCTGCGACGGACGGCTGACCTGCTCGGTAATGGGCTGCACCGCCACGACATCGGCGAACGCTTCATAGGCATGCGCGTTGACCTGGGCCAGTGTCAGCGTGGAAGCGGCAGCAACAGCGAGGTTCCTTGCGGCTTTGTTCATGACCATCTCCTTTACGTGTCGCACGGTTATTGTCCGTGTCAGGTCCAATAACGCGTCGGAGCGGGCCCGGTTGAAGCGGTTTTGTAACGTAGTGTCGGGAAAGCCGTGAATGCCGTGAATATCGTGAATGTCGTGAATGCCGGGATGAAATCCAGATGCGTTGCCAAGAAACGCTAACACTGGAGCCCGAAAACGTAGTTCGGGGAAATTGTGCTTTCCGCGACATTCACGATATTCACGGCATTCACGACATTCACGGTTTTTCAGGCAAAATCCCCCCGTGGCCAGCGATCAAAACAAGAACAATACGGGCGACCAGGAGGGCGTCGATTCCGCCTACGCCTGGACCCGGATGGGCATTGCGCTTCTGCTGTCGACCATCGGCGGCGTGGGCATGTGGTCGGTGGTGGTCGCTCTCCCTGCCGTACAAGCCGAATTCGGCGTAGCGCGCGCCGATGCCTCTCTGCCGTACACCATGACCATGATCGGTTTCGGCATCGGCGGCATTTTCCTGGGCAAGCTTTCCGACCGCTTTGGCGTTGTGCCTTCCCTGATCATTGGCGCCGTGGCGCTCGTGCTCGGCTATGCCGCCGCCGGCGCCGCGCCGACCCTGTGGTGGTACGCCATTGCGCAAGGTGCGCTCATCGGCTTCGGCAGTTCCGCCACCTTTGCACCCCTGCTGGCCGATACGTCGCTATGGTTCATGCGGCGCCGTGGCATCGCGGTTGGCATCTTTGCCAGCGGCAATTACCTGGCCGGCACGGTGTGGCCCACCATCGTGCAGCATTTCATCGAGACTTCCGGCTGGCGCCATACCTCGTACGGTATTGCAATTTTCTGCGCCATCACCATGGTGCCCCTGGCCCTGATGCTGCGCCGGCGCGCACCCGCGCTGGCCATGGCCTCCAGCAGCGGGGGCAGTCCCACCTTCATGTCACCCTCGCACGGCATGTCGCCGCGCGCCCTGCAGGTGCTGCTTGCGATCGCATCGATCTGCTGTTGTGTTGCCATGTCCATGCCGCAAGTGCACCTGGTGGCCTATTGCGGCGATCTTGGTTATGGCGCCGCGCGTGGCGCGCAGATGCTGTCGCTGATGCTCGCCTGCGGCATCGTCAGCCGGATCAGCTTCGGATGGATTTCCGACCGGCTGGGCGGGCTGCGCACGCTGCTGCTCGGATCGGCGCTGCAGGGCATTGCGCTGCTGCTGTTCCTGCCTTTCAACGGGCTGGTTTCTCTTTATGTCATTTCCGCGATGTTCGGCCTGTTCCAGGGCGGCATCGTGCCGGCCTACGCGATCATCATCCGCGAGTACTTTTCACCGAAGGAAGCGGGCGCTCGCGTGGGCATCGTCATCACCGCGTCGCTGTTCGGCATGGCCCTGGGCGGTTGGATGTCGGGCGCGATTTTCGACATGACCGGTTCCTACAGGGCGGCGTTCCTCAACGGCATCGCCTGGAACCTGGTGAACGTGGTGATCGCGTCCATGCTGCTGATCCGGCTCGGCGGTGGCCGGCGCGCGGCTGCGCAGGCGTGAGGGAAAAGGTAGTAGGTAAAAGGTGCAAGGGGAAAGTGTAGTAGTCGGGACTTGATCGGACAGCAACTGTCCGCCAAAAAACCCAACTCTCACCGCGGATACCCGACGTGTCCTGCGGCGCGTAGGGTATCCGCGGTGAGTGCTGATCTTGGAGTTTTAGAGTCAGTGCAACTGCGGTTTCTTCAGAAAATCACCGCGGTCCGCACTGCGCACCCGCAATTGCAGGCGTTCCGAGCCGCGCGCCAGCGTGATTGCGACCTCGGTGCCCACCGGCCCACGGCGCCAGACCGCGCGAAACAGGTCCGCCAGCGTGGCGGGCCGCTCGCCGTCGACGGCGATGACCATGTCGCGAACCTTGATGCCCGCGCGATCCGCGGGTCCGTCATCGGCGAGGCCGGCAACCACAAGCTGTCCGTTCACGTCTGTCGTGTACATGCCGAGCCACGGCCGCGGTGGCCGGCCCGAGCGCCCGGTGCGAAGCATTTCGTCCAGGATCGGAGCCAGCAGATCTATCGGCACGGACATGTTGCCCTGGATCTGCTGCCCATCGATTAACTCCTGTACCAGCAGCGAACCCACGCCGATCAATTTGCCGTCCATGCCGACAACGGCGGCACCGGCCCATTGCGGATGCGCCGGTGCCGTGAACAGGGCTTCATCGAGCACGTACTCCCAGTATCCGGCGAATTCGCGTTTGGCGACGACCTTCGCGAGCAAGGCATGTTCGCGTCCGCCATGCCCGATTACGACGACATCATCTCCCGGCTTGCTGGAATTTATTGAGCCACGGGACAGTGGGGGAGCGTCCAGGCGTCCGAGCGCCTGCACCAATCCGAAGCCGGTGGCCTGGTCGTAGGCCAGCGGGTAGCCGGCGACGACGGCGCCGCTGTTGGTGGTCAGCCAGATGCTTTGCGCTTCGGTGACAAGGTAGCCGATCGTGAGGACCAGCCCATCCTTGCCGATGACCACTCCGTTGCCCAGCCTATCGGTTCCCAGGATGGATGCGGTAAAAGCATCCTCCGGTATCTCCGACCGCAACTGCACCACGGCATTCAATGCCGCTTCAAGGTCGAATCCGAGGTCTTCCGGCTCGGGCTGCACGCTTTTGGGGAACGCCCAGTTTTCTTTCTCGGCCATGGTCCGGTTCTGCATTCGCATTGATGGCTGGCAAGCCGAATATGTTACGCGATTGGCCGCTTGCCGCGTACCACGATTGTCTCCTGCTACGCTTCACACCCCTTACGGGTGCATGTGAGTGTTCCCTTGTTCGTGGTGCGCGGTATGCCGTCGCGACGGCTACGTGTCTTCGTAGTGCGCAGGAGACGTGGCAGACGCTGTGGACGGAAAGGCCGAGAAGCCTAGTAAGATGCCGTCAACCTTCGACGAAAGGAAACGGTGGAAAACCCCTCCGGCATGCGGCTGGCATTCACGGGGCTGCTGATCCTCGCAATCGCCATCGGCATCGGCAGGTTCGCGTTCACGCCCATCCTGCCAGTAATGCAGGAGGACTTCGGCCTTTCGTGGCGTGCGGCGGGCCTGCTCGCTTCCGCCAACTACATCGGATATTTTCTCGGCGCCTTGTCGGCGATCTGGCTGCGGCTTGCGCCCGGCGCCGTGGTGCGCGGGTCGGTATTGGCCATCGCCGTGCTCACGGCCGCAATGGGAATGACGCAAAGTCCGGTTGCCTGGCTGCTGTTGCGCGGCATGGCGGGCATCGCCAGCGCATGGGGCCTGATATTTGCCTCGGCCTGGGTGCTGCAGGGACTGGCCGAGCGAAAGCAGGGCAGTCTCGGGGGCGTGGTGTTCGGCGGCGTCGGTGCAGGTATCGCGCTGACGGGAATGCTCTGCGTTTTGTTCCTGCGCCTGGCCTGGAGCGCAGGCCAGATATGGATCGCCATGGGCGTGGTGGCATTGCTGCCGGCCTGGCTCATCTGGCACACCTGTGCCACGGCACCATCGCAGCGGGCCGCCGCGCCGGCAGCAATATTGCCCCAGGATGCATTGCATTCGGCGGACAACATTCGTCTGATCTGGGCCTACGGCTGCTTTGGCTTCGGTTACATCGTTCCGGCGACTTTCCTGCCCGCGATGGCACGGCAGGCCATTCCGGACCCAGCCATTTTCGGCTGGGCCTGGCCGATATTCGGAACGGCGGCGCTGCTGTCGGTCCTGATAGCGGGACGCCTTTCAGCGCGTTATTCCTATCGCAGCATCTGGCTGGCCTCGCAGTTGGTGATGGCTGTGGGCGTCGCCCTGCCTGTCGGCTGGAGCGGCATTGGCGGGATCATCGCGTCGGCCCTGAGCGTCGGCGGAACCTTCGTGGTCGCGACCATGGCCGCAATGCAGGAAGGTCGGCGCGTTGCCGCCGACCCCACCAGCCTGATCGCGGCCATGACAGCGGCTTTTGCGATCGGGCAGATTCTCGGCCCGCTGGTCGTCAGCTTTGTCGCGGAAAAACCGTGGGGGATGAACATCGCGCTGCTTTCCGCCTCAGCGGTGCTGCTTGCGGGAGCCGCGACCCTTCTTAAGGGCAGGTAAAAGGTGAAAGGTGAAAGTAAAAGCGCAGGGCTAAAATCTCTTGAACTTACTTTCCTCTTTTACCTTTTACCTTTGACCTTGTCCTTTCCCCTTGCTGCGCCTAGCGCAGCAATTTACCGGGCAGAGCCCCCGTATGTTCGTCGTCGCGCAGTGTTTCCGTACCTGCGACGAAAGTGTGGCGATAGCCTTGCGCGCGCTGGATCAGACGCTTGCCGCCCGCCGGAAGATCGTAGACCACTTCGTGTTTTCGAATCCCGAGACGGTCAAAATCGATGACATTGATATCGGCGCGGAACCCGGGGGCGATGACACCCCGGTCTTTCAAGCCGTAAGACGATGCGGTGTCGCGGGTGTGCTTGCGCACCAGAAACTCGATGGGCAACCGTTCTCCGCGCTTGCGATCGCGGGCCCAGTGCGTGAGCAGGAAAGTGGGTGAACCTGC
>JBKJUC010000118.1:0-36015 GCA_046590325.1 Burkholderiales bacterium | reverse complement strand
CAGGATTGCCAGGCCATTGGGCTTGTCGAGCTCGGAGCTGATCTTGGACAACAGCTTGTTCGGCGTGATGCCCATTGAACAGGTCAGTCCGGTGGCGAGATACACCCGCGCCTTGATTCGCTCCGCAACGGCGCGGACACCGCTGCAGGGATCGTCGTCGGTTGCAAGCTGCGAGCCGGACACCTCCGTGAGGTCGATATAGATTTCGTCGATGCCCCGGTCCTCGATCTGCGGCGCAACTTCCGCAACCGCGGCCTTGAACAGGCGCGAGTACCTGCGGTACTCGTCAAAATCGGCAGGCAGCACCACGGCGTCCGGCGCCAGTACCGCCGCCTTCATCAGCCCCATGCCGGAATGCACGCCGAGGGCACGCGCCTCGTAAGTCGCGGTGGTGGCCACACCTCTGCCTGCGTACTTGCGAAGCGGGGTGAAACGGCGCGTACCATCCTTCTGCATGACCGGCTGGTCCGCCCGCCTGCCGCCAACCACCACCGCCCGGCCCTTCAGTTCCGGATAGCGCAGCAACTCCACGGATGCGTAGAAGGCATCCATGTCGAGGTGGGCGATCCAGCGGCGGAGCATGAAACAAGGTTAAAGGGGAAAGCCGAAAGGTGAAAGTGAAAATCAAGAGCACTTGCCCAACCGCTCTTACTTTTACCTTTAACCTTTGAGCTCGCGCAGCGACTACCGGAGCGCGCGGACCACGTCGGCGACAAGCTGGTGCTGGAGGAAACGCTTGCCTTCCGGATCAACGCCGGTTCGTACGATGACCAGGTCGTGGCCCGGCACGACGGTTACATACTGGCCCTTCCTTCCGGCGGTTGTGTACGTCCCCGGCGGCACCCCGGGCATCTGGTCGAGCAGCCAGAACTGTGCGCCATAGCCCATCTGTCCCGCAACGGGCGGCCGGGTGGGTGCCGGCGTGGTCAGGAACCTCATCCAGCCTTCAGGCAGCAGGCGCCGGCCGTCCAGCACGCCATCGTTCGCCAGGAACAACCCAAAGCGCGCAAGATCGCGTGCGGTCGTGTAAGTCTGGCTGGACGACACGAACGTTCCCTGGACATCGGACTCCATGCGCGTGTGGTACATGCCCAGCGGATGCAACAGTTCGGCATACGGGTAACGCATGAACTTCAGGTCGTCCGCGAGCAAGTGGCGCAGGGCCCGCATGAGCAACAACGTATCGTTGTTGGCATACTTCCATCGCGTGCCCGGCGCCACTTCCAGCGGCGTCGTGGTCACAGCACTGATGACGTCCTGTCCGCCGAAATACACGGCATAGGAATTGTCGCCGCCGCTGAACAGCCCGCTCGACATCCACATCAAGTGTTTGTAGGTGATGGCCTGGCGCGGATCTCCAGGCCAGGCCCACTCGGGAATGTCGGCTGGCGCCCCGACATCCAGCAACCCCTGATTCGAGGCGATGCCCAGCAGGACGGCGGTGATGCTCTTGGAAGTGGACCACGTCCGGTAACCTGAATGGATGCCGAAGCCGGGACGATAGCGCTCCGCAACGATGCGGCCACCCTTCATGACGATGACGCCGGCCGTCACGGCGCCTTGCTTGTCGGAATTGTCCGTCCCGCTGAAGGCACGATCGAGCACGGGCCCCAGCGAACGATACTGCGGATCGAGTCCGTCGGCGCCGAGGACGACGGCATCGCCGCGGGGGAAGGCAATGCGGCTCACATCAGGCGCCGGGGCAAATTGCACGTTGGGCAGGCGCGGAATGTCGGCCGTGGTCCAATCCGGCGGCAGGATCGTGCAACCCATGCTGTCGCGGAAGGCGGCAATGCGCACCACCTTGCCTGAAGGATCGGCGGCGGTAACCAGCCGGCGCTGCTCATCGATGACCGGATCGGGATAACCGAGGCCAGACATTTCCTCCAGCTCGACGCTCTTGATGTCCGCGAGCGGCCGGCCAGAGAAGAAATGCGCCGAGCACGTGAACAACGCACGATAGCCCGCGACGATCGGCGGATCCTTGAGCCCCGCTATGCCTGCAGGTTGCTGATACGGTTGCGCCGCGAACGCCGACGACGCGAGCATCGCCGCAAGCAGCAATGCCGTACCCCGGGCGCGGTTCCCTCTCACGCCTTTATGGGCAACGCCCGGTATCCAGCGAAGTCGGGCACCCTTCACGAGTTCACCCGCGCTAGCGCTTGATCGGAAAAAACGACACCGGCGTCATCAGCCGGTTTTCCTGCGCTTCGAGGGCGCCCAACTTTGCGCTCTCTTCAATGTAAGCAACCCAATCGGGGTCCTGCCACATCGCAGCGCGGCGACGCTCGCGATCGGCCGCGTCCTCATACGCCCAGATGTGGATGTACTGGTTGACGTTACCGGTCTCGGTGGTCATGTAGGCCACCGGCTGGCCGAGGTGGCGGACCTGCGGCGCCATGCCCATTTTTTCGTACAGGGCGATGTGCTTCTTGATGGTTTGCGGACGGCAGGTGTAAGTGCGGACGTCGAGCAACATGATTTCTCCTGGGATGGAAGTTGTTATAGAACGATGGAGTTTAGCGGGAATTGACTGAGTGCAGGATCGGAGAAATCAGTTAAAAGGGCAAAGGTGAAAGGTGAAAGTGAATGGCAAATCCAACCCCTGCTTCCGCCTTGGTCGCACTTACTTTTACCTTTCCCCTTTTACCTTTCAGCTGCGTCAGGCAAGCAAGGCCCGGCACGCCTCGACAATCGCTTCCGTACTCATTCCGTATTTCGCGCGCACCTTCGGTGTCGGGCCGACAATCGCAAACGCGTCGGGCATGCCGACCATGCGCATGCGGGTCGGGTGTTCGACGGCAAGCAGCTCGGCGACCATGCCGCCGAGGCCGCCGGCAAGGTGATGCTCCTCGGCGGTGACAATGCCACGGGTTTCAGCCGCGGCAGTGAGCACAGCTTCGCGGTCGAAAGGCTTGATCGAGCTCATGTTGAGCACGCGTGCGCCGACGCCTTCCTTCTTCAGCGTATCCGATGCACGCACCGCCATTTCCACCATTGCACCACACGCGAGGATGGCCAGGTCCTTGCCGGACCGCAACTGCGCCGCTTTACCCAACTGGAATGGCGCCTGCAGGTCGGTGACCAGAGGTTCCTCGACGCGGCCGCCGAGCCGCAGGTAAACCGGCCCGTCGATGTCCAGCGTTGCCAGCGTCGCCTTGTAGGCCTCGTCCACATCCGCCGGGACGATAACGTTCATGTTCGGCAGGCTGCGCATTAGCGCCAGGTCTTCGAGCGAGTGATGGGTGCCGCCGGCGACACCGAGTGAGATGCCGCTCGCCGCCGCGCCGATGACCACGCGCTGGTTCGCGTAGGCGACGTCGTTGCGCACCTGCTCCATGCTGCGCGCCGAGATGAAAGGCGCGTAGGCGCAGACATAGGGACGCATGCCGGTCGTTGCCAGGCCCGATGCGGCACCGATCACGTTCTGCTCGGCGATGCCCATTTCTATGAAGCGTTCGCGGAAGCGTTCGATCCACGGGCGGATGCCGAGCAGGTCCTGGGTGTCGGCGGAGAGCACCACGGCACGGGGCTCGCGGGCGCCGATCTCCAGCAGGGCCTGGCCGAAGGCGAGCCGGGTCTGATTCGCGGACTTGGCGCGCCATTCGGGCGCGGCGAGACCGGGGGCGTTCACGCTCTGATCGTTCACGCTCTGATCGTTCACGGCCCCTCCAGTTCCGCCAGGGCTTTGGCGTAGATCTCGTCGTTTACCGAATTGCTGTGCCAAACGTAAGTGTTCTCGGCAAAGCTCACGCCCTTGCCCTTGATCGTATGGGCAACCAGCGCTGTCGGCCTGTCCCTGTCCAGAGGCAGCGAGTCCAGCGCATCCACCACTTCGCTCATGTCATGGCCATCGATCTCGCGAACCGCCCAGCCGAAGGCCCGCCATTTGTCGGCCAGCGGATCGACGCTGATGACGTCGTTGACATTGCCGCTCTGGCAGATCTTGTTGAAGTCGATGATCGCGGTGAGGTTGGAAAGCCGGTGATGCGAGGCGGCCATGGCCGCTTCCCAGTTGGAGCCCTCGTGCAGCTCGCCGTCGCCGATCATCACGAAGGTGTGGAAGGATTTTTTCTGCAGGCGCGCGCCGAGTGCCATGCCCATCGCCACCGCGAGCCCATGACCCAGCGCGCCGGTGCACATTTCGATGCCGGCCACCTTGATGTCGGGATGCATCCCGAAGGGCGACTCGAAACCGTAGAAACGGTCGAGGACCGATTCTTCGATGAAGCCTGCCTGCGCCAGTACGGCGCCGAGCGCGGCATTCGCATGGCCCTTGGAGAGCACGAAGCGGTCGCGGTCCGGCCACTTTGGCTCCTTCGGCCGGACTTTCATACGGTGAAAGTACAGAGCGGCAAGAATGTCGGCCGCGGAACAGGAACCTCCCGCGTGTCCGCCGCCGCCGGCACGCAGCGCGCGCCAGATATTGCGCCGCACCTGGCGGGCTTCGCCCTCGAGGCGCCCGATCAACTGCTCCCTGGTTTCCGCCATATCCTGCACGGCAGCTCTGCGCCGCACGCGCCTCCGTTTTCTGGTTTTCAGAAGGATAGCAGCCGAACGCGACGGCAGGGTGCAAAAAACCGTTGACGTAAACCGGCGCCGCTTTCGGGCCCGGAACCGGCGACAGGCTACGCCGTCGACCCCATCCGCGAAATGCGCACGTTCGAAAGCGCAAGCCGCTCGGCGAGCGTGCGCAGCAACGCTTTCGCGAAACGTTTCTGGCAACGCTCGCCCAGTGATTCCAGCGCTGCCAGCGAAAATTCGACCACCACCGAATCTACGGTCGTCTCGACCGTCGCCTGGCGCTGCACGGGCTTGCCATCGATGTAGGGTTGCTCACCGAACCACTCTCCGCCCGTCAGTACGTTCAAGAGGCGACCTTGCAGGGTGACCTTGGCCTCCCCCTCCGCCAGCAGAAACAGGCCGTCTCCGATTTCCCCTTCACGCACTACTGCCGAGTAGGCGGGAAGGCGCGACCACTTCCCCGCGTGCACGAATTCCCAGATCTCCGCGTCGTCGAGCACGGCGAGCATCGGCCGGCTTTTGAGCGCGGTGAACCTTTCGCTGTCGGGAATAGCCTTGTCATACTTGCTCAAGCGCCCCGCCCTGGCCAGATCGAGCGCGAATTCGGCCCAGTTTTCGTAGCGGTCTTCCGGCCTCTTTTGCAGAGATCGCGTCACAATTTCGGCAAGGGCCGGCGGAAGATCGGGCCGCAGGTTCATGAGCGGTTCCGGGTCATTGGTTACGAGATTGAGCAGAATCTTGCCGCCGGTCGCGCCCGTGAAAGGGCGTTTACCCGACAGCATTTCGTAGAGAACGACTCCGAGCGAGAACATGTCGCTTCGGTGGGACACCTCATCGCCGGTGGCCTGTTCCGGAGATGCGTAGTAAGGCGATCCGACACTCGTGATCTGCGTGTGACCGGCATCGCGGATGTAGGCCACACCGAAGTCCGCCACCTTCACTCCCGTCCCCACCGTTCGCAGGATATTGGCGGGCTTGATGTCGCGATGGACCACGTTGTTGCGATAAGCGTAGTCCAGGGCTCCGGAGCACTTGAATCCTATCTCGACGACCTCCGGTACCGTCAAAAGCCCTCGCGGACTGGTGAACTGAGTCAGACTGCCGCCGGGGACGAACTCCGTCACGACATAGCTGATTTTTTCGTCGGCCCAGGCGTCCAGTATCGTCGCTATATGCGGATGCCAGAGCCTGCCGGCCAGCGCGGCCTCGGTCAGGAATTGAACCCGCGCGAAGCTCGAAAAATTGTCCGATCGGCCGGCTTCGTAGAATTTGATCGCGACCTCCTTTCCCGAGAATTCGTCCAGGGCCAGGTAGACCGATCCACTGGTGCCCGCACCCAGTTTGTTCTTGAGCAGGTACTTGCCGATCTGTGTATGCACGATGCGCCCCCCCCAACTGCATCCATTGTAGTGCCAGAGACGGCGGCTTGAGAACAACGGCATCCATGGCCGTTACCGGATTTTCAGAATCCGGTGCAGTTTTTCCGGATGGCGCGGGGAGAGGAAGAAAAAGAAAACGGGCGCCGGAGGCGCCCGTTTTCCTTGCAACGTTCCGCTGGTACGGAAATCAGATCTGGCCGTGCTTCTTCTTGGCGGCGTCGGTACAGGTTTTCTTTTGCGAGCCGGTCATGGGATCGCACTTCTTCAGTTCGGCCTGGTATTCTTCCTTCAGGGGATCGCGGCCTTCCGCGGTTACATCCTCGCCGCCTTCCTTGACAGTACCGGCAGCCTGATCTTTAGTGGCATCACGGCCCGCTTCGCGGCCATCTGTATTCACGTCCTTGCCAGCCTGATCAACCGGAGCACCCTGCGTCTGGTTTTGCGCGTCCTTGCCGGTGTCGCGTGCTGCTTCTTCAGCGGCAAATGCGCCGCCACTCAGGGCCAGCGCGGCAGCGCCGGCAAGCAATGTGGAAACAAGCTTGTTCATCGAATCTCCTCGTAAGGTTCTAACAGTTATTTGTAGCGGCCTGGCCCATGCCTGGCTCGCACCCACTTGTAGCAGCAACGCCCGTGCCACTTCGATCCCCGGCGCAAGTCGATGAATTAGCGCTGAAACAACGAAACCGTCATCCTGCTTACACGGTAAGACTTACGCATGCCCTTGTAATGCTTGCAACGCAATACCCCGCCCTCGCGCCAGTTGATCGTGAACGACCTGCAGGCAAACTGCATCGCATCGAGCCTCGGCGGCCGACTGCTCGCCTTCAGCGCCGACAAACAGTTGAACATCGCGCAAGTTACGGGCGCCCGGAGGCGTCCGTAGTTTCACTTCTGCTTCAAGCCTACATCTGGCCAGCTTTCTTTTTGGCCGCGGTGATGCATTGTTTCTTCTGGTCACCGCTCAACGGATCGCACTTCTTGATTTGGGCGAGATATTCCTTCTCTTTCGCGATCACATCACCGCCGGTCTGATCGGGACTGCGGCCCATATTGCCTTCGTCGGCGCCCGCTTGCCCGGCCTGATTTGCAGTCTGGTTCTGCTGGCTGGAGTCGTCGGCCCCGCCTTGTGCCTGACTCTGGTCCTGTTGGGCTGCATCGGTACTGCCGCCCTGCGCTGCCCGCTCTGCGTCACGCTGATCGGGCTTGCGATTGGGTGAGTTCGGTTGTGCCTGGGTCTGATTGTCCTGGGCCTGATTGTCGCCCGACTTCTGGTCGGCAGCCATTGCTGTGACATTCATCGCCAGCGCGGCTGCGCCGAACAGAAGTGCTTGTAAGAGTTTGCTCATCGGGTTCTCCTCTGGTGTGATGGATTCAAATCGGATATGGTCATCGACGAATGCGACGCCAGTTTTCCTGCCCCTTGGGTAACGCAATGCGCATGCCACGCGACCGCGGATTCCAAACCGCTCTATATATAGGGGGAAGTCGATGGCTACCGGCCATCGCCATCGGCAAGCATTGCAACAAACCTGTAAACCTTACCGGGTGATATTCTCGGCGCCTGATGTGCCCGTGATTGCCCCTTGTTTGCAGCATGGGCCCAGGGTGTCATCGCCTCCCCACGTTTCGCAGCGACTCAGGCTTACAATTGACTTCCCGACATGCCATATGGGGCTGAGAAAATGCCCATTCATGCGGCACGCCGCATTGCAGCACGACCCTCCGCACGGGAAGCAACCATGAGACATGGGACCTGGTTCAACACTTTCGAAGCCGCAGGCCGGGCGCTGGACCTGCCTGCGCAGACGCGCGAGGAGCTTGAAAAGCTCGACGACGCCCTGTACGCGATCTGGAATCTCGGCGACAACGTGCTGCTTGGCTGGACCCATGGCGACAACGAACTGCATTTCCTCTGCGTCCGCCATTACGCCATCCCGGAAGCAATCCACGCCGGGAAGGACAGCGCGGCGGGCATGCCGGAACCGCCGCGATTCATCAACGACGTGCTGTCGGGCCCGAAGTACCTGCAGCCGGAAGAATTCAAGCGCATCTGCCGCGTTTTCGACTGCAAACCCGAAATCGTGCGCGTCAACTTCCGCGTCGAGAACGAACGCCTTGCCGCCCTGATCAGTGACATGGTTCGCTGTTATGGGGTGTCGCTGGTGCGCAACCGCGCTGTGGTGCTTCTGGATATCGTGGAGTTTTCACTGCGATCGCCGCTGGACCAGATGGCAATGCTCAACAGCCTGGCCTACTCGGTGAACTCCGGCTACGGCCAGTTGCTGTCGAAGGACATCAGGATCGATTTCGCGCGCACCACGACGGGCGACGGCTTCTATATCTGGAATCGCGCCACCACCCCGGAAGCCAACAACGAGCTCTACAAGCTCATGATGATGATCCTCGCGGATAACGCGGTGGCGCAAAGCAAGGCCCAAAGCACCTGGGTGCCGAGATTGCGCGCCGCCTTTCACGTGGGCGAACACTATGAGTTCCACCAGGTCGACGGGATCAATCCCACCAGCTTCAGCTACATCGTCGGCCAGGTGACCATCGATCTCTCGCGCATGGTGGATCGCGCGCTGCCGGGCCAGATCCTGATCGGGGATTTCGTCACCAAGGTCGGCAGCAACGGCAGCGGACGCCCCATCAACTACGACACGCTGAATTTTGTCGAGAGCACCGCGGCGACCCTGGACCAGCTCAACGGCCTCGATATTTCCGGCGGCCGCATCGAGAATATCCGCTGCTACCTCACCGGCCGCAGCCTGGGCAGCGGCCAATACCTGGTGAACCGCTACCATCTCAAGGACAAGCACGGCACCATGCGCACCGTGTACAACGCGAAGATCAACATCCATCGCGACAGGGGCGAGCCGATTTTCCTCGGCATCCAGAGCGACGACCTGTGGGCGTTCAACGCGGCCACCGTGGAATCGATCAACCGCGACGCCGCCGCGACGGCGTCGTTTTTTATACGGCCGTAGGCAAGACCTGGTGGCTAGTGCCTGGCGGCTCGTGGCTGGCAACTGGAAAACAGCTATACCGATTTTTGTTCCGCTGTCGATCGCCCTTGTCCGTCGCTAGCCGCCAGACACGAGCCACGAATCACTCGCTTCGGCGGACGCCTTTGCGCGGAAGTTTCGCGCGACCCCACCCTCAACAGGTCTCCCGCTGAACGGTCGGCCCGATCCGTACTTTCATATTCAGATTCGACAGAACAGGAAGAATCCCGCCGATGATCGAATCGCTACTGCTGGCCGTAACGCGCATCGCCACAGTGTCCGGGGGCACGGAAAAAACCAATGCGACGGGATTCTTTTTCGAGCGCAATGACCGCCTGTTCCTGGTGACGGCGCGCCATGTGGTCAAGGATGAGGCCACCAACCACCGGCCCGACAGCCTGTTGATCGATTTGCATTCGAACCCCGGGAACGTGGCGCAGGTCACGCGGTTCTTCATTCCGCTCTATTCGAATGGCAAGCCGGTGTGGCGGGAGGGCCTGGATTCGGCCGGAGACGTGGACGTCGCGGTCGTGGAACTGGACCGAACTGCTCTGCCGGCGACGCTGCTTTCGAAGCCCTTCACCCCCGCGCACCTGGTGCAACAACTCGACGCGGTCGAGGCCGGGTCGCCGATCGTGATCGTCGGCTTTCCACTGGGCTTCCAGGACATGCTGCATCACCTGCCGGTGGCGCGCCAGGGCATCATTTCCACTTCGTTCGGCATCCGCTTCCAGGGCATGGGTTATTTCCTGACGGATGCGCGCATGCATCGCGGCGCGAGCGGCGCGCCCGTGGTGGCCAGGACCGCATCCTCGCAGTCGGGACGCGAAGACCTGCCGTGGATGCTACTGGGCATCCATACCTCGCGCATGGATGTCATCATTCGCGATGGCGAGGGAGACGGCCGCCTGAACCTGAACACCGCGTGGTACGCGGACATCATCCTGACCCTGACAGACTAGCGAATCGCCTGTCTGCGATGAGCGGGCGAAAAAGGAGTTGCATGAAGACCGTTACGCTGCCTTCTGGGGAGAAAGTACCTGCCCTGGGCCAGGGCACCTGGAATATGGGCGACAAACACGCCACCCGCGCCGAGGAAATCGCCGCCCTGCAACTCGGCATGGATCTGGGTCTGTCGCTGATCGATACCGCCGAAATGTACGGCGAGGGCAAGTCCGAGGAACTGGTGGGAGAAGCGATCGCCGGCCGGCGCGATGAAGCCTTCCTGGTCAGCAAGGTCTATCCGCACAATGCCTCGCGCGAGGGCGCGATCGTCGCCTGCGAGCGGAGCCTCAAGCGCCTGGGCACCGACCGGATCGATCTTTATCTGCTGCACTGGCGCGGCACCATTCCCTTCAGCGAGACCATGGAGGCGTTCGCGACACTGCAAAGCGCGGGCAAGATCCGCCACTATGGCGTGAGCAACCTCGACCTGAATGACATGCAGGAACTGTGGAAGACCTCGGGCGGCAAAGGCGTGAAGACCAACCAGTTGTTGTACAACCTCACACGCCGCGGCATCGAACACGACCTTTTGCCCTGGATGCAGGAGCGAAAAATTCCCGTGATGGCGTACTCCCCGGTCGAACAAGCGAGGCTGCTGAAGCAACGCGGCCTGGTCGACTTTGCCAAACGCCACGGCATGACGCCCGCTCAGGCGGCGCTCGCCTGGCTGCTGGACAGGGACGACGTCATCGCTATCCCGAAAGCGGGCGACCGCAAGCACGTTCAGGACAATGCGGGCGCGCTCGAGATCCGGTTCTCCGCAAGCCAACTCCTGGAACTGGACAAAATCTTCCCGCCACCCACGGCGCCGGTACCGCTCGAAATGCTCTGAGCGAGAGAAAAGGTCAGAGGTGAAAGGTGAAAGGTAAAAGGTAAAAGCAAGATCCATTGCCTCAAAGGCTGCGGGCACATGCCATTACTTTTCACTTTCACCTTTCCCCTTTCACCTGCCTTCTTTCTCTCCGGCCGGAACTCCCCGGCCGGTCACCAGTCTCTTGTCATATCTCCGGGAGAAAACGATGAACAGGACAATGACAGTACTGGCTGGCATGGTGGGCTGTCTTGCCACCCTGACTCAGGCTCAACAGGCCGAAGACCAAAAATACATCGGGGTCGGCGGCCGGGTGCGGCCGGCGTACGCAGGCGCGGACAGCAATCGCGGTGACGTGATCCCGTACCTGCGGTTGTACGGCGAGCATTTTTTTACCCGGACGACGCAGGGTATCCTCGAAGGGGGCTGGAGAACACAACCATTCGGCGGTGTGGTTTTCGGCGCACAACTGGCCTACGAAGAAGGCCGCGTCACCGAAGATTCCGCGTTCCTGCAGGAACACGACTTCGAGGACCTCGACCCCAGCGCATCGCTGGGCCTGCATGCGGAGGGTGACTGGAAAGTCGGCCCGGTTCCACTGAATGCGCTCCTGCGCTACCGGCATGACGTGGACTCCGGCAATGGCGCGCAAACCGATCTGCGGCTGACTGCCGGCATCATCGACTGGGGCCGCATGCGCGCCGGACTTTACGGCCAGCTGACCTGGGGTGACGACAAGTCCACGCAACGGTATTTTGGCATTACGCCGCAACAGGCTGCCACGACCGGATTGCCGGCCTATGGCGCAGGCTCCGGATTGCGTTCCGCAGAGATTGGCGTGGTCGGCGACGTGGATTTTGCAAGACACTGGGTCGGACTGTGGGGAGTTTCCCTGCAACAGCTACAGGGCGATGCAAAGGATTCGCCGATCACCCGGGATCGCTCGAACTGGTCCGCGAATGCAGGCGTCGCCTATCGCTTTTAGCGAGCACCTTAAACCCTCGGCGGGTCCGTCTCACGTGCGAAATGGCGATGTTTTCCCAATGCCAGAATGAATTCCCGCAGGGCTTCGTCTGACCGCTCTGCGCTGCATCGAAGCAAACCGGGATCTGCGTCGGCAGAAGGGAGATTGGGAGGAATGCCGGCCTTATCCAGCAAAATCGCTGCGGCGCCCAGAAGCAAAATCGGCTTGCAATGCCGGTATTGATCCTTCCTGAACTCGAGCGCATGGCCGCCGTTGGAGAGCGCCAAAGCTGATCTGCGGCAGCTTAATGTCAGTCACGACGCCGTCCGCACGTTGGCAATCGATATCCGCAAAGTCCGTACCGCTTCGCAGGAAAGAATTAATTGCGCAATCTTGTGGAAGGTCTGGCGCGCATCCGTTGCGACGCGGAAAGAGTTACAAGCCGACACGCAATCTTTTCAAAATTCTCCGGTCAGATTCGGACAAGCCTCCGGTGCGTCGATCTCTTTTTCCACGGTCGGTGCCGTGGTACGTATCTTGCAAGTTCGTGCCAGCAATGCTGGCGCGAATAAAAAATAGCCGGCCAACCAACTGACCAATAGAAAAAACAAAAATGAACCTGCGATCCATCAAGACCCGATTTACCGCGCCCGATTTTGCCGAACCCGTGTTGCTGATCCGCGACGGACGCGTGATCCGCCGCAATCTCAAGCGCCTGTTGATGAGTCCAGAGGAATTGATGGCGAGGCTGCGCCGCTCGGGCATTCGCACTCTGAGTTCGGTAAGCATGTGCATGCTCAACCCTGATGGCGAAGTCAGCGTATTTGTCGCCTCCTGACCCCTTTTTCCGGAGCGGCCGCGCCCCGGAGCAATGCCCTCGCGCACGGAATTGACGCACGCCAGCCACATCTCTGGAATGGATCGCCGGGAAACCGTTAGAAACCGGCGCGAATGCGGATCGTGTGCGAAACGGGTTTTGCCACACCACCGTCATGTTCCCCTGTCAGAGTCATTCACTACCCGACACGGAAGGCGAACCATGCAAGCGTACGCTGCAATCGGTACTGTCTCGCGTAGTCCGAACGGCACCTTTGCGGACGCAACCTGTTTAACAAAGAGCTGGGTGAACGTCAGCAATCACGCAGCCGGGCATGGACTCGCGGCTCAGGTGTGCATCGCCTGCGCGGCCTGGGCCCATCAATTACTGAACTGGAGCAGACCATGAGCACAACCCTGACAGCACCCTCTTCACCCATCGAGTTCCTTGACATCACCCCGCTGGCACGCCGCTACGGTTTCAGGGTCGACGTAAAGATCGCGCGGGAGCTCGCGGAACGGGCCGGCGATGAAACACTCATCGGTTGCGTGCTTCGCGCGGCGGCCGATGCTCTGATGATGCGCGGCGCGCGCCTCGAATTCATGAATCCGCTCCAGTCCATCAAACCACTCGAGTCCATGAATTCTCTGGTATTCGCTATCAAGACGCTACGCGCGCCCGCTCAGTTGGTCGCGCACCTGCGGCTCGCGATGCAGCTCGACAATCGCCACTATGCGGAACCGACCATTACGCTCCGCCTGGCCGCCTGAGTACCGCCGCCTGGCGTTAAAGCGCTGGTGCGGGAGGGGCAGGACATGCCTGTCGCATGAATGCGACGGCCGGCTCAGGGGTAGTTTTACTTGCCCTCCAATGAAACTTGGAGCACCGGCCGCAGTCCATTGCGTTAATGGCCAGATTTTTCAACTTCGGTTTCCCGGCATCAGCGGTCGGCCATGCCTTGCGCATGGACGATGCCGGCGTGCTATCGCGCGCCGGCATGGCTTCCGCGCTGCCTGCCGCACCACCGGTCTGGCAGCCCGATCCAACAACCTCGGCTGGCGATCCTGGAGCAGGGCCCCGGGTCCTGCTGCTGACATCGAGCCTGGGTTCTGGGCACGTTCGCGCGGCGCAGGCAATTGAGCTCGCGGTACGCGAACGTAACTCGGGTGCCACAGTACTGACGCTGGATTTCTGGTCGCTCATGGACCAGAAAGTGGCCTGGGCGGTGCGTACTGCCTACCTGCGCCTGGTGCAGGAACATCCGGCATTGTTCGACCGCATTTACCAGCTTGACCAGCGCATGTGGCGCGCAATCCTGGAGCGTAGCGAACCGCCGCCCCCGGCGTTTGCCGACGTCATTGCACTCATGCCGCCCGTCAATACTGCAGAATCCAGAAGTGAAGAAGGTGCGCATTACCCCCACTACCGATCGGATCGACTGATGCTGCCCTTGTTGAGCGCCGCGCTGGCAGGGCAGCTGCGCGCCACGCCTGTCGGCAGCCGCCTGCTGCGCCTCGGCCTGGTGCAGAATGCGTGGCGCCGGCTCTCACGCCGCCTTGCCGCGGAAGTCCGGGCATTCAATCCGGATGTCGTCGTTGCGACGCAGATGAACTCCGCCGCGCTGCTGTCCTCGGCAAGGAAGAACGGCGGTCTGCACGCGCCCACCCTGGGCGTGCCGACCGATTTCGGACTCCACGATTTCTGGGTACATACCGGCGTCGAATATTACTGCGTCGCCCACGAATCCGTGGATGGCCTTCGCGCCGCGGAGATAGAAGCGGGAAAGGCCATGGCCACCGGAATCCCGCTGATGCCGCGCTTTCGCCAGCCGCCGACCATGGAACAGGCGCGCCAATCGCTGGGCCTGAAGTCCGGGACACCGGTGATACTGGTAGCCGGAGGTGGATTGGGGCTCGGGGTGCACGTCGTGGCGCAAAGGTTGCTCGCCAGCCGAACGCAGATGCAACTTCTGGTCATCGCGGGGCACAACGCCGCCGCACTGCGGGCACTGACGTCCCTTGCCGCCAGCCATCCAGATCGCATTCAGGTGCGGGAGTGGACCGAAAACATGGAGCTTTTCATTCGCGCCGCCGATATCGTGGTGGGCAAGCCCGGCGGACTGACTGTCGCAGAAGTGCTGGCCTGCGGAAGGCCTCTGCTGGCCACTCGCGCCCTTGGCGGGCAGGAGGGATTCAATGTGCGCTTCCTGGAACGGCATGGGGTAGGCCGACTGATCCCGGAAGCGGACCTGGCGGAGGCGATCGAAGGCTGGCTCGCAAATCCCGATGCGTTGCGGCACATGAAGGAGCGCGCGTGGTCGCTCGGCCGCCGCAACGGCGCGGAACAAATCGCCGAACTGGTGGTAAACCTCGCCGGACGGCGCCCGGCCCGGCGCCTGCCGGGACATCACTGATGGACTGGTTGCGCAGTCTGGTTCAGCGGGCACTCGTCCACGTCGATGGCCGCTACCAGCGCGCCCATAACCTGCAGCCGGTCGGGCCTATCCTCTACGCCGGCCGGGCAACCTATCGCGGTCCGACCATCCGGTTCGACGACCAGACCGCGCTGAAAACCGGTGACGACGTCGGCATCCTGCATTTCAACAATGTCCGTTTCAGCCAGATCGAATCCAGTACTTCGACGGGGGCAGCGCTGCGGTTCGCCCGTCTCATGCTCGAATCCATGCACGATCTGGCGGACCGCGCATTCCGCGACCCGGCGTTCTGCGACCTGTCGGTGTTCCACGCGGTGAGCTGGCTGCCCGCGCACGGTCAGCGCGTCGGCTTCGTCACGCGGCCGCTTCCCGAAGGGCTGAAGAAAAATCTCCTGGCGGTCTGGTTCCGGCTGCTGGTCTGGGCTTTCGCCCCAGCACCGGAAAGCCGCGGTGCGCGGCCGGATCCGCATTTCTACTGGCTGACGCGCAAGACGCTGCTGCAGCGCTTTGCAGGGAAGGAAAGGCTACGCAGGCACCAGCATGTTGAGACGCGGCCGGTCTGACGGCGATCGCATCTACCTGACGTTCGACGACGGGCCGGATCCGGTCTGGACGCCGCGGGTTCTCGACATTCTCGCAGCGGCCGGCGCGCGCGCTACGTTCTTCGTTATCGGGATGCGCGCCCGCGCCAATCCCGCCTTGCTGCGGAGCATCGCCGCGCGCGGACATGAAATCGGCAACCATACCGGCACGCATCGGCATCCCTGGACACTGCCGCCCGCGGCGGCGCGCCGCGAAGTGCGGGATGGCGCCGACGCGATCGCCGACATCACCGGCACCCGACCGCTGTTCTATCGTCCCCCGCACGGCCGGCTGCGGCGCTGCATGGCCGAGGAAGCACAGGGAAATGGACAGGCCATCGTGCTTTGGAGCCTGAGCGCCGTGGACTGGGGGCCGCTGGGCAACAAGCCGGGAATCCTCCGGCGCCTGACAAAAGCCACTGCCGGGGACATCGTGCTGTTGCACGATGGCGGGCGCGGTCCGAACAAGCCGCAGCACATGACCGCGGTGTTACCGGATTTTCTCGACGCAATAGCCCAAAGGGGACTTGCTACGGGATCGCTGCACCAGGCCGTGCATAGAGCCGCGATTCGGGAAGGCACGTGATTATCCAGGAGTTAAGCGCGACGGGGCGAATACGGCACCTTCTCGTCCGTGCATCAAATCGCCACCGCCCGGACCTGGGCAAGGTCGGTATCGCCCTGCAGCGCCTTTTCGATGCCGTCCTGCTTGAGCGTGAGCATGCCTTCGCTCTGCGCGGTCTTCTGGATGTCTTCGACCCGCGCGTGCGCCTGGATCAGCGCTTTGATCGCGCGCGAATTCACCAGTAGTTCGTGAATGCCGAGGCGACCGCGATATCCGCGTTTTTCGCATTTGTCGCAACCCGCGGCCTCGAACAGCGTCAACTTCCCCTGCTTGTCGCCGTAGCTCGACTCCCAGCGTTTGCGCACCTCCGCCGGCACCAGCTCGGTGCCGTCGCAGAACTCCCGTAGCAGCACCCGGACTTCCTCCTCCGAGAGCTTGCGGGGCTTCCTGCAGTCGCGGCATAACTTACGCGCCAGGCGCTGCGCCAGCACACCCAGCAGCGCATCGGCAAAATTGAACGGGTCCATGCCCAGGTCGAGCAGCCGGGTCACCGACTCAGGCGCACTGTTGGTATGCAGCGTCGAGAAGACCAGGTGGCCGGTGAGCGAAGCTTCCACACCGGTTCTGGCCGTCTCGGAATCGCGCATTTCACCCACCATGATCACGTCGGGATCAAGACGCAGGAACGAGCGCAGCGCGGCCGCGAAGGTCAGGCCGATCTTTGCGTTCACCTGCACCTGTCGTAATCCCTTCTGCGTGATCTCGATTGGATCTTCCGCAGTCCATATCTTTTTCCTGCCATTGTTGATGTGACTAAGAACCGAATGCAGCGTGGTGGTCTTGCCCGATCCGGTCGGACCACAAATCAGCAACAGGCCGTAAGGTTTGCCGGCCATCCGCTTTATTTCACCGAGGACCGACTCGCGCAGGCCGATGTCGTCGAGTGCGACCGGCTTGGACGCGGCAAGCACCCGCATCACCACGTCCTCCAATCCGTCGGTCGTGGGCATGATCGCCACGCGCAATTCGACGTTCGCCGTTCCGAAGCGGTTGAAGACGATCTTGCCGTCCTGGGGCTTTCGCCGCTCCGAGATGTCCAGGTTTGACATGATCTTTATGCGCGAAATCATCGCGTTTCGGAAGTGCGATGGCACATCGAGGTAGTCCTCGAGTTCGCCGTCGATGCGCAGCTTCACCTTGGTATTTTCATTGCCTTGATACGTTTCGATGTGGATGTCGGAGGCCTTGCGCTCGCTTGCATCCTGGATGATCTGGTTGACGATGCGCACCAGCGCGTTATCGGACACACCGACAGCCGGTTGGTCGTGCTCTTCGGCCTTGGCTTCGGCCGAGGGGGCGGACGCCGCCAGATCCTTGACGTTGCGCGCGGCTTCGTACCGGCCATAATGCAATTTTATAGCGGCGCGGATGCCATCCTGGTTCGCCATCACCGGGACGACACGCAACCGGGTGTAGAAGCGCAACTCCTGCAACGGCGCCGGATCGATGGGGTTCTCCATCGCCACCACGATCTCGTCCCTGGTCTGAAACAGGGGCATGACAAGGTACTTTTCGGCGAGCCGCCGGTCGACCAGCGCCAGGGCACGCTGGTCGATATCGAAGCGCGCCGGATCTACGAACGGAATGCCGAGCTTGCGCACCAGCAGCCGGTTCACGGTGGCGCGGTCTATCACGCCCATCTCGACCAGGATCTCGCCCAGAGGGAGCTTGCGGTCACGCTGCTGCAGGCTGACCGCCTTGTCGAGTTCCTCCGTGCTGATGACCTTTTCCCGCAGGAGGGCCTGGCCGATCTGGCTTTCCGGGTGAGTCTGGTCCCGGTCCTTGAGCACCTGTTCGAGGAACTCGCGGGAAATGATCTCGCCGGCGGTCAGATAGTCTCCGATACGCTGGCTGCGCAGGTGCTGCTGCAGACTCAAGCCCACCTGGACGAAGTCCACCGTATCCTTGTGCTGCTCGGACAGCATCTCGCCGAGAGAGGGCCCGATGGAATACTCGGCATACGCATGCGTGGGAATAAAGACGCGCTGGACCTTGTCGTTTTCCACGGCAAGATAAAGGTACAGGCCGGTACTCTCGACCAGGAACCCGCGGGTTTCGGCGGCGAGTTGCTCGCCGTCCTTGAACGATACCTTCACTATCTGGGTGCCGGTTGACGGCGCGACGCCTGCTTCCCGCATCTTCTCGATGTGCCTCGGCAGGAACTGCACGGCACGCAGCAACTGCAGCTTCTTGATGATGGCGAACTTCAGTACTTCGACCGAAGCCAATCCGATGGCCACGAAATCGAGCACCTCCTGTTCGGGCAAAAAACGGATGAGCCTTCCCGGTACCTGTCGGCCGTCGCTGCTGAAAAGCACACATCTGCGCGGCAGGTTCGCGTCCTGGGCGGATGCGTGCTGGTAATAAGGAGGTGTCGGCCAGACGAAGCTCGGTTCCGTAGGCATCAGTCTTTCCTGTGGCATGCAACCGGCGCGAACCAGGTTGCCGGCGAGCGCTACTTTTGTCCCTGGGGCAGTAACTATAGGATAGACCAGTTCGCCGGCAGGTACCCGGACATCTGCGCGGGGTAATCGGTAGTGCCAACCGACCCCGCGCTTTGGCGCTTGCCAAAAGATTTCTAACCGCCGCTTAGCGCGGCGACGATCATGACTTCGTCGCCAGCTTCAAGGCGCTGGTCCAGGCGCAGCGCCATCTCGCCGTTAACGAAGAAACGGATGTGCCGGCGGATGCGGTCCTGCTCGTCGACGATCCTGTGGCGCATGCCGGGATAGCGCCCATCGAGGACACCGAGCACGGCAGCCAGCGAATCGCCCTCGGCTTCGATCTGCTTCTGCCCGCCGGTATAGGAAAACAGCGGACTGGGGATGAGGACGCGAATCAAGCCGCGGTGAGGGAATAGATGTGGGGCAGATGCTCGGCGATGCGGGTCCAGTTGCGCCCCTCGTCGGCGCTGGCCCAGATCTCGCCGCTGGTAGTGCCGAAATAAAGGCCCAGGGGATCGGCGCCGTCGGCGCACATCGCCTGGCGCTTCACCGTCCACCATGCATGCCGTTGCGGCATCCCCGCATCCTGGCGTTCCCACGAGTCGCCGGCATCGCGGGTGCGATACACCGCGGGACGTCCATCCGGACTGGTGCGCGGCCACACCTCCGTGCCATCCATTGGAAATACCCAGGCACTGTCCGGATCGCGCGGATGCAGGACGATCGGGAATCCGATGTCGCCGACTTCTTTAGGCATGTTCCGCCCGATCCGGGTCCATTTCGTTGCGGGACGATCCAGCCGGTAGATGCCGCAATGGTTCTGCTGGTACAGCCGCTGCGGATTGCGCGGATGCAATACGACGTTGTGCGGATCGTGCCCGTACTCCTGGTTCGGATCGGGCAGAAAATCGGCATCGATACCCTGGTTGAGCGGTTGCCAGGTTTCACCCGCGTCGACGCTCTCGAACACGCCGCCTATGGAGATGCCGATGTAGAGATGCCGTGCGTCGCGCGGATCGACGCAGATCGAATGGACCTGCGCGCCGTCGGGCCCCGGAATGATCGCGTGTTTGATTTTCGGATAGAGGCCATCGTTGAAACCGGCGACTTCCTTCCAGGTGGCACCGCCGTCATCGGAACGGAACATGCCGACGGGCGACGTTCCCGCATACCAGACACCGGGGTCGGATGCATGGCCCGGTGAAAGCCAGAACACGCTATCCACAGCACGGGCTTCCTCGCCATCACCCGCTTTGCGAAAGGCGGGCGGTTGCGCGGCTTCCTTCCAGGACTTACCCGCGTCCTGCGAGCGAAAGACGGTGGGGCCAAGATGGCCCGTTTTCGCGGCCACCAGCAGCGTGCGACCATCGCGCGGATCGAGTACCAGGTGATTGACGATGTTGCCGAGAAAATGCGGCCCTTCGAGCCGCCATGCTTTGCGCGCCAGGTCGCCGCAATAGATGAACGCGCCCTTGCGCGTGCCGACATAGAGCGTCACTGATCCGATCTGGGAGGCATTCACGTCATCACGATTTCATTCGAAGCTGAATCCCGGGGTACGCGTGTAGTAATGCAGGCCTTCGTCCTGGATAACGAACGAGCGCATGCGCTTCGTGCCGCGGTTGTGGTGCGAATGCAGCAGCGACGCAGGCGTGATCTGCGCGGCCCCGGTCGACCAATCGACGCGCTTGTCCGCGATCATCGAGTGAATGCCCTCGCCCTCAATGGCCAGGGTCACGGCAACGCCGTTGTGGCGGTGCGGCCGCTGGTCGCCGCCCGCTTCCAGCGTATTGATCGCGGTATTGATCAGCGGCGTGGTGTGGTAGCCGGGTGCGAAATCGTGGCAGGAGAACATCACCGAACAACCCGTGGTCTTCTCGGTTCTCTTGCGCGTGTAGACGCCCTGGAAAACATGCTCGATCTCGGCCGCGGGCCAGTGCGTGGCCTTGACCGCCGGCGTTTCGGGTGCCGGAGGACGCAGCCCTTCGAATGCCAGCAGCGGTTCGTCGCTCACGCCGAACAGCAAGGCATCCGTTTTCGCGCGATGCACCGTGTCGCCGGAGGGAAAGCAGAGCACGTCCCCGGCGCCCCACGCAATGGCTTCATTGCGGTTGAGGCTCTCGCCGTTCCCGTGCATCACGTAGAACACTTCGCTGGAAGCGATGAACTCAGTTCGGAGTTCCTCGCCGGCGCGGATCCGGAAATACCTGCAGAGCAGCGTCGGCGTGGTGGCTGGATAAGCAGTCGCCAAGTCGCCCGACGCATCCAGGGCGATGGCCGAAGTCGGCGTGACGGTATCGAAGGCACGGTCGCGCTCCGCGAGGAACTGGCGAACTGGAACCGCAGGATAGGCAAAGGTGAAGGGATTCTCGGACGTGCAGTAGCGGGCGCGTTGCTGCGGCGATTGGGTGGCCGTATCGTCGCGAACCCTGTCGGGTGCGTTCATGGTTGGTTCTCCTCGGCCGGGTCAGTGCCCGGATTTAGAATGCGCCCAATATACGCCACTCGGCATGTTCCGCACCCTGGGCGAACATCACGGAGCGTAAAGGCTCGAATCGTCTGGACACCGGCTTGGCGCAATCAGGACACCGCTATCGTTGGAAGACTCCCCCTCTTTCCTCTTTCCTCTTTCCTCTTTGCTCTTTCCTCTCGCATCTCCTATCCCGGCGGTTCCGCAGCCCTCTGCGTCTCCGCCTTCTTCACCAAACTCAGGCCCGGCATCGCGAACGGATGCGCGGTTTCGTAGGCGCGAGCAGCACGCAACACTGTTGCGTCGCAGAATTTGTCACCCACCAGTTGCAGCGCCACCGGCAGTCCGCTACGGGTGAATCCGCACGGAACGGTCGCCGCAGGTTGCTGGGAGAGGTTGAAGGGATAGGTGAACGGGGACCATTCCCACCAGCGCGTGCGGTCTGTGCCCGGCGGGACTTCGTGTCCCGCTTCGAAAGCGGCCACGGCGAGTTGAGGCGTCAGAAGCAGGTCATAGTCCTGGTGCAACAGGCACATGCGGCGGGCGAAAGCCTCGCGTAAACGTTCGACCTGGCGAAGTTCGATGGCGCTCAATCCGAAACCCTGCTCTGCAATAGCCAGCATCGGCGGATCTAGCAATGCGCGCTGCACGGCGGTCATGGGCGCCACGGCCATGCCCAGCGCCACTTCCCACAGGGGCTGCATGATGGTTATCGGGTCCTCCAGTACCAGGTCGATTTCGTCGACCTGCGCCCCGAGCTCTTCAAATCGGCGCGCACCGCGATCCACCAGTTCCGCGATTTCCGGATCGACCCGGGCGTAACCCAGCGCGCGGCTGTAGCCAATGCGCATGCCCTTCACGCCCGCGTCGAGGCCTTCTCGATAATCGATGTCCAGTGGCGGCGCCCGGTACCAGTCGCGCACGTCAGGTTTTGCAATGACATTAAGCATCAGCACCGCATCGCCCACAGTGCGCGAGATTGGCCCTTGGTGCCAGAGGGTGCCGGCCGGCGAATGTGGATGCACGGGCACGATGCCGAAAGTCGGCTTGAATCCGAACAGCCCGCAGAAGGCCGCGGGGATGCGGATGGATCCGCCGCCATCCGTGGCGATGTGCATGAAGCCCATTCCCGTGGCCGCTGCTACCGCAGCCCCACCGCTGCTGCCGCCGGGAGTCAGTTTCGTATTCCACGGATTTACGGTGACGCCGGTCAGCGGGCTATCGGTGACGCCCTTCCAGCCGAACTCTGGCGTGGTGGTCTTGCCCAGGAAAACCGCACCCTGTTCTTTCATGCGCGCCACCGGCGGACCGTCCTCGATCCAGGGCTGCTTCGGATCAACGGCACGCGACCCGCGCCGCGTCGGCCAGCCTTCGGTAACGATAAGGTCCTTAACCGTAGCCGGCACGCCGTCCACCAGGCCGGCCGGCTCGCCGCGCAGCCAGCGCGCCTCGGAGCCCCGTGCATCTTTCAGCGCCCGCGCTTCATCCACCAGCACGAACGCGTTGTAAACCGGATTCAGTGCAGCAATGCGATCCAGCGCCGCCCGCGTCACCTCGACGGGTGAGAAGCGCTTGCCGCGGTAACCCTCCGTGAGTTCATGAACTGTTAAAGAAAGAATGTCTTCGGACATCTCTCGCTCCCGCTGCGTGCTGCGTTGACGGGCGGACGCGAGGGCACGCACCCACGCCGCTTTAGATACAGGTCGGGTGCGGCTCCGGGGCGCACGCACCCCGGAGCCCTCCCTTTCTTGCTACGACTGGCCCGTCAAGCCTTGCGCTTGATCGCCTCCAGCACCGCCTCGGGCGAGATCGGCATGTGTCGCACCCGCGCGCCCACCGCGTTGAAGATCGCGTTGGCCACCGCCGGCGCCACCACCGTAGACGCCGGTTCGCCGACACCGCTCGGATGGTTGTCCGACGCGATGAGGGTGACGTCGATCTCCGGCGTCTGCGCCAGGCGGATCGGCGCGTACTGGTGGAAGTTGGCCTGCTCGAAGCGGCCGTCCTTGAGCGTGATCCGTTCGCTCATGATCTGGCTCGCACCCCACAAGGCGGAACCGCGAACCTGCGCATCGACGGCCTGTGGATTGACCACCGTGCCCGGATCCATCGCGATCGTCAGACGGTTGATGGTGAACTGTCCGGTCTTCGGATCGACGGTAACCTCGGCGATGCCAGCCACCCAGGTCGGGCTCTGGCGTTCTTCCGCCGCGGTGATCGCAATTCCCAGGCCGGTATTCGGCGGCAGTCGCCCGCTGCCCCAGCCCGCCTTTCCGGCGGCAACGCGCAGGCAATTCGCCAACCGCGATGCGCCGCCGACCGTCGCCGACTCATAGGGAATCCAGCTGTCTTCCTGTCCCCACGGCAGCGAAATCCACAGCCGGTCCATGTAGTAGTCCGAGGACGTTCCCGGCGGATAGCCGGAATTGGGAATGCCGCGATTGCCGCCCTTGCCGTTTAACATCGACAGCCGGAACTCGAGCGGATCGCGTCCGGCCGCGTGTGCCGCCTCGTCCATGAACGACTCGACCACAAAGATGTTGTAGGAGTTGGACACGGTGCGAAGCGCCGAGGCCTGAACCGCCCAGGTGGTCATGTCGTGGTTCCAGGCCCGCACGCGGTGATTCTTCAGGTCATACCAGTGATCGCTGCCGCCGATCGACCACTGGTCGATATCCTGCTTCTTGCCGTCGACGGAATCGAGCTGCAGCCAGTCGGTGCCGCCCGCCTTGCCTACGCCGAAACGCGCACCCATCCAGCCGCAAACGATGTCCTGGTTCATTGCCAGCAATTCGCCGTTCTTGATGCCGGCCTTGACCTTGTGATAGGTCGGCGTGCGCGCAAAGCTGGTGGCGAAGTTTGACTCACGGGTATGGATCAGCTTCACCGGACGGCCCACCTCCTTGACGCAGTACGCCGCCGCCAGGATGTCGTCGTAATCCTGCTTGCCGCCGAAGCCGCCACCGAGCAAATAGTTGTGCACGAAGATCTTAAGGTCCTCGGGCTTTTGGCCCAGCGCCTTGGACAGATAGCCGGTCAGGGTCATGCGCGCAAACGAGGTGCTTTGAGTGCCGACGTGAACATGCCATTCGCCGTTGGTGAACTGCACCGTGGCGTTCAGCGGTTCCATGGTCGCATGCACCACCATGTCGGTGGTGTACTCGACCTCGAACACCTTGTCGGCACCCTTGAAGCCCTTGTCGACGTCACCTTCCAGCACCCAGGCCGCACTTTCCTTTTCGTTCTTCGCCAGCGCCTTGTACTGCTTGAGCAATTCGGCGCTGTCCAGTTTCGCGTAAGGACCGGCGTCGTACTGAACCTTCAGCGCTTTCGCCGCTTTCATCGCGGTCGGGAAGCGGTCGGCCACCGCCACCACCCAGCCCGTGCACTTGCCAAGCGCGTTGTCGATCCTTACCGCCTTGATGAAGCCGGGAATCTTGCGCGCCTCGGAATCGTCGATGCTCACCACGTTGGAGGCATAGCGGGTGCGCGGAATCACCAGTGCACCGTAGGCCATGTTCGGCAGGAACACGTCAATTCCGTACTTGGCCTTGCCGTTAGTTTTCGCCGGAACGTCGAGCGAAGGCAACGACTTGCCGACGATCCTGTAGTCGCCGCGTTTTTTCAGGGTGATCTTCCTGAAGTCGCTCGGGTAGGAAAACTTGCGGTCGATCTTCACCTTCTGCAGGATCTCCCCGTATGTCACCGACCGCCCGGAGGCCTTGTCGAAGACGCGGCTGTTCTGCGCGTAACAATTGCCAACTCCGGCCTTGAGCACCTTCGCGCCCGCCTCGATCAGTGCAATACGGCCGGCGGCGCCTGCGCGCGAAAGGCGGTCGAACTCGGTGGTGATGCTGCCGCTGTTGACCGTGTACGCGAGTCCGTAGACCGCGAAGTTCTCGACGCTCTCCAGCGGCGTATCGAGACGCACGTCTTTCCAGTCGACTTCCAGTTCTTCGGCGATCACCTGCGCCAGGCCGGTGCCGATGTGCTGGCCCATTTCCGCCTTGACGATATGGATGGTGGTCTTGCCGTCGGGCGTCATCGTGAACCAGATGGACGGCGTGAAGGACTGGCCTCCTACTGCTGCCTGTGCCTCCTTGCCGGCAACCAACCCCGGCAGGCCGATGCTGAAGAAGCCGGCCCCGGCGATAACCGTGGAACGGACCAGGAAATCGCGCCGGGTCACGCCCTGTTCGGGTGTCTTGATCTTGGCCTGGATCTTATCCATGGTTCGAGCCCTCCTTCGCCAGTTCTGCGGCGCGCTGGACGGCCCCGACGATGCGCGAATATGTGGCGCAGCGGCAGATGTTGCCGTTCATGTGCTGCACGATTTCTTCGGTGGTCGGAGACGGATTGGCCGCAAGCAGCGCCGCCGCCTGCATGATCTGCCCGGACTGGCAGTAGCCGCACTGCGGAACCTCGTGCTCGATCCAGGCTTTCTGCACCGGATGCGCATCGGCCGGGTCCAGCCCCTCGATGGTGGTGATGATGGCGCCATCCGGCACGTTGCCCAGTTGGACCGCGCACGAGCGCACCGGCTCGCCGTTCACGTGGACCGTACAGGCACCGCAAAGCGCGATTCCACACCCGTATTTGGTGCCGGTGAGCTGCAGGTCCTCGCGGATGACCCACAGAAGTGGCGTATCTGGCGGTGCATCGGAAAAATAACTTTGACCATTAATGCTGAGTGTTGGCATGGCGGCATAACCTCCCTGAGAGTGGCGGAGCAAATACGGCCCGATAAAGAACTGCACGGGCCAATCTAGAGCGGAACACAGGCACGCCATCGGGGGCGCGCACGCGTTCACCCATACTTTCGGGCAGGCGGCGACCGTAAACCACCTGCCCGGTGGACCGGCGGGTTTGCGCTGGCGCGTGCATGCGCCTGCAACACCACGAGGTCACTATTTGAACGGCAGGCGCTGGCCTGCCATGAAATTGCTGAACGAGGCTTCAGCGATCCGGTACCACTGGTACTGTGCATGGCGGAATGCCGACCAGGACTGGTAGAAACGCCGGAACACGGGATTGGCCGCCGACTCCGCTTCGTAAAGGTCGTTTGCCGCCTTGAGGGCCGCGGTCATCACGTCCTTCGGATAGGGATGCAGCTGCACGCCCTGCTGCACCAGGCGCGCAAGCGCCGGCGGATTCTTCGCGTCATAGGCTGCAATCATGCGCACGTTGGCCTCGGCCGCCGCCACTTCGAAGGCTTCCTTGTAGGATTGCGGCAGCTTATTCCACTCGTTCAAGTTGACCAGGAAGGACACGCAGGAGCTTCCCTCCCACCAGCCGGGAAAATAGTAGTGGGGTGCGACGCGGTAAAAGCCGAGCTTCTCGTCGTCGTAGGGCCCGACCCACTCGGCCGCATCGATAGTGCCTTTCTCCAGCGCCGGGTAGATGTCGCTGCCCGGAATGGATTGCGGCACCGCGCCAAGGCGCGCCATGATCTCACCGGCGATGCCCGGGATGCGGACCTTGCGCCCCCTAAGGTCGGCGACGCTACCGAACTCCGAGCGCCACCAGCCGCCCATTTGCGCACCGGAGTTGCCGGCGGGAAACAGGATGGTGTTGTGTTCGCGATAGAGTTCGCGCACCAGTTCGAGCCCGCCGCCGTAGTACATCCAGGCGTTGTGCATGCGCGAGTTGAGTCCGAAAGGCAGCGCGGCGTCGAAGGCGAATGCCTTGTTCTTGCCGATGAAGTAGAAACCCTGGGTCTGGCCGCACTCGACCGTGCCCTGCTCGCAGGCGTTGAGCACCTCGAAGCCTGGTACCAATTCGCCTGATGCAAAGACCCGGATCTCGAACTTGCCGCCCGTCAGCCCTTTGAGGCGATGGGAGAGCGCCTCCGCCGCGCCGAAGATGTTGTCGACGCTTTTCGGAAAGCTGGATGCCATGCGCCAGCGGACCGAGGGCTCGGACTGTGCGACGGCCGGGGCGGCAACAGCGGCAGCCGCGACGCTTGTCCCCGCAGCCGCCATGAACTTTCGTCGATCCATCATTCCTTTCCGGCCGCGCCCGTTGGCGCGCCTCCGTAGTGCTGCAGGTCTTCGGGACGCAGGTCGAACACCGCCGGTGCCGATTCGAAATCGTCGCTCACGGGGATCTCAAGCCTGGGCATCGTGCTGGCTCCGAGCTGTCCATGATCCACCATTGCCAGGCGCGGGAAGGCGATCACCAATGCAACCATCAAGACCTGGATGCAGACGAAAGGCACGGCGCCCATGTAGATATCCGATGTCTTCACCTGCTTCGGGGCCACACTGCGCAAATAGAACAGTGCGAAACCGAACGGCGGATGCAGGAAGGAGGTCTGCATGTTCACGCTGAGCAGCACCCCGAACCAGACCAAGTCTATGCCGAGTTTGTCCGCCACGGGCGCCAGCAACGGTACGAGGATGAAGGCGAGCTCGAAGTAATCGAGGAAAAATGCCAGCACGAACACCAGCAGGTTGACCGCGATCAGGAATCCCAGCGCACCGCCGGGCAGGCCGGTCAGCAGGTGCTCCACCCAAAGGTCGCCGTTGACGCCCCGAAACACCAGACCAAACACGGTCGACCCGATCAGGATAAACATTACGAAGCAGGACAGCTTTGCGGTTGTGTCGAGGGACTGTCGCAGGACGCGCAAGCTCAGGCGCCCGCGCACGGCCGCCAGTGCCAGCGCGCCGCACGCGCCCATCGCCCCGCCTTCGGTCGGCGTGGCGATGCCCAGGAAAATCGTACCCAGCACTAGAAAAATCAGCACCACTGGCGGGATCATCGTGAGCAGCGCGCGACGCAGCAGCAGGGTCCCTCGCAGGGTCCGCGCCTCGAGTGGCAGGGCCGGCACCGATGCGGGTCGAAGCAGGCTCATGATGAAAACGTAGGCCGCGTAGAAGCCCATCAGCATTAGGCCTGGAACCAGCGCGCCCCGATACAGGTCTCCGATGGACCTGCCGAGCTGGTCCGCCATCACGATCAACACCAGGGAGGGCGGGATGATCTGCGCCAGCGTCCCAGAAGCCGCAATGACCCCGGACGACAGGCGCTTGTCGTAGCCATAACGCATCATGATCGGCAGCGAGATCAGGCCCATCGCGATGACCGAGGCGGCAACCACACCGGTTGTAGCTGCCAGAAGCCCGCCGACGAATATCACCGAATAGGCCAGGCCGCCGCGGATCGAGCCGAACAATTGGCCGATGGTTTCGAGCAGGTCCTCGGCCATGCCGCTGCGCTCGAGGACCAGCCCCATGAACGTGAAGAAGGGGATCGCCAGCAAAGTGTCGTTCTGCATTACGCCGTAGATTCTCTGGGGCAACGCCTGCAGCAATTGCGGATGCAGCAAGCCCGTTTCGACGCCGATGAATCCGAACAGCAGGCCGATCGCCGACAACGCAAACGCAACCGGATAGCCCAGCAGCAGAAACAGCACCAGGCCCGCGAACATCAGCGGGCCGATGTACTGCACCAGCAACGCCGTCAACCAGGACTCCCATTGCTTTGCCGCCCCTGGACGAGCGCCTTGACTTCATCTTCCTGCGTGTTGTGCCGGTCGAGCAATGCCTGCGCGTGATAACGCCCCGACAAGGCGGCGATCAGCTTTATGGCTTGCGATACGCCTTGCAAAAGCAACAGAAGGAAACCAGCGGGAATGAGCAGCTTCACCGGCCACAGGATCAGGCCGCCGGCCTGCAAGGAAATCTCGCGGCTGGTGAAGGACATCACGAAATACGGCCAGCCGTACCAGAGCACCAGCAGGGTGAGCGGCAGGAGGAAAAATACGGTCCCGAACAGTTCGATCGAGAGTCGGGCGCGCGTGGCGAAGCGGGTGTTGACGATGTCCACCCGCACATGTTCGTTGTTCAGCAGCGTGTAGCCTGCCGCCAGCAGGAACACTGCCGCGAACAGGTACCACTGGATTTCGAGAAAGGCGTTCGAGCTGAAGTTGAAGGCCTTGCGGGATACCGCGTTGGCAGCACTGACCAGCGTCATAGCCAGGATCAGCCAGCTCACGCCCGCGCCCACTTTGCGGTTGACGGCGTCAATGCTTGCAGAAATGCGCAGCCAGAGGTCCATGGTCACCCCGGCCCTGCCTTGCGAGTCTGTTGCGAAGCCCCCATCGATTCCGCCTTTCAGAATGAATTCGAATGCGCGGAACATCTTTGCAGCTTTCGTACCATCGAGCCGTTTTCCACGGTAGCGCGGAAAATCAGCGGTCTAGCACTGGAGCTGCGCCGTGGTACCTCTAATCGGAGCGTCGAAATGGTGCTGGTCCATGCTGCTGCGCACGCCCTTCGTGCCATTCTTTGCGTGGACCGCCCGCCCGGCAACGATTGTGCGACGCGCACGACGAACAAACCATCAGGCGGACGAAGGAAAGACCCGAGTTCATTGGTAGGAGATGCTTCTCCCCCTTTCGGGTGACTGGAAGTCCCGCCGCTGAGGAACGGCTACGCGATCAGAACTTGACCAGCCCGCGGCGCGCCGCCAGGGAAATGGCTTCGGCCCGGCTGGTGACGTCCAGTTTGACGAACAGGCTCTTCATGTGGCTCTTCACCGTGCTTTCGGTGATGTGCAGGACCACGCCGATGGCGCGGTTGCTCTTGCCTTCCGCCAGAAGCTTGAGGATCTGCTCCTCGCGCTCCGTCAGCGGCTCTTCCTGCACGCGCTGCGCAAGCTTCGCGGCCACTTTCGGTTGCAGGTAGGCCTCGCCCGCATGGACCGCGCGGATGCAATTGAACAGTTCTTCCGGCTGCACATCCTTCAGCAGATACGCTTTCGCGCCCGCGCGCAGCCCTGCGTAGATATCCTCGTCGTGATCGAACGTGGTGAGCACAATGATGCCGGCTTTCGGATCCTCCGCACGAATGCGGCGTATCGCCTCCACGCCCTCGACCTTGGGCATGCGCAAATCCATCAGCACCACGTCGGGGCGCAGGCTGCGCCACAGTTCGATGGCTTCCTGTCCGTCGCCTGCCTCGCCGATCACGGTCACATCTTCTTCCATGTTGATGATCGCCGCGAGCCCGCGGCGCACCAGGGAATGGTCCTCGGCAATCAGCACGCGGATGGGCGCGGCCTTCGGCGCGGCTGCCGCCGTCGGTGAATTTCTCTGAGGATTAGGCTGGGACACTGGTCAATGCACTCCTTGGCATGACCGTTTCCACCCGCGTTCCGCTTGCGGGCGTGCTGACGACAAGCAGGCGTGCACCGATGCGTTCAGCACGCTCGCGCATACCGAGCAGCCCGAAACCCTCGTGATGCTGGCGCGGATCAAATCCGACGCCATCATCCAGGATCGAGAGTCGCACAGCACCGGGATCGAACACCAGGTTCAGTTCGACGTGCTGCGCACCCGCGTGCTTCAGCACATTGGTGACCCCTTCCTGCGCAATCCTGAGGAGCTCGCTTTCAACCTCGCCCGGCAACGCGATCTTATCGCCGGACGTGGCGAAATGCGTGTGCAGGGTTCCGCTCGCCTCCGCACGCTTCAACAAAGCCTGCAAGGCATTGGCGAGATCCGCCTGCTGCAGGGCTTCGGGCCTCAGCGCACGCACGGACAGGCGTGCTTCGGCCAGTCCCGCCTGCGCCAGGCTGCGGGCATGTTCGATGTGTTCCAGCGCCAGTTCGAGGTTGTCTTTCTTCAGTGTGCGATTGGCCGCCTCCAGGTTCAGCACCACGCCCGTGAAGCCCTGCGCCAGGGTATCGTGGATATCTCGAGCGATGCGGTTGCGTTCTTCGAGGATGGCAGCCTGCCGCGCCTGGTCGCCAAGGCGGGCCATTTGCACGGCAAGCGTGGCCTGCCCCGCCAGTGCTTCCGCAAGGTAGAGCTTGCTCTCCAGCTCCCTGGAGTCGCTCTTGCTGCTGCGAACGCAGATCCAGCCCACGGTTTCCTTGCCGAGAACCATCGGCACCGTCAGCAAGGTGCGCACGCCGAGCGAGTTGATGTACGCGCGATTCTCTTCGGGCATGCCGGAAACCTCACCGGACAGTACGTACGTCTCGGCACGGGCCAGCGGAAAAGTGGAGACCGGGCGGCCCCCGATGGGAGGCGGATGCAATGCCGCCGGATGATGGGATTCCGCGGCGGCAATGATGCGGGAATCGAGGTATTCAAGGTGCAGCCGGATGGAATTGTTGGCATGGTCCGGAAACCAGAGGGTTCCGCCTACGCCCTGCAATTGCTGGACAGTGACCTTGAGCACGTGGCCGAGGAACTTGTCGAGGTTCGATTCCGCGGCCAGGAAATTGAGCGACTGGATCAGCATTTCCGACTGGCCACGCGCGAGCTCCGCGGCCATGCGGTGCTGGACCACTTCCTGTTCCAGCACCCGGTTCGCTTCTTCGAGCAGGCGCAGGCGCTCCAGGCCGTTCATGGCGGAATCCGCAGGCGGCTCGCCGCGAGAGTCCAATGTTGCCTGATCCGCTTCCACCCTTGCACCTCCCCAACGGATCGGAACGTCCGCCGTTCCGATGCGGGCAATTATGCGCGCATCGCCGCTGTCGCGGCGGCTGCCGGTGGGTTCGGGCCGTTCAGGCCGGGGATTTTTTCAGCTTCTGCGCGAACTTCTGCCGGAACTTCGCCACCTTGGGTGCGACGATGAACTGGCAGTAAGGCTGGTTCGGATTGTTCTCGAAATATTCTTGGTGATAGCGTTCGGCGACATGGAACTGCACGGCGGGCACGATTTCGGTGACGATGGCTCCACTGAACGCCTTATCGTCGGTCAGTTCGCGGACGATTGTCTCGGCATCCGTCTTCTGCGCAGGGGTGTGAAAAAAAATCGCGGAACGGTACTGGGTGCCGGTGTCGTTGCCTTGGCGGTTCAGGGTGGTCGGATCGTGGATGACGAAAAACACCTCCAGCAGGTCACGGAAGGAGATTTGCGCCGGGTCGAAGGTCACCTGGACAACTTCGGCGTGCCCGGTATCCCCGTCGCAGACGCGCTCATAGGAGGGATTGGGCATTTCTCCACCCATGTATCCTGATTCAACGCTGGTTACGCCGTCGAGCCGGTCGTACACCGCTTCCAGGCACCAGAAACAACCGCCCGCGAGAGTCGCAACTTCCTTGTCTGCCATGTCCGCCCCCAAATCCTTTGTGGTCGAAAGAGTTTAACTCTTACGGTCGGCAGGCGCGGGTGGATGTACGGAACGATCAGGCGATCCGGACGGAGAGCGCCGCGGCGTCAGCCGGCGTGCCGCGTCCCGCGACCACTTCCTGCCACGCGGCGGCAAGGCGCCGGGCCAGAGTGTCGGCATGCCACTCCCGCACATAGACCAGCCCCTCTTCGGAAAGCCGGGCACGCAGTTCGGGATCATTCATCAGCGTGACGATGTGCGCGGCGAAATCCGCCTCGTCATCCTGGGGGACCAGGGCGCCCCGCCGGGGACCCACAATGTCGCGCGTGCCCATCACCGCTGTTGAAATCACCGGCACTCCGAGCGCCATGGCCTCGAGCAGCACCAGACCCTGGGTCTCGGTGCGCGACGCGAACACGAAGGCATCTGCGGCGCGATAACAGTCCAGCAATGCGCCACTCCTGTCGAGGTAGCCTACGAACAGGACGTGTTCCCGCAGGCCCAGTTTTTCGGCCAGTTTCTGCAGCGATGCCAGCGCCGGCCCTTCGCCCGCGATCACGAGCAGCAGTTCCGGCTTTTGCGCCACCGCGAGATGCAGCGCGCGCAGCAGGAAGTCGATGTTTTTCTCGTAAGCCACGCGCCCCACGAACAGCAGCACAGGCCGGTCCTCGGGAATGCCGTACCCGCGGCGGAATGCCCCGCGGTCGCCACCCGTAAACTGGGTCAGGGGAATCCCGGTAGGGATGACATGCATCGGAACGGTTACGCCATAGTCTGCGAGCTTGTCCCGCATCGCACCCGACGGCACGATGAGGGCGTTCATCCTGTTGCACTGGGTGCGAGAAAATCGCCGTGACAGGCCGCGCAGGAATTCTTTGGGCAGCAGCGGAACATAGTGGAACAGGTACTCTTCGAAGAAGGTGTGATAGGTCTCAACCCGCGGCACGCCAAGTTCGTCGGCGATTTTGATGCCGCGATAGTGCGCGATAAACGGGGTCTGGATGTGCACGAGGTCGTACTTCTGTGCACGCAGCCGCGGCATGAGCGCGCGCAGTCCGTCGGAGCGCATCATCCGGTCTTCGGGATCGAAGGGGACATAACGCGAAGCGACGCGCATGACGTCGCTTTCGGCGGAGCGCACGCCGGGATATTCCGGCGCCACGAGGTCGACCTGGTGGCCGAGTGCGCCCAGTTCATGGCGGAAGGTCTGGATCGAAGTGGAAACACCGTTCACCCGCGGGAAATACACGTCCGAGATCATCAGGACTTTCATCAAATGGCCCATGTCAACGGTAATGTTGCAAGGATATGCGTGAATTATTACAAGGTCGCGACAGGCGCGGCCAAGGCCCTATAATCGGCCTAAGGTACAGGGAGATAAATGATCGGCCTATTGCAACGGGTGAGTCAGGCGCAGGTCATGGTCGAAGACCGCATGGTCGGCAGTATCGGTATCGGGCTGATGGTACTGATCTGCGCGGAACGCAGCGACACTGCGGCGCAAGCCGACCGCCTTCTGGAGCGTTTGCTCAACTACCGGGTGTTTTCGGACGCGCAGGGGCGCATGAACCTGAGCCTGCGCGACGTTGCCGGCGCGCTGCTGCTAATACCGCAGTTCACGCTGGCGGCGGACACCCGCAAGGGCAACCGTCCCAGCTTCACCCCGGCCGCGCCGCCAGAAGAAGGCCGCCGACTGTTCAACCACATGCTGGAGCGCGCAAGGCACATCCATGTGCAGGTCGAATCGGGCGAGTTCGGTGCCGACATGAAAGTCTCCCTGACCAACGACGGCCCGGTGACGATCTGGCTGCAGGTCGAACCGGAACCCGTCCCGGGAAGCGAGCCATAACGGCGGGATGGCGGGGCTCCGGGACTCAGGAACTTATGGGGTTACCGCGCCGGCTCCCCGAGCATGAGACAATTGCTCGATCCTGACCAGCGTTCGGAAAGTACCAAGAATAATGTCAATGCATTCGAATTCCGACGGGCCGGCACCACGCGTATTGCTGGTGGACGACGCTCCGGATAACCGCCTGATGATGTCGCTGTTCCTGCGGCGCTCCGGCGTCGAAATCCTCATCGCGCGCAACGGTGAAGAGGCGCTGCAGGTCACGGCTTCGATGGGCCCGGACCTGGTGATACTCGATTTTCATATCGCGGGCATGTCCGGGTTCGAGGTCTGCAAGCGCATCAAGACCAATCCTGCGACTGCGCATACCCCTGTTGTTTTCCTGGCTGCAGACGAGGATCGCGACGGTCGCATCAAGGGCTTGCAGGTCGGCGCCGACGATTTCTTCAGCAAACCGGTGCGCCGCGATGAGTTCCTGGTACGGGTGAAATCGCTGGTCAGCGCGCATAAGGCGCGCCGGCTGCAGAATATTCCGCAGATGGTCGCGGAAACGACTCTGGGCGCGGAAGCGAATGCCCGGTCGGATGCGCCGCGCAACTTGATGGACAAGAGGATCCTCACCACGTCCGGCCTGCCCGGCAATCCGCTCGTGGGCTACCAGACGCGTTTCGATGCGGTCATCCTGTTTGCCGATCTGCGTGGATTCACCCGCATGGCGGAACAACTCGCGCCCGCACAGGTCGTGCAATTGCTGAACCAGTATTTCTCCCTGCTGACCAACGTCACGTACCGCTATAACGGCGCCATATTCAACATGGCGGGCGACAGCCTGCTGGTGGGTTTCGGGGTGCCGTTCGATCAACCCGATGCCGCGGATCGCGCCATCAAGTGCGGGTATGACATGCTGGCCGATTTCGAAATCCTGTCTGCCGACTGGAAGGAAAAGCATGGCCTGGAAACCGGCCTTGGCATCGGCGTAAACAAGGGCGAAGTCGTCGCCGGGAACGTCGGCTCGCCCGCCTACATGAGCTTCACGATCATCGGCGACGCCGTGAACATCGCCTCCCGGCTGATGCAGCGCGCCCGCGCCGGCGAGCTGCTGCTGTCCGAACGGGTCATGGAAGCGCTGAAGGCCGGCCGGGTAGAGGTCGACGCCATCTCGCTGCCCCCGCTGACGCTGCGCGGCCGCTCCGAGCCGATCGGGCTTTACTGCATCCCGTTCAGGGGCCGAATAGACACCCGCCTCTGAGGGGTGCCTCCGGCAAAAAGCACGAAATTACCGGCACGCGCAAGCGCGTGCCGTCCCGTGCCCTCCCGCCCGCCGGGTAACAATGCGCCGCGGCACCGCCAAGCCAAGGGTGATAGGTTTTATCTATCGCGTCCTTCAAAACAATCCATTGGCTCGATGGCGCACCCGCGCCTAGGATGCGGTCCTGGCGCTCCGTTTCGGGACGCTCAAAACCACAGGGGCACCGATGCAGGCACTAAGCTACATTGCACTGAAGCCGCTACTGCGGCGCTATGCCGCGCTTAGCCTGGTCTGGTAACCATTCAGAAACGAGAGGAGAACTCATGTCAAGCGAAGCCAAATGCCCGTTCATGCCCGCCGTCGTCGGCGGCACGTCGAATCGTGACTGGTGGCCGAACCAACTCCGGCTGGACCTCCTGCACCAGCACTCCTCCAGGTCCAATCCGCCAGGTCGAGGCTCTTGAACTCTTCAGCGTAGTTGAAGTCCTCGTCCAGCGGATTGGACCTGGAGGAGTGCTGGTGCAGGAGGTCCAACCGGAGGTGGTTCGGCCACCAGTCACGATTCGACGTGCCGCCGCCGACGGCGGGCATGAACGGGCATTTGGCTTCGTTTGACATGAGTTCTCCTCTCGTTCCTGAATGGTTACCAGACCAGGGTAAGCGCGGCATAGCGCCGCAACAGCGCCTTCAGTGCAATGTAGCTTAGTGCCTGCATCGGTGCCCCTGTGGTTTTGGGCGTCCCGAAACGGAGCGCCAGGACCGCATCCTAGGCGCGGGTGCGCCATCGAGCC
>JBKJUC010000108.1:0-17319 GCA_046590325.1 Burkholderiales bacterium | reverse complement strand
TGGGGAGGCAACATATCTGGCGGGGCCGGGGCGGGTTACGCAGTACCTCAAAATCGACAAGGCGCTGGACGGCAAGGATGCGACGATTTCAAGGCAGATCTGGATCGAGGATCGCGTCGTCGGTGTCCCGGCTAAACGAATCCAGCGCGGTCCGCGCATCGGCGTGGATTATGCGGGCGATTACTGGGCGGCGCGCCCATGGCGGTTCTGGATCGACAAAGAGTCGTCCATGCTTCTGGCCGGTCGCGGAAAATAAACAGGCGAGCGGCCGCAAGGCGGGTGCATGGCGCTGGAACATGCTGCTTCCTTGATTCCACGCCAGATTCGTTACTTGCAATCGGTCCGGAAGGCCCCAAACTGGATTGCGTTGTCCCCGGCAAGCCGGGGACGCAGAGATGCACCCGAAAAGCGGGCGGCCATGTTCCGATTGTTTGTGCTTGTTCTGCTGTTCCACATCTACATGGGCTGGCGCCTGGTTCCCGACATGCCGTTCGGCGTGGGGGGCATTGCCGTGATCCTGGCGTTGCTCGTACTGTCCTTGTCCGTCCTGCCTTTCGCGGAATATGCACGCCGGAACAAACAGAATCCCTGCGCGGACCACCTGGCGGGCGCGGGCTTCCTGGCGATGGGCTTCTTCTCCTCGTTGCTGATCCTGACGCTGCTGCGCGAAGTGGTTCTGCTCGCGGGGTATGCGGCGAGCGGTTCGCTGATCGGCGTGGCCGCCGTGCAGCAGATCCGCACCTGGAGCGCGGCGGCGGTTCCGGTGCTTGCGGTGCTCATTACGCTTGTCGGATACATCAATGCGCGCCGAAGGGCGGCTGTCCTGACAATCGAAGTGCCGATTGCCGGCCTGCCGGACGCGCTGCACGGCTTCAGCATCGTCCAGATCACCGACATCCATGTCGGCGCGACCATCAAGCACGGTTACGTGACCCGGATCGTGGATGCGGTGAATGCCCTCGACGCGGATATGATCGCGATCACCGGCGACCTGGTGGACGGCAGCGTCGGGCGGCTTGGGCGGCATACCGAACCGCTCGGGCGGTTGACGGCGCGCCACGGCACATTCTTCGTGACCGGCAATCATGAGTACTATTCGGGGGCGCATGCCTGGATAGCTGAAGTCCGGCGCCTTGGCGTGTCAGTGCTCCTGAACGAGCACGTGGTCCTTGAACACTTCGGGGAATCCGTCGTGATCGCCGGGGTGACGGATCTGAGCGGACACCATTTCGATCCGGCGCACAGGAGCGATCCTGTCGCGGCGCTCGCCGGTGCGCCGGTGGAAGCGGCCGTCAGGGTGTTGCTCGCGCACCAGCCGCGATCCGCCTACGCCGCGTCGCAGGCCGGGTTCGACCTGCAGTTGTCAGGCCATACGCACGGCGGCCAGTTCTTTCCCTGGAACTATGTGGTGAAACTGTTCGAGCCGTTCACCTCCGGCCTGCACCGCCTGGACGACCTTTCGCTCTATGTCAGCCGCGGCACGGGCTACTGGGGGCCGCCGAAACGCTTCGGCGCGCCGTCCGAAATCACCCACCTCAAACTCGTTCGCGCTTAAGGCGCATTACCCATGCCAACCGCAAAGGCGCAAAGGCGCAAAGGGAGCGCAAAGGAAATCAAGTGCAATTGAAGGTTGCGCACGAGGGAATTGTCGCTGCAGAGATGCTTCCATGATGGCCAGTGAATGCTTCGATCTCAACTCACTTTATGATTTTCCTTGCCTTCCTTTGCGCTCCCTTTGCGCCTTCGCGCCTTTGCGGTTCGGTCGAGATTGAGCGCTAGCCAGGTTGCGGGCCGTCATAGCCTTCAATGATGATCATGTCGGCGACGGCGGCATCGACCCGGTGTTTCATCGCTTCCGCGTACTCGGGCGAGTTGTAGCAGGCGAGTGCCGTGGCGTAGTCCTTGAACTCGATGACCACGTTGCGCGAGCGCGAGTTGCCTTCCTTGGCCTCGAACTGGCCGCCGCGCACCAGGAAGCGCGCGCCGTACTTGGCGAAAGCCACGCCGTTTCTGGCGACATAGCCTTTGTAGCCTTCCGGATCGTTCACGTCGACATGCGCCACCCAGTATCCCTTTGCCATTTTCGGCTCCCTTGAGTTATTTGTTGCGGCCGTAGTTCAGCAATCCCTGCGGGCCTTTTGGCGGATGAGCGCGGATCGCCTCCTCGTTCGGTACGATGCCCCAGCCCGGACGGTCCGGCATGACCAGATGCCCGTCCACGAACTCCGGCACGTAGTCGAACAGCTCGTGGTCCCACGCGATGCGGTCGATGTCGGTTTCCATGATGCGCAGGTTCGGTACGGCTGCGGAGAAATGCGCATTCATCATCGTGCACAGGTGGCCGTAGAAATTATGCGGAGCGACGTTGACCTCGTGTGCTTCGGCAGCGGCCGCGATTTTCATCGATTGCCAGACTCCATTCCAGGGCGTATCCACGATCGCCACATCCATCGCCTGCTCGCGGAAGTAGGGCATGAACTCGCGCAGCCCGAGCAGGGTTTCGCAGGAACTGACCGGGTGCGGGCTCTGACGGCGCAGATATCCAAGGGTTTCGGGCACGAAGCTGTCGATTTCCACCCAGAAGATGTCGAGGTGCGCGATGGCGCGCAGGATCTTGAGATAACCCTCGGTCTTGGCGTTGAAATTCAGGTCCAGCAGGATGTCCACGTCCGGCCCGGCGCCTTCACGCAGCGCTTCGAGGTGCATCACGAGGTTGCGCAGGACGTCGCGTTCCACGTTCAGGCCCGGTTCGAAAGGCACGCCGAAGCCTGGACGCCAACCCTGTACGTTCCTTCGGTCCTTGTCGTAGGTGAAGATGTTGGTCTTCAGCGCGGTGAATCCCTTTTCGCGAACTTCGCGGCCGATGGCCTTGACGCCGTCGAGGTCGGTGATGGCCGGCTTGTAATGCGTCGGGTGGTTGATGCGCCAGGTGGCGCAATGCGACCAGTAGACGCGGATGCGGTCGCGGACCTTGCCGCCCAGCAGTTCGTATACCGGAACGCCGAGTCCCCTGGCCTTGGCGTCAAGCAGGGCGTTCTCGATCGCACCCATGGCGAGTGCAACGATGCCGCCCGAAGCCGGGCGGGTGGCCGAGGTGAGTTCGGCGTAGATGCGTTCGTGTTTGTTGACTTCCTGGCCGACGACACGCGTCGCCAGTTTCTGGATGACGTTGCCCACGCCCGGCGCGCCGAAGCCTTCGTCGAACTCGCTCCAGCCTGTGATGCCGGTATCGGTGACCAGCTTGACGAAATGATAGTTGCGCCAGCCTGCGTCGCAGGACAGCGTTTCGATGCTCCTGACCTTCATGGATTTCCCCTGTGTGATCCCGCTAGTTTCAGAAGGATACCGCACTCACCGCGGAGGACGCGGAGGACGCGGAGGAAAAGCCAACGCAGAGAAACTCGATATTGACTGGGCCACGCATGATGCAAGCGCCGGTTCCCCAATATCCGGTAGCCTTCCATTGCCCATTCTTCTCATGCTTTTCCTCTGCGTCCTAAAAGGGTACTCCGACGTGCTACGCACGTAGGGTATCCGCGGCCTAAAAGGGTACTCCGACGTGTCCTGCGGCACGTAGGGTATCTGCGGTGAGTGCTGCTCTGGGTAGTAGACAAGGCAGCCGTCAGGCGGCGGCAGGGCGGAGCGCGCCGAGCGGCGCCTCCTTGATCGGCAGGTTGACGAATGCCGCGGCAAGCGCGAGCGCCATGTCGGCGTACCACATCCAGTCGTAGTTGCCGCTGCTGACCAGGGCGATGCCGCCCAGCCAGGCGCCGAAGAAACCGCCGATCTGGTGCGAAAGCAAAGTCAGGCCGAACAGCGTCGCCAGATAGCGCGTGCCGAACAGCTTGCCCACCAGCCCCGCGGTGGGCGGCACGGTGGACAACCAGGTCACGCCGAGGACGGCCGCAAAGACATAGAAGGTGAGCGCGGTTTTCGGCGCCGCGAGATAAATGGCGATGGCGACGAAGCGGGTGAAGTAGACCCAGAACAGCAGCCACTTCATGCGGAAAGCGCTGCCGAGCGCGCCGATGCCGAGGCTGCCTGCGATGTTCGCAAGGCCGATGATGGCGAGCGAAGTTGCCGCGACGCCGGCGGGCAGGCCGCACAGGCCGACTTCGCCAGGCAGGTGCGTGACCAGGAAGGCGACATGGAAGCCGCAGGTAAAAAAACCGGCGTGCAGCAGCCAGTAGCTCTGGTTGCGTCCGGCGATGCGCAACTGGGCACGCAGTCCGATCTCTTTCGGTGCGGCGGACTTCGCGGCGACCGCGGCGGGAGTCGCGGCCTTGCGCCGCATCAGGCGCGCAAGCGGCAGAGTGGCGAGCGCCGATGCGGCCATGGTGATCATGGCGGTGACCAGGCCGAAGGTGCTGAGGAGCACCTGGACCAGCGGCGCAAACACGAACTGCCCGAAACTGCCGCCGGCATTGATGAATCCTGCGGCAAAAGCACGCTTCTCCGCGGGCACCTGTCCCGCGGTCGCGCCGATCAGGATGGAAAAACTTCCCGCGCCCGCGCCGGCGGCCGCAACGATTCCCAGGGTGAGAATCAGCCCCCACTCGCTGGAGACCAAGGGTGTAAGCGCCCAGCCGATCGCGAGCATGACCCCGCCGACGACAATCACCCTGCCAGGGCCGTAGCGGTCCGCGACCGCGCCGAAGATCGGCTGCGTCGCGCCCCAGACGAATTGTCCGATCGCCATGGCAAAGCTGATGGCGACGATGCCAAGTCCGGTCGACGTGTTGAGCGGCGAAATGAACAGGCCGAGCGTCTGCCGGCTTCCCATGGTGATCATGAGAATGACGGCGGCTGTGATCACCAGCGGCCAGGTGGAAACGCGGACGGTTACGGCGGGTTCGACCATTCGATGTATCCTCGCATAATTTGTCACTAATCTTTGGCGAATCAGGCGCCGTACCGGATCGCCATGGTGAGCGACACGTGAGCGAACCGGTGAGCCGCAGCAGGATCCCGCCGCCGCCGATCGCTATGATGAGCCGGAACAAGCCGCTGAGCAAAGGCCGGTACAGGCGGCCCGCGCCCTGCGAAGCGAAGTAGAACGACAGGCCGAGCCCGAAGAAGCCGTAGGCGGCGCCGACCAGGTCGCGCACAATGCCGCATTCACTTATGGAGAAACCCGAATGACCTTATCCTTGTATCAGGCTTCCGTGCCGGTGCTGGTCCGCGCGCTCAACAACCTTTCCGCCATCCTGGGGAAAGCCACCGTCCATGCCGAGGCAAAAAAAATCGACCCCTCGGTGTTCATCAATGCCCGCCTGTCGCCGGACATGTTCCCGCTGGCGCGGCAAATCCAGTCGGCCAGCGATTCCGCGAAAGGCTGTGCGGCCCGGCTGGCCGGTGTGGGCATCCCCAGTTATGCCGATACCGAGGCGACGTTCCCGGAACTGCAGGAGCGCATCGCCAAGACCATCGCCTTTCTGCAAAGCGTGGATGCCGGGCAGATCGACGGCGGCGCAGACCGCGCGGTAACGATTCGGCTGCGCGGCGGGGAAGTGCACTTCACCGCTCAGTCTTACCTCCTGAGCTTCGCGCTACCCAATTTCTTTTTTCATATGACCACGGCTTACGCCATCCTGCGCCACCACGGCGTGGACATCGGCAAGGCGGACTATCTGGGCAGTTTCGGGCCGACGCCGTGATGGGGATGCAAGCATGATTCCGTTTTCGATCCTTGACCTTTCCCCGATCCCGAAAGGGGCTAGCCCCGCAGTGGCCCTGCGCAATACGCTGGAACTGGCGCAGCACGCTGAAAAATTCGGCTACACGCGCTACTGGCTGGCCGAGCATCACAACATGCCGGGAATCGCCAGTGCGGCGACATCGATCGTCATTGCCCATGTCGCCGGCGGCACCAGGACGATCCGCGTGGGTTCGGGCGGCATCATGCTGCCGAATCATTCGCCGCTGGTGATCGCTGAGCAGTTCGGCACGCTGGCGTCATTGTTTCCCGGACGCATCGACCTGGGGCTGGGGCGTGCGCCGGGCACGGACATGCTGACGGCTCGTGCCCTGCGCCGCACGATGGAAGATAGCGCCGAGCAGTTCCCGCAGGATGTCCAGGAACTGCAGCATTATTTCGAAGCCGCGGATCCGGCATTGCACATTCGTGCGGTGCCGGGCGAAGGCCTGGAAGTCCCGATCTGGCTGCTTGGTTCGAGCCTGTTCAGTGCGCAACTGGCGGCCGCGCTGGGTTTGCCGTTCGCGTTCGCTTCCCATTTCGCGCCGGACATGATGCGGCAGGCGCTCGAAATCTATCGCGCGCGTTTCGAACCTTCGAAGCAACTGGACCGGCCTTACGCGATGCTCAGCGCAAACGTGCTGGCGGGGGAGTCCGACGCGGAAGCGCGCCGCCAGTTCACTTCGCAACAGCAGTCCTTCATCAATCTGCGGCGAGGCAGGCCCGGGCAGGTGCCACCGCCGATCGACGATATCGGGAGCTACTGGTCGCCGGCCGAAAAGGCCATGGTCGAGCGTTCCTTGGCGGTTTCCTTCGTCGGTTCGCCGGACACGATCAAGCGTGGGCTGAGCGAATTCATCGACGACCTGAAGCCCGACGAGCTGATGATCACGGCCCATATCCACGACCAGCCGGCGCGCCTGCGTTCGGTCGAACTCATTGCGGGCATGCGCGCCACGCTCGTGGAACAGGGTGGGAAACGGGCTGGCGCGGTCAGGGCATGACGCTGAACGAATGGCTCGGCATCGAATTGCCGATTATCCAGGCCCCCATGGCCGGCGCGCAGGCGAGCGCAATGGCGATTGCGGTTTCGAACGCGGGCGGGCTGGGATCCCTGCCTTGCGCCATGCTCACCGCGGACGGCTTGCGCAAGGAACTGGAGCTCATCAAGGCGCAGACGGGCAGGCCCGTCAACGTCAACTTCTTCTGCCATGCTGCGCCGGTTGCCGATGCAGGACGGGAAGCCGCGTGGCGCGCGGCGCTCGCGCCTTATTACACGCAATACGCGATCGATCCCGCCGGCATCCCGGCCGGCCCGGGGCGCGCACCATTCAGCAGCGAGTTTGCCGATGTGCTGGAGGATTACCGTCCGGCCGTGGTGAGTTTTCATTTCGGCCTGCCGCCGCCGGATCTGCTGGCGCGGGTGAAATCCTGGCGCTCGAAAATATTCGCTTCGGCGACAACGGTCGACGAGGCGCGATGGCTGGAAGCGCACGGCGCCGATGCGGTTATTGCGCAAGGCCTGGAGGCGGGCGGGCATCGCGGTTTGTTCCTGTCCGACGACCTCAGCACGCAGGTTGGCACTTTTTCCCTGCTGCCCCAGGTCGTGCGAGCGGTGAAGGTCCCTGTCATCGCCGCTGGTGGAGTTGCCGATGCGCAAGGCGTCGCCGCGGCAATGGCACTGGGCGCAGCTGGAGTGCAGATCGGCACGGCTTACCTGTTGTGCCCGGAAGCGACCATCACGGCCGTGCATCGCCAGGCGCTCAAAAGCGAGGGCGCGTGCCACACCGCGCTGACGAATCTTTTCACCGGCCGGCCCGCGCGCGGAATCGTCAACAAGGTGATGCGGGATCTCGGGCCAGTCAGCAGCCTGCCGCCGGCCTTCCCGTTGGCGACATCCGCCATCGTCCCCCTGCGGGCAAAGGCCGAAGCCGAAGGCTCCGGCGATTTTTCTCCGCTGTGGTCGGGCCAGAACACGTCCGGCTGCAGGGAAATTCCGGCCGCGCAACTCACGCGGGAGCTGGCGGCCCGCCTTTAACCCGACGTGTCCTTGCGATTGCCAGCCAAAAGAAAGCTACACTTCGGGTTGGACTGCCTGGCGCATCGCGCCGCAACACCCTGGCGCATCGCGCCGCAACACCCTGGCGCACCGCGCCGTAACACCCCGGCGCACCGCGCCGCAACACCCCGGCGCACCGCGCCGCAACACCCTCTGGCGTATTCCGCAGCCATACGAAACGAATTGGCGCACTACGTCGCGACACCATAGCCCATGCGCGTGCTGATCATCGAAGATAACCCGGACATTGCCGCGAATCTTGCCGACTATCTGGAGCCGCTCGGCTATGCGCTCGATTTCGCCGCCAATGGATATGCCGGTCTGGCGCTGGTGGCCCAGAACCACTATGACGTCCTGATCCTCGATGTGGGACTGCCCGGGATGGACGGCCTCACGCTATGCCAGAGAATCCGCACCGACTTGAAGAAGACAACCCCCGTTTTGATGCTGACCGCGCGCGATACCGTCGACGACAAGGTGGCCGGGTTCGAAAGCGGCACGGACGACTATCTGGTAAAGCCCTTTTCCGTGATCGAACTGGAGGCGCGCATCAAAGCCCTGGTGCGTCGTGCGAGGGGTGCCGGGCCGGAGCCGGTGTTGCGCGTCGGGGATCTGAATTTCAACACCCGGACCTATGAATCGAAACGGGGAGGCCAGCCCATTACCCTGACCAAAACCGGATACCGCATCCTCGCCTGCCTGATGCGGGAATCGCCAAAAGTGGTGACACGGGAAGTCCTGGAATCCGAAATCTGGGGTCACGACCGTCCGGACAGCGACGCATTGCGCACCCACATTCACGCCGTGAGACAGGCACTCGACAAGGTGCAGGCTTCCTCGATGCTGAAAACCGTGCAGGGCATAGGTTATCGCCTGGTGGAAATCGATGGGTAAGCCTGGCTCCCTGCAACGCAAGATCACATTCGCGTATCTCGTGCTTGCGGTTTCCGCCTGCGTGCTTTTCGCGGTAATAGCAGCCGTGACAGTGGAAGGTATCGAGAATCGCCTGGTCGATCAGCGGTTGCGGGATGTGGCGGCCTGGGCCTCGCCGCGTCATGTCGCCGGCCTGCCTGTGGAGATGCCGACCGGTCTGATCTTCTATCACGGGGATTCGATTCCGGTTTCGCTGCGCGGCCTGGACCCGGGTGTCCTGGACAAGACGGTGGATGGTGTCGACCTGAGCCTGCTGGCGGGCAAGGACACGGTTGGCGACTTCGTGGTCATCGACCGCGCCAGCGGTTACGAGAGAATCGAAGCAGAGATTTACTCGATCGTTGCCGCCGGACTGGGCCTGATCCTTATCCTATCCGTCCTCCTGGGTCGGTATATCGCGGCACGCCTGGTCAAACCCATTTCCGTCCTTGCCGATGCCGTGATGGAAAAAACCTTGCAGGGCGAACTGCCGATGCAGGCCAATACGGATGAAATAGGCGTACTGGCGAGGGCTTTCTCCGCGAGGACCGCAGAACTCCAGCAGTTCCTGACGCGGGAGCGGTTTTTCACGGGTGACGTAAGCCATGAATTGCGCACGTCGTTGACGATCATCATCGGCGCGGCGGAAATTCTCAAGGACCGCACCGCAGGCCAGCCTGCGCTCCAGGCATCCGTCGAGCGGATCCTGCGTGCGGCCACCGAGGCCACGGAATTTGTCACGGTGCTGTTGCTGCTGGCGCGCGCGCCGAAACTGATCGATGCCTCCGAGACGCCGCTGGGGCCGCTCATCGGGAAAGAGATCGAAAACGGCCGGTTGCTGTGCCAGGGCAAACCCGTGACGGTCGAGTTGTTCATGGACGCCGATCCGGCGATCTTTGCGCGACAGGAATTGTTGTCGACGGCGATCGGCAACCTGATCCGCAACGCGTGCCAGTACACCGAGAGCGGGTCAGTTGCCGTCCGCGTCCGTACGAGCTCTGTTTCGGTCGAAGACACCGGCCCGGGCGTGCCAGATGCTGTGCGGTCGGCCTTGTCCGGTGGCCAGGGCGCGGCTTCCGGCATGGATTTCGCCGGGTCGGGAATCGGCCTGGCCCTGGTGAAGCGCATTTGCGAGCATCTCGGGGCAATGCTGCTGGTGGGCGACCGACCCGGGGGCGGCAGCATCTTCACCATCGAATTTCCTCCGCAGTTAACAAAATCCTAACGCTTTCCTGACGGAGCGCTCACCCGCTCCGGGCTAATCTCCCAGGCACGTCGGCGGTCTGTCCGCTGAAAGACATGTCCGCTGGTCTGAAGCATTCCGCGGTGCGCTGCGCCTGTCCGGAGCGTTGCCAGGATCCGCAGGCACCCGATTGCGGAGCCATTTTCCAGCATGAAATTTGCGCCACACGTGAACGTCGCCACTTGCACGCTGACGGCCTCGCTCTTCTTTGTGCTCGCCTGCAACGTTCGCTTCTGGAGGACTTTTGTCGAGGCCACCGGAGGGCTGCTGGCGGGCAACATCCCGCTGTACGTCGCCACCTTCCTGATCCTCGTCCTCGTACTCAACGCGTTGCTGACGTTGCTCGCGTTCAGGCTGGTCCTCAAGCCCGCCCTGATCTTCCTGTTCATTGCGACGTCGTTCGCCGCCTACTTCATGAACCACTATGGCGTGGCCATCGACGCGGCGATGATGCAGAACGTCTTCGAGACGGACCTGCGCGAAGCCGCCGAATTGCTGAACTGGAGCCTGTTCGTCACCGTTCTGTTGCTCGGTGTGCTGCCATCGTTCCTGCTGCTTCGTACCAGGTTGCATGCCCCGCCGCTGGTTCGCGACCTCGTGCTCAAGACTGCCATCGTGTCCGTATCGCTGATCGTGGCGGCCGGCCTACTATTGCTGTTTTTCAAGACCTATGCGCCTGCGTTCCGGGAGCATCGCGAACTGCGCCTCCTGCTTACGCCGACCAACTACCTCAACGCCACTCGCAGCGTTCTGAAGGGAACGACGAGGCCAGTGGTGATTGCCCCCATCGGTACGGACGCGATCAAAGGACCGATATTGGGCGAAGGCGCGCGCAGAACCGTGACGGTAATTGTGGTGGGCGAAACGGCGCGAGCCATGAATTTCTCCCTCAACGGCTATGCGCGCCAGACCAATCCGCTCCTGTCGAAGCAGCAGGGCCTGATAAACTTTACCGAAGTGTCGTCATGCGGAACCGCCACGGCGGTATCGGTGCCGTGCGTATTCTCGTCGCTGGGCCGGAAAAACTATTCGGAAGCCCGGGCCAAAAGCCAGCAGGGCCTGCTGGATGTCCTGGCGCATGCCGGCTTCGATGTGGTCTGGCGGGACAACAACTCCGGCTGCAAGGGGACCTGCGACCGGGTCAGCTACGAAGATCTCTCCCGGCCGGTTGTGGGCGATCCCTTCTGCAACCAGGAAGAATGCTACGACGAACGTCTGCTGGAGCACCTCCCGCGGCTGATCCACGACGCGAAGAACGACCTGGTCGTCGTCCTGCACCAGAAAGGCAGCCATGGGCCGGCTTACTGGAAGCGCTATCCGGAAGCATTTGCCCAATGGGGGCCGGTATGCAGAACCAGCGATCTGGAAAAATGTACGACAGAGGACATAGTGGCGGCCTACGACAACAGCATCCTTTATACCGACTACATTCTGAGTAAAACCATCGACATCCTGCGCAAGAGCGGAGCGGACGAAGGCGTGGATTCGGCATTCATGTACTTTTCCGACCACGGCGAATCGCTGGGAGAGAAGAACATGTACCTGCACGGCGCCCCGTACATCATCTCGCCGATCGAGCAGCGCCACGTGCCGTTGATGATATGGCTTTCCGACAGCTTTCTTTCACGTTTCCAGATCGAGGCGAAATGCCTCGCCGCCCGCTCGGGCCAATCCTTCTCGCACGACGATGTGTTTCATTCCGTCCTCGGCATGCTTAATGTGAGCACGGCCGTTTACAATCCCTCGCTGGATATCTTCCATGCCTGCAGCCGCGTCGCGCAGCGCAGGGCGCTGCAGCCGGGAAACGGCGTCGCGACGACAGCTTCCGACGATGGCACATGAGAAGCGGGTGCCGATGCAAGGCCGTATCGTGGGGGCGATGTCGGATCGCTTGGTTCGCCGCATTGCTTTCGGTTTCCCTGCATGTGTTGGCCGACGAACCGGATCCTGGTGTTGAGATTCCCTCCCTGGCGGAACTCCAGGATGCCGGCGCCGTTGTCGGCGAGATTCGCATCGTCACGGGCAACATTTTCGACACCGCGGATCCAAAGGAGAATAACTTCCTGTTCCGGCTCGCGAATACTCTGCACATTCGCACCCGACCCGGCACCATCGAACGCACGCTGTTGTTCAAGAGCGGGGAGCCGCTCTCGGTGCGCCTCATCGAGGAGTCGGAGCGCCTGCTGCGCAACAACCGTTATCTCTACGACGTAAGCATTCGCCCGGTCGGATGGCATGAGGGCGTTGCCGACATCGAAGTCAGTACCCGCGATACCTGGACGCTCGACCCGGGTTTCAGTTACTCCCGCGCGGGTGGATCGAATTCGAGCGGCATGTCCCTGAAAGAAAACAACTTCCTCGGGACTGGCGTATCTCTCGGCGTCTCCCGCACGTCGAATGTCGATCGCAAAGGCACTCAGTTTGATATCGCCACCGACCATGCCTTCGACGGCTGGACCCAGATCGCTTATTCGTATGCGACGCTGAACGACGGTGAGCGGCAGTCGGTCAAGTTGGGGCGGCCGTTCTATGCGCTCGATACACGCTGGGCTGCCGGGTTCAGCGCCGCGAAGGATGATCGCATTGACGCCGTTTACAACGGCGGAGATGTGATCGGAGAGTATCGGCACAAGCAGGAATCGACCGAGGTTCATGGCGGATGGTCGCGGGGCCTGGTCGATGGCTGGACGCGGCGCTATACAGTGGGTCTGTCCTATCAGGATGACGTCTATGGCCTGGATCCAACGCGTGCTGCGCCCCCGCAGATTCCCATGGATCAGAAGACGGTTGGTCCGTTCCTGCGCTATGAGGTCATCGAGGACAGTTATGAAAAATTCACGAACCGGAATTCAATCCAGCGTGTCGAGTATTTCCTGACGGGCTTCAGTTCCAGCCTGCAGCTCGGGCACGCATTTACCGGCCTGGGCTCGACGCGGGATCTGTGGCTTTATTCCGCAAGCGTGGGCAACGGCTACGAGTTCTCGGGCGATCATAATCTGCAGCTTGCCGGCTCAGTGTCGGGGCAGTACGGCGATGGCCGGGCAGAGCGCCAGTTGGTGAGCGGCTCCGCGCGCTATTACCGGCCCCAGGGCACGCGAACGCTGTTTTACGCCGCGGCCTCCGCGGCTGCCCTCCACAACCCGGACGTCGGGGATCTGCTATTGCTGGGAGGAGACAACGGCTTGCGCGGCTATCCCCTGCGCTATCAGAGCGGCGAGCAGCGCGTGCTGTTCACCCTCGAGGAACGCGTCTACACGGACTGGTATCCGTTCCGCCTGTTCCGTGTCGGTGGCGCAGTGTTCTTCGATTACGGCCGGGCCTGGGGCGGCGACATCCAGAACACCGCGAATCCCGGCTGGCTCAGCGACGTCGGTTTCGGCCTGCGGCTGCTCAGCGCGCGATCGGCCTTCGGCAATGTCCTGCATGCCGACGTTGCGTTTCCGCTGAATGCGGACCCGAGCATCGACTCCGTCCAGTTCCTGCTGAAAACCAAAGCGAGCTTCTAGGGCGGTCTTCAGGGTGCATCGCTCAGCGCACCCCGGCTGAGGCTGGCGCCATCGTCGGCGCGCAGCGTCCAGAAAGACAGGGAGGAGAGGGCCGTCAGCACGCCCAGGGTCAGGAAAGCATAGTGGAGGGCGCTGGTGACGGCTGCGCTGTCGGTTTGCGGTGCATCTCCCAGGTACCAGGCGGCGATCAATGAGCCGCAGGCGAGGCCGAAGGACATCGACAGTTGCTGCATCGAACTGGCAATGGTACTGGCCATGCTCGAATCGCGCGCTTCGGTATCGGCATACGCCATCGAGTTCATGGCGGAGAACTGCAGCGAATTGAAAAACCCCAGCGACAAACTCAGGCACACGATCAGTCCCACCGGCGTCGCCGACGTTACCAGGGAGAACAGGCTGATGGTAACGCCGATCATGAGTGTATTCACGACCAGCACCTGCCGGAATCCGAAGCGGCCGAGCACCCGCGGTGCGATGAGCTTCATTCCCATGGCTGCGGCCGCGGCGGGCATCATCAGCAATCCCGACTGCCAGGCCGGCAGACCCATGCCCAACTGATACAGCAACGGCAACAGGAAGGGCAAGCCGCCCATGCCGAGCCGGGTGATGAAGCCGCCGGCGACGGAAACCCGGAATGTGCGCACCCGGAACAGGGCGAGGCGAAGCAACGGATATTCCGCCTGGCGCGCATGCAGGACATAGGCCGCCAGCAGCGCAATGGAAATCACGAACAGGATAGCGGCCGAAGTCGTATCGATGTGATGTTCGCCGAAGATTTCCAGCAGCCAGGAAAGCAGGGCCGTGCCGCTGCCGAACAGGACCAGCCCGACGATGTCGAGGGGGCGCGTGGATTCGCCCCGATAGTCCGGCATGTAGCGATGGATCAGGTACAACGCGACCAGGCCCACCGGAACGTTGACGAGGAATATGTACCGCCACGACAGCCAGTGCACGATCAGCCCGCCGACCGTCGGGCCCAGCAGCGGACCGATCAGAGCGGGAATAATGACGAAATTCATCGCCATCAGGAGTTCTGATTTTGGATAGGTGCGGATGATCGCGAGTCTGCCGACGGGCATCATCATGGCCGCGCCCATGCCCTGCAGGATGCGTGCCGCCACCAGCATCGGAACATTCGTGGAGAGGCCGCAGAGAACCGAGGAAAAAGTGAACAGCGCTACCGCGATGGCGAACACGCGCCGGGTGCCGAAACGGTCGGCCATCCAGCCGCTGACGGGAATGCAGACGGCCAGGCTGAGAATATAGCTCGTGACGACGGCCTTGAGGCTGAGCGGCGCCACCTGCAGGCTCGCGGCCATGGCGGGAATGGCCGTGTTCACGATGGTCGAATCGAGCTGCTCCATGAACAGGGTCGTGGCGACGACCCAGGGCAGGTAACGCTTTACTATTGCGGTGTCCATTGCGGCAAATAGTACCGCAGGTGTCAGCGATGCCCGGTGACCCCATGAACGGTGATCGGTGAACGGTGAACGGTGAACAGCGACAAGCGAACAGCGACAAGCGCAAGTGTTCAGATGTAGTAGTCTCGATTTGACCTGACGGACACTGTCACATTTAGAACTCCAAGTCCAGCACTCACCGCGGAGGACGCAGAGGACGCGGAGGACACACGCAGAGGAAAGCAGGAATTTTGGTTGGATATTGCGGCGACGGGCCCCTTGTGGGCGCTGCGACTGGACACAATGAGCGATGGACTACTCACAACGGCATTTCACATCGGTTCTCTCTCTGCGGTTTTCCTCCGCGTCCTCTGCGTCCTCCGCGGTGAGAGTTGGGTTTCGGGCGGACAGTTGTTGTCCGATGAAGTCCCGACTACTACAGTTCAGAGTTCTTTCCCGTTCACCGTTCACCGTTCACTGTGTTCTGTTAGCCGATCACCGATCACCGTTCACCGCTAACTGCCCCGCCCCATCACGGTAGAATGCCCGCCGGATGGTGCCGATGCCGGCGCGATCTCTCGCTCCCCACGTTGCCCGGAAGAAGCCATGACAGCGATTGCCAACATCGAAGACCTGCGTAGCCTGGCGTTCAAACGCCTGCCCCGCGTCCTGTTCGACTACATCGACGGCGGTGCGCAGAACGAAGTGACCCTGCGCGCGAACCAGGAAGACTTCAGCCGCTGGACCATCGTCCAGCATGTGCTGCGCGACGTTTCGAAACGCGATCAGTCCGTAACGGTGATGGGGCAGAAATTCGACCTGCCGCTGATCCTGTCGCCGACCGGAATGACCGGCCTGTTTTGGCCGGACGGAGCGCTGGAGGCGGCGCGCGCGGCGACGGGTCTTGGCGCAGGCTTTTGTTTGAGCTCCATGTCCACCTCCACCGTGGAAGACATCAAAAAGGTGGCGAAGTCACCGGCCTGGTTCCAGCTCTATGTAATGCGTGACCGCGGCATGTCGCGCGAGCTGATCGAGCGCGCCAAAGCGGCGGGATGTTCGGCGCTGGTGCTGACGGTGGACCTCGCCTTGCAGGGGCAGCGCGACCGCGATGTGCATAATGGCCTGACCATTCCGCCGACTTTGAATGCTTCCAACCTGGTGAATTTCGCGATGCGGCCGGGTTGGGTGTGGCGTTACCTGACTGGCCCGAAGGTGGTCCCGGCCAGCCTGGTTAAGCCCGGACAGAGTTCGCTGTTCACCATTGCGGGCTACGTCAATTCCCAGTTCGACCAGTCGGTCACCTGGAAGGACATCGAATGGGCGAAATCGATCTGGGGCGGGCCGCTTGCACTCAAGGGCATCCTCGATCCCGGTGACGCGAAGGCGGCGATCGATCACGGCGCGGATGCGTTGATCGTCTCGAACCACGGCGGCCGCCAGCTCGACGGCGTGCGCTCTGCGATCTCGGCGCTGCCGGGAGTGGTGGACGCGGTGGCAGGGCGCGCCGACGTGCTGCTTGACGGCGGCATTCGCCGCGGCACCGATGTGTTCAAGGCCGTGGCGTTGGGCGCGAAGGCCTGCATGATCGGCCGGCCCTACATGTACGGCCTTGCTTCGAAGGGGCGCGCGGGCGTCGCCCAGGCACTGGAACTGCTGCGCAACGAAATCGATCTCGCCCTCGCCCTCTCAGGCAACACGAAGATTTCGGCGCTCGATCGCTCCTCGATTCTTGCCAGCTCTGGATCATAGCTCTCACCGCAGACAAGGGCACACTTGAAGCGTAGCAGGACGCGGAGGACGCGGAGGAAGGGCCGCGGAGGGAGAGCCGATGTCCAATGCCGCCATGGGTCGTACTTGGTTCATTGCGCCCAACGGCCATCGAGGGGCACGGATCCATTGCCACAGTACTCATCAATTCCGATTTTCCTCAGTTTTTTCCTCTGCGTCCTCCGCGTCCTCTGCGGTGAGCGCTTTGTTTGGGCGGGGGACTAGCCCGCCATAGCGGGCTTGCGGCCGAACCAGGGGCGAGCGGTTTCCAGTTGCGAGCCGAGACGAATCAGAGTCGCTTCGTCGCCATAGCGCCCGACCAGTTGCACCGAAAGCGGCAGCCCGCCCGTACTCTGGCCAAGCGGGAGCATGAGTCCCGGCTGGCCGGTGAGGTTGAACCAGACGGTAAACGGCGAGAAGTGGAATACGCGCCGCCAGTACTCGTCGACGTCGTCCATCATCATGTCCAGCCAGCCGAGCTTCACTGCGGGCGAAGCGAGGCCCGGCGTCAGCAGCACATCCCATTCAGAGTGGAAGGCCGCCATCTGGCGGCCAAGGCGATGCGCGGTTTGCGTGGCGCGCACGTAATCTGCGGCACTGATCTTCTCTCCCATTTTCGCGGTGAGCCAGGTGATGCGTTCCACCTCGCCTTCGCGCGCGGGCCTGCCCGCGGTCGGGTGGCTGGCGAGATTGACCACCGTATTCGCCGAGGCGAGCGTGAGAAAGGTCGGCACGAT
>JBKJUC010000255.1:0-3572 GCA_046590325.1 Burkholderiales bacterium | reverse complement strand
CCGATTCCTGCATGATTCGCATCTTGCTGACGTGAACTTGCCCGTCCGCCGTATAAGTCCTTAAAACTAAACCGGAACCAGGTGGAGGCCGCATGCTGAGAGACGCCGCATACTACGAATCCCGATACAACAACCGGGCGGCGGTCCCGGAGTTTCAGCGCCATTTCGACCGCTGGGCGCTGTCGTCAGCGCAGGCCCGGCGCGAACTGGACGTGGAATTGGACGTTCCCTACGGGGACGACCGGATGGAGACGATGGACATCTTTCGTCCGCAGGGCGAAGCCCGGGCGCTCCTCATGTTCATCCACGGCGGTTACTGGCGTTCGCTGGACAAGAAGGACCATTCCTTTGTCGCCGCGCCTTTCGTCAACGCCGGTGCCGCGGTCGCCGCCATCAACTATTCCCTCTGCCCTGCAGTAAAGATCGAGGACATTGTGATCCAGTGCCTCAAGGCCGGGGCCTGGCTTTATCGCAATGCCGCCGAGGTCGGCGCGCCGAGGAATCGCATTTTCGTGGCCGGACATTCTGCCGGAGGCCATCTGGCCGCGATGTGCATGGCTGCGCAATGGCCACGCCATTCGCGGGGATTGCCCGAAAAGGTCATGCAGGCGGGCATGCCGATCAGCGGCATCTACGATCTCGCTGAAATCAGCCTCACGCCATCGGTGAATGCCGACATCCGCCTGAACGAGGCGGGTGCCATCAAGGTAAGCCCTGCCTTCATGCCGCCGGCGACCAAGGCGCCTGTGCACCTGGTGGTGGGCGGACGCGAGATCGATGGCTTCAGGTATCAACAGGACCTGCTGGCGGAAAAGTGGGCAAACGTGGTCACCGAGAGCATCGTGAGCCCGGACGACAACCATTTCACCATCCTTGATTCGTTTTCCGATCCCGGCAATAACGTGTGCAAGGCTGCGCTGCGGATGATGGGACTGTGAACGACAGTGAACAGTGATTCAGTGAACAGTGAACGGTGAACAGTAATCGGTGATCAGTGAACGGTGAACGGTGAACAGTGAACAGCAATCGGTGAACGGCAAGGGGGCGAGCCAGGGAGTTGTTTCCGTTCACTGTTAACTTGGCAGAAAGCTGTATATAATTACAGTATGCCGCTCAAGACCGTCACCGGGGACGATGGATTGCCACGAGGCGGCACGGCTTACAAGGGCCGCGGGGCCGCGCTCAATCCGGAAGGCCGCTTCGAGAAGCGTTCGCGCGAGGCCTTCGACGATGGCTGGGATACGCCGCTTGAGGAAGAGCCTGGCAGACCGAAGACCATCGTCACGGCGGAGCGGGTCAAGAGCATCATCTCCCGCAATGAGTCTCCGGACATTCCCTTCACCTGCAGCATCAATCCTTATCGCGGTTGCGAGCACGGCTGTATCTATTGTTACGCGCGGCCCAGCCATGCCTACCTCAATCTCTCGCCAGGGCTGGATTTCGAGACGCGGCTGTTCGCCAAGGTCAACGCGGCGGAGAAGCTGCGCGAAGAACTGGCCAGACCGGGTTACGAGTGCAACGCCATCGCGATCGGCGCGAACACCGATCCCTATCAGCCTGCAGAGCGCGAATGGAATGTCACGCGATCCCTCCTCGAAGTCGCGGCAGAGTGCAACCAACCCATAACCATCATTACAAAGAACGCCCTGGTCGAACGCGATCTCGACATCCTCGCGCCGATGGCCCGTAAGGGGCTGGTCGCCGTCTTCGTTTCGGTCACGACCCTCGATCACGATCTTGCGCGCAGGATGGAACCTCGGGCATCTGCTCCGGCCCGCAGGATCCAGGCAATCCGCGAGCTTGCGCAGGCGAATGTGCCGGTTGGTGTGATGGTGGCGCCGATCGTGCCGCTGCTGACGGATTCGGCGACCGAACAGATCCTTGAAGCGGCCGCTGGAGCAGGTGCAGAATCCGCTGGCTATGTGCTGATGCGCCTGCCGTATGAAGTGAAGGATCTGTTCAAGGACTGGCTGATGCATCACTATCCCCTCAAAGCCGAACATGTCATGAGCCGCGTGCGGCAGATGAGGGACGGCAGGGAGAACGACCCCGGCTTCGGATCTCGCATGCGCGGCAAGGGCGAATTCGCCGAACTGCTGGCGTTGAGGTTCGGTAAGGCCTGCGAACGCCTTTCCCTGAACGAGAACAGGCGCAAGCTCGATGTGTCGCTGTTCAAACCGCCGCGCATGGACGGGCAGATGGATCTGTTCGGCTGAGGCACCCTATTGGAGGCGCACCTGCAATGCGAAAAATCTACTCGGCGGCGACGCTGCCGGATGCCCACCTGTTGAGGGGGTTGCTGGGGCAGGCCGGCATCGACGCCAAAGTATTCAACGAGAACGCGCAGGGAGGCATGGGCGAGATCCCCTTCACCCATGCGTATCCCGAGGTGTGGATCGTGGACGAAGGCGACACGGTTCGCGCGCGCGAGGTGATCAGGCAGTTTGAGCGGCCCGGCCCGCCGCCGGCGACGCTGTGCTGTCCGGCATGTGCTGAGGACAATCCCGGAAACTTTCAGTTGTGCTGGAGTTGTGGCGAATCCCTTTGAATCTCGCCGTGCAATCCTCTCCAAGCTGGCTGCGGCGCCGTTTCTTTTGGGCGCCTCCGGCATGCTAATGGCGCGCGATAGCAGTCCAAAATTCCAGGCCGCCCTCTACGCCGATGAGATGTTGTCCCGCTACGGCTTTCCGGCAGGGCACCCGCTCGGCGTAGATCGCCAGGGCGCTTTTCTCGCGGAGGCGTCAGGGCAGGGGCTGCTGAGCCTGGTTTCCCGGCAGGCAGCTCGCGCGGCGACCCGTGAGGAGATCGAGAGATTTCACACGAAGCGCCATGTCGAGAAGGTAATGACAGCCGAGCGCGATGGTCTGGCATTTCTCGATAACGGCGATACGCCCGTCTTTCCCGGCGTCTACGAAGCCTCGGCGCTGGTGGCGGGGGCGGCGCTGGATGGATTGTCGCGCGTGATGAATGGTGAATTCCTGCGCTCACTGCAGCCCGTGGGAGGTCTGCACCATGCCGGCCGCGATCATTCCGCCGGCTTTTGCGTGTTCAACGACCTGGGCGTCGTCATCGAGACCCTGCGTGCGACGTATGGCATCCGTCGCGTCGCCTATGCCGACATTGACGTGCACCATGGCGACGGCATCTTCTACGCTTATGAAGAGGACGCCGGTCTCATCTTCGCCGATGTTCACGAGGACGGCAGGCATCTCTACCCCGGCACGGGTCACGAGGATGAAACCGGGAAAGGCTCGGCAAAGGGGACCAAACTGAACATTCCGCTGAAGCCCGGCTCGGGGGACGCTGAATTTGCGCGGGCCTGGCCGCGAGTCGAGGCCCATCTGGTGAAGTACGAACCGGAGTTCGTGATTTTCCAGTGCGGAGCCGACGGACTCAAGGGGGATCCGCTGGCGCACCTGCAGTATTCGTCCGCGACCCACGCGCTTGCTGCGAAGGGGCTCAGGCGTATCGCTGAGCGTTTCGCCAAAGGCAGGATGATGGCCTTTGGCGGCGGCGGGTACGATCGCCGCAATCTTGCCAAGGCCTGGAGCGCGGTATTGCGCGAGATGGCG
>JBKJUC010000246.1:0-3181 GCA_046590325.1 Burkholderiales bacterium | reverse complement strand
TCCGCGCTAGCGCCGGGTAAACGTATCCGTCGGCTCGCGCTCCAGCAGGATATCCTGCATGCGCGTCTCGATTGCAGGTTTTATTTTCTGGTGCGGCAGGATGTAGAACTTTCTGGTCTCGATGGCCTGAAATACGCTGTCGGCCACCTGATCGGCGGATATGCGGCCAGATTGAACCGCATGCCGGAGCCGTTCTTCGTGCTCGAGGTCGGCGGCCGACTTCTTGCGGTCTTCCCGCAGCAAGGCCGGCCTGTTGCGTTCCGAGTCGGAAATTCCCGTGGGAACATAAGCCGGACACAAAACCGAAACTCCAAGTTTCGAATGGGCCACGACAAGATCCTGGTGCAGGCATTCGGACATGGTCACCACCGCATGCTTGGAGACACAATAGCTGCCCATGCCCGGCGGAGACAACAGCCCGGCGACCGACGCGGTGTTGACAACGTGGCCTTCGGAGTTTTGCTGGATCATCCGCGGGATGAAGGCACGAATGCCGTGAATGACGCCCCAAACATTTACGCCAAGCACCCACTCCCAATCTTTTTCGGTCTGCTCCCAGATTGTTCCGCCCGGGGCCACACCGGCGTTGTTGCACAGCACGTGCACGCCGCCGAAGGTCTTGAATGCCTTGTCCGCCAGCGCATCGACTTCCGTGCCCTTTGAAACATCGGTCTGGACGGCCAGCACCGGGAACCCCGCCTGTTCGAATTCCGTCCGGGTCTTGTTTAGCGTGTCGGCTTGCACATCGGCCAGAACGATCTTCATGCCGGCACGGGCAAAGCGCAGGGCCATCGCACGGCCCAGGCCGCTGGCACCACCCGTGACGACCGCAACGCGATCCTTGAATTCTTTCATCGGAAGGCCACCTTGTTGATCCGGCAGCGATTCTAGCATGTGGTATCCGCGTTTCCGGCGCGTTGGCAGGGAGCGCGTGCCGATGGTATTCTCGCCGGGCCTTGAACAATGCAGGAGCGCAATTCGATGCATGACGATTTCGTCGGGACGATGCCCGTTCAGGAGCGGAATCGCTTCGACGTTACCGCACTCGAGCGTTACCTTTGCGAGCACGTGGAGGGCTTTTCCGGGCCGCTCGAAGCCGAACAGTTCAAAGGCGGCCAGTCCAATCCCACGTTCATGCTCAAGGCGGGAGGCAAGCGCTACGTGCTGCGCAGGAAGCCGCCGGGCAAGCTGCTGCCGTCTGCGCATGCGGTCGACCGCGAGTACCGCGTAATCACCGCGCTGCGCGATACCGACGTTCCGGTCGCAAGGACCTATTGCCTTTGCGAGGACGAATCGGTGATCGGCACCGCGTTCTACGTGATGGACTACGTGGCCGGCCGGGTCCTCTGGGATCCGGCGCTCCCGGGAATGAGCAGCGTCCAGCGTACCGCGCATTTCGATGAACTCAATCGTGTCATCGCCGCGCTGCATCTGGTGGACTACCAGAAAATCGGCCTCGGGGACTATGGCAAGCCGGGCAGTTACATCGAACGCCAGATCAACCGCTGGACCAAGCAGTATCGCGCTTCCGAAACCGAACGCATCGAGGCCATGGAAAATCTCATGGAATGGCTGCCGGGTAACATTCCTGCGGGCGATGAGACCACCATCGTGCACGGCGATTACCGGATGGACAACGTCATGTTCCATCCGACCGAACCGAAAATCCTGGCGGTGCTGGACTGGGAACTGTCCACGCTCGGCCATCCGCTCGCGGATTTTTCCTATCACTGTATGACCTGGCGGCTCACGCCGGGGCAGTTCCGCGGTATGTACGGCGTGGACTTCGCGTCGCTGGGTATTCCGACGGAAGAGCAGTATGTCGATGCCTATTGCAAGCGCACCGGCCGCACCGGCATTCCGAACTGGGACTTCTACATGGCCTACAACATGTTCCGCCTGGCCGGTATCCTCCAGGGCATCATGGGTCGCGTTAAAGATGGCACGGCCGCGAGTGCCCATGCCATGGAGCAGGGCAAGCGCGCGCGTCCGATGGCGGAAGCGGGTTGGCAGCAAGTAGAAAAGATCCTCAAAGGTGCTGCATAAGCGCGCAACGCAGAGTACGCGGAGTACGCAGAGGAGAAACATGAGAAATGCCAACTCGATGGCAAGTACCCGGGTGCTCACGATTCCAGAGCGTGGCGCATTCATTTTATTCGTTTGTTTTTCTCCGCGTACTTTGCGTACTCGGCGTTAAGAGCTAGGGGTAAATAATGAAAGCCGTACTGTGTAAAGAACTGGGTCCTCCCGAGAAACTCGTGGTCGAGGAGGTGCCGTCACCGAAAGCCGCGAAGGGCCAGGTGGTGGTCAGCGTGAAAGCCTGCGGCGTGAATTTTCCTGACACGCTCATCATCCAGGGCAAATACCAGTTCAAGCCCGAACTGCCCTTTTCGCCCGGCGGCGAAGTGGCGGGCATCGTCAAGGAAATCGGCGAAGGCGTGACGCGCATCAAGCCAGGCGATCGCGTTATCGCGTTCAACACCTGGGGCGGGTTTGCGCAGGAGATCGCCGTCGACGCCGAGCGCACGATCCCCATGCCGGACAACATGGATTTCGCATCGGCGTCTGCATTCGTGCTGACTTATGGCACTTCGTATCATGCCCTGAAGGATCGCGCCGATCTCAAAGCCGGCGAAACCATGCTGGTGCTGGGCGCCGCGGGGGGCGTGGGCCTGGCGGCGGTCCAGCTTGGCAAGGCCATGGGGGCGCGGGTCATCGCCGCCGCTTCAAGCGATGCGAAACTGCAGGTATGCAGGGAAAACGGGGCGGACGAAGGCATCAATTACGCGACGGAAGACCTGCGCGCGCGCATCAAGGCAATCACCGCTGGCAAGGGTGTTGACGTGGTCTACGATCCCGTCGGCGGATCGTACTCGGAACTGGCGCTACGCGACATGGCGTGGAAAGGCCGCTTCCTGGTGGTCGGATTTGCGGCCGGCGAGATCCCGAAAGTGCCGCTAAACCTGACGCTGCTGAAGGGATGCTCGATCGTCGGCGTGTTCTGGGGCGCGTTCACCAAGAACGAACCCGATCACAACCGCGAGAACAATTGGGAACTGATGAACCTGTTTGCGGCCGGCCAGGTCAAGCCGCATATTCATGCGACTTACCCGCTGGAACGTGCGGCCGAAGCCCTCAACGAAGTCATGAACAAGCGCGTCACCGGCAAGGTGGTCCTGGT
>JBKJUC010000132.1:0-22000 GCA_046590325.1 Burkholderiales bacterium | reverse complement strand
TGATTTTCCCCCGGCTGTAGTGGATCAGTCCGGCCACCTGCAGGCGGCCGGACTGATCCACTACAGCCGGGGGAAAATCACCGTGCTGGACCGGACCAAACTCGAAGCGCGCGTTTGCGAATGCTATGCGGTGGTCAAGCGGGAGTCCGACCGCCTGCTTGCCGATACGATGGCGTATGCCGGAGGAGTTTCATGAACGAACTGATCGACCCGTTGCTGCTCGTGCTGCCTCCCGGGCAGCCGGCGAAGCCATTGAAGCGGGGAAGCGCAGGGCGGATTGCCGCGCATCCATCGATTGAAAACCACCTGCTCGCCGCCGTTCCCCGCGAGGAGTACAAGAGGCTGCTGGCCGGACTCGAGCCGGTCACGATGACTTTTGGCGAGGTGCTCTATGAACCCGGCGATCCGATTCTCCATGTCTACTTTCCCTGTTTCGGCCTGGTGTCGCTGCTGACCCTGGTGGACCAACACCTTGCGCTGGAAGTGGGCCTGGTCGGCAACGAAGGCATGGTCGGCATCCCCCTCGCCCTGGGAGAAGGTGTGTCGACGATTCGCGCCCTGGTGCAGGGAGAGGGCGTGGCAATGCGGATGAAATCCACGACCTTCCTCAAGGAATTGCGGCGAAGCCCGCATTTGCAACGCGCGCTGAACCACTATACCAACACGTTGATGGCGCAAGTCGCGCAAACCGCCGCCTGCAACCGTTTTCACGTGGTGGAAGAGCGCCTTGCCCGCTGGTTGCTGATGACCCGGGACCGCGTGCAGGCGAACGAATTCCCCATGACGCAGGAATTCCTTTCGCACATGCTGGGCGTGCGGCGTGTCGGCATCACCAAGGCCGCGGGCGCCCTGCAGCGGCACCACCTGATCCGCTACAGCCGCGGCAAGATCCGCATTCTCGACGGGCAAGGCCTCGAAGCAGCCGCCTGCCAGTGTTACCGGGTCGTGAAGGACATCCAGGATCACGCACAGGACTCGTACGCGGAGCGCAAGAAAGGGCCGGCTGCCGCAGTCGTAGCGATTGCTTGAACCGGTTGCTTGCCGGGAAGATCTCGCCGCCATTCAACAGCACGTCGACGTGATTGCCTTCGAGAAGGCCGGGTCCCGGAAGCGCGCCCATCGTGCGGGCGTCGCGGATTGCGTGCTGTGTGTGTCAACGTACCGACTGCACTGGCCGCTGCGACTATCTTTTGTGCCTGAGCCCGGTTGGTCGACCGGTTGACGCTTTGCGCGGTAAGTCGATCAGGCACGGTGCGTCGATCTGCAGCGCTGGCCGGGGTCCCACGCGCGTTACCGCGCGACCCGAAAAGGACATCAAGATGCAATCACTTGTAAACCTCCGGTCCCGGCAGCGGGGGCGAATCCCCGCCATCGCCATGGCCATTGCCGGCGTCGTCGCAGCCGCCACTCTGCCAGCGTGGAATTCGATCCCGGTCGCCGTGGTCCGTGGCAATCCGGTGCCGGTGACGGTAGCGGCGGTGCCTGTCAAAGCAGGGGGTGTGCGAGGGGCGGAGTCTGCGGCCAGGGAATCCATCGAACGTCCAGGCAGGCCGACGTGCGCCGGCGCGGCGAAGGCGGCTTCAACACAGGAAACCGGGACAGCAGGCCAGCCGGGCGGATCCGTCGGCTGTGGGCTGCCCCCCAACCTGGCCGCTGTCGAGCCAGCGCGATTCGCGGATTTCGCTCTCCACCGCCAGGACGCTATGCGCCAACAGGCCTGAGTTCCCAATACCGGGAGAACCCGGCACCGCGGTAGCCCAGCACCGGGATAACCCGGCGAACGAATTACTTGCAGTAGTTTTGATTTGACCTGACGAACGCTGTCTGATCGTACACTCCTGGACCGGCACTCACCGCAGACAAGGGCACACTTGAAGCGTAGCAGGACGCGGAGGACGCGGAGGAAAGGCCGCGGAGGGAGAACCGATGTGCAATGCCGTCATGGGTCGTCCTTAGTTCATTGCACCGAGTTGCCATCGCGGGCAGCGGATCCATTGCCACAGTGCCCATCAATTCCGGCTTTCCTCAGTGTTTTCCTCCGCGTCCTCTGCGTCCTGCTACGCTTCAAGTGTGCCCTTGTCTGCGGTGAGAGTTGATTTTCCGGACGGACCGGTGTCGCCCGATCGAGTCCCGACTACCAAAAATTACGACCCGGTCTGTGCGCCGTTGACGTTTCTCCGCGCTTCAACGTACGACTGCGCTGGTGGCGCCGGACTTCTCCACGGCAATGGCGTCGGGTGATGGCCGCCCGCGAGCATCGGCCTTCGTGTCTCCCGCAAAGAACTGATAGCTGTTCCGCCCATTATTCTTCGCCTGGTACATCGCCGTGTCCGCGTGCCTGATGAGTGTATCCGCATCGCGGCCGTCATCGGGGTAGATGCTGATGCCGATACTTGCGGTTATCTGTAACGCCTGCCCCGCGATTCGGTGCGGCGCCGCCAGCGCAAGCAGCATCTTCTGCGCGCTGACAGCGGCATCCCCGGCGTGCTCGATTTCCGACAGCAGGATCACGAATTCGTCGCCGCCCTGGCGGCTCACCGTATCCGAACTTCGCACACAAGCCACCAGGCGTTGCGCAACCGACTGCAGCAGCTTGTCGCCAATCTGATGGCCGAGGGAGTCGTTGATTTGCTTGAAGCCATCCAGGTCCAGAAACAGCACGGCTCGCTGCTTGCCGTGACGGCGGGCGAGGGCAATCGAGTTCGCAATCCGGTCGCCAAGCACGATGCGGTTCGGCAGATCGGTGAGAAGGTCGTGCTGGGCCTGGTGAGCCAGTTTTTGCGTAACGGCGCGCGCCGCGCCCACATCGCGGAATACGATCACCGCACCCGTTACCCGCCCGCCGCGGTCGTGGATCGGGGCCGCCGAATCCTCGATGGCGGATTCAGTCCCGTCGCGCCTTACCAGGATGCAGTTCGCGGTCAGGCCGACGGTGCGGTTTTCCGTGACCGCCCGGGCCATCGGATTGGGTGCGATTTCGCGCGTGGCGCCGTCCATGATGTGAAAGACTTCGGCAAGGGGACAGCCCATCGCCTGCTTCCATGACCAGCCCGTCATGCGCTCCGCGACCTGGTTGAGATAAGTCACCTTGCCGTCGATGTCGGTACTGAGAACTGCATCACCAATGGAGTTGAGCGTGACCAGGGCGCGTTCCTTCTCCATGAAGAACGCCTCTTCGCCCGCCTTGCGTTCAATCACACCCCGCAGCATCCGCGGCAGCCAGTAACTGTCGAGACGATCCTTGAGCAGATAATCCTGGGCGCCGCCCCGTGTGGCTTCCCGGCCGATGGCTTCGTTCTCCCGGCTGGTCAGGATCAGGATCGGAACCAGCGGGGCCGCTTTGAACAGGGCCTGGAAGGTGTTGATGCCCTGGCTGTCGGGCAGGAACAGTTCGAGCAGGATTGTGCCAATGCCTGGCTTCTTCAGGCGGCTGACGCCGTCTGCGAGCCGCCCGACCTGTTCCATGCGCCACCCGTTTCCGGATTGCCCGGCGAGCGCCTTGCCGACCAGACTGGCATCGGCGGGGTCGTCCGAGATAAGAAGCACGGTCAGCGTGTCATCGTTCATTGCAGCAGGATCCCGGCGCGACTTCCGACCGACGGCGCCTTGGCGGGTGGCTGGGATTGCCTCCCCATCGATTGCGATTCTGGCGCGGGCGCGCCCGCCGATCTGTGCGCCAGCCCACATACCCCTTGCACTATGTGCGCCAGGCGACATAAAGTGTGGACTGCCCTGGAGCCGGCGTGTTGAAGCCTTTGCTCCGGGTTTGAGACCGCATGAGCTGTCCGCAAAGCCATACCTCGACCGGTCCGCGGGACATTCGCATCACACGAGTGGCATTCCGCACCCACCCCCTCTTATGTGTGCTACCGCACAGATGGCTGTCTAAAAAACGCCGACCCTTGGCCCCTTATGGGAGGGGGTTTGGTGACACCGGTTTGATGACAACAAGGCGGCGACACCGATTTGGCGACACCGGGGATGAAGGAACAAGCATGATGAAGGAGCAAGCACGATGATTGGACAGCCCGATATTCTCAACGCCAGCATCCTGATTGTCGACGATCAGGAGTCCAACGTCAGCCTGCTGGAGCAGATGCTGCGCGCAGTCGGTTACGTCAGCGTGGCATCAACCATGAATCCGCACGAAGTCTGCGCACTGCATCGCCAGAACCACTACGACCTGATCCTGCTCGACCTGCAGATGCCCGGCATGGATGGCTTCCAGGTGATGGAAGCCCTCAAGACCAACGAAGCGCAGGGCTACCTGCCGGTGCTCGTGCTCACCGCCCAACCCGGCCACAAGCTGCGCGCGCTGCAAGCAGGCGCCAGGGATTTCATCAGCAAGCCGTTCGATATGGTCGAGGTCAAGGCACGCATCCGCAACATGCTGGAAGTGCGGCTGCTGTACAAAAAACTCGAGGACCACACGTTGGTGCTGGAACAGATGGTGCAGGAACGCACCGCCGAGCTGCGCGAAAGCGAAGCCCGCTTTCGCAGCCTGACCGAACTGGCGACAGACTGGTACTGGGAGCAGGATGGGGACGGGAACTTTACCCGGGTGTCCGGCCCGGTCCTGGAAATGCTCGGCATCCAGGTCGGCACCCTGACCGGAGAGGCAGGCGATGGCCGGGCCGCCACAGGATGGAATGAAGCGGAGCGGGAAGTGCTGCGCGCGACCATAGCCGACCGGCAGCCATTCCTGGACTTCGTCTTCAGCCGCGTCAATGCCGATGGCTCACAACAAAAGTTTCAGGTCAGCGGCGAGCCGATTTACAACCGGCTCAGCCGCTTCGTCGGTTACCGCGGAATCGGCCTGGAACTTTCCGCAAAGCCTTAGAACTCCGGACTCCAGCGCGCCGACGATGACTTCACTGATGACTTCACTCGACAGCCTGAAACAGAACCATCTTCTCGCCGCCCTGCCGGCGGCGGACCTGGAGCCGCTGGCGGCGCATCTGGAGCTGGTCCCGATGCCGCTTGGCGCAATGCTCTACGAACCTGGCGGGCAGTTGCACCACGCCTATTTCCCCACCACCGCCATCGTGTCGCTGCACTATGTCATGGAGTCCGGCGCATCGGCCGAATCCGCCGGGGTTGGCAATGAAGGCATGGTCGGAATCCCGTTATTTATGGGGGGCAACACCACGCCAAGCTCGGCCGTGGTGCAAATCAAGGGCCACGCGTTCCGGCTGGAGGGCCGCCTGCTGAAGCGGGAATTCGAGCGCGCCGGCTTGCTGCAGCGTTTGTTGCTGCGCTACACGCAGGCGCTGATTACCCAGATGACGCAAACCGCGGCCTGCAACCGGCACCATACGGTGGAGCAGCAGTTATGCCGCTGGCTGCTGTTGACCCTCGATCGAAGCCCCTCAAGTGAATTGATCATGACCCAGGAACTGGTTGCCAACATGCTCGGCGTGCGCCGCGAAGGCATTACGCAGGCGGCCGGGAAATTGCAGGAAGCCGGTATTATCCGCCACCGCCGTGGCCACATCACAGTGCTCCAGCGCGCCGGCCTGGAAGCGCGTGCCTGCGAGTGCTACGAAGTGGTCAGGAAGGAATTGAGCCGCCTGCTGACCGATGTGAGGCCGTGCCAGGACACCATCCGACCGGACCGCAAGGCCGCGGTCGAGATACCCGCCTCATGGGCGGCGGATCGCTGAGCGGCGGCAAGCGCGGCTGCTTTCGTCTGTTCCCGAAGCGCTGCCCGGGATCCGGCCGTTGCGCGGAGCGGTGGACGCAACCGCGCTGTGTGCGCCAAACAATGATAATAATAGGTGTAGACTCGCCGAGCCTGCCGCGTGACCGCCTGCTTCGCCAATGATCGCGTGCCGTTCGTCGAGGATCGTTCATGACCGCCCGGAAAAAAGCCCCCCCAAAAAAAAGATCTGCCGGGTCGCCCGGCGTCCCCACACCCGGCGTCCTCATACCCGGTGTCCCCACAGAGGTGGCGCGGGAACCCGATGCGCAAGCCCAAGCGGCTTTTCCTGTCGTCGGCATCGGCGCGTCGGCGGGTGGCCTGGCGGCGTTCGAAGCGTTTTTTTCCGCCATACCCAGTGGCAGTGGCAGTGGCAGTGGCATGGCGTTCATCCTGGTGCAACACCTGGCACCGGACCACAAAAGCATCCTCACCGAACTGATCCGGCGCTATACGCGGATGCGGGTGACCGAAGTCGAGGACGGCATGCGGGTCGAGCCCAACTGCACCTACATCATTCCGCCCAACCGCGACATGGCGTATCTGAACGGCACATTGCAGTTGCTGGAACCGGGTGAGCCTCGCGGTCACCGCTCCCCGATCGATTTTTTCTTCCGTTCACTGGCGCAGGATCAGCGCGCACTGGCGATCGGCATCGTGCTCTCCGGCACCGGCAGCGACGGTACCCAGGGAATTCGGGCGATCAAGGCGGAGGGAGGCATGGTGATGGCGCAGGACTCCACATCCACCGAATACGATGGCATGCCGCGCAGCGCCATTGCCACCGGCATGGTGGATTTTGTGCTGCCGCCGGCGGAAATGCCCGCACGCCTGATTACCTATGTCGCCCACGCGTTCGGCCGCGGGTCCGGCGCAGCCCTTTCGCCCGGCCTCCGGGTCGATGACGCGCTGAAAAAGATGTTCATCCTGCTGCGTGCCCAGACCGGCCACGATTTTTCCCAGTACAAGCACAACACCATCAATCGCCGCGTCGAGCGGCGCATGGCGGTAAACCAGGTTGGCAATGTGGACGACTATGTGCTCTATCTGCGCAAGAATCCGTCAGAGGTGAATGCCCTGTTTCGGGATCTGCTGATCGGGGTCACCCATTTTTTCCGCGACCCGGAAGCCTTCAAGGCGCTGGAGGAGGAGGCCATCGTCCGCCTACTGTCCAACAAGCCCGCTGGCGACTTGATAAGGGTATGGGTTCCCGGCTGCTCGACCGGCGAGGAAGCCTATTCCATCGCCATACTGCTGCAGGAGCGCATGGAGGCGCTCAAGACCAGCTTCAAGCTCCAGGTGTTCGCAACCGATATCGACAGCCTGGCCATCGAGCAGGCGCGCGCCGGCCTCTACCCGGCCAGTATCGCCGCAGATATATCGCCCGAAAGGCTGGCGCGCTTTTTTACCGAGGAACCGGGGGGCGCTTTTCTTCGCATCAACAAGTCCATCCGCGACATTCTGGTCTTTTCCGAGCAGGATCTGATCAGGGATCCGCCATTTTCCAGACTCGACCTGATCAGTTGCCGCAATCTGCTGATCTACATGAACCAGGAACTGCACAAGAAACTCATTCCGCTGTTCCACTACGCGCTTAACCCGGGGGGGGTGCTGCTCCTGGGTACTTCGGAGTCCGTTGGGGACCGGGTGGAACTGTTTGTAACCCTTAATCGAACCGCCAAGCTTTATCAGCGCAAGGACGATGGCGCCCCCCGGCGCCTCGCCCTGGAGCAGTTCCTTTCGCCGCCCTTTGCGGCTGGCGGCGCCCCGCGTCCGGCCGCCAATGCCGTGCGCGACCCGGCCGTGCGCTTGCGCGACCTGACCGAACGCGCACTGCTGCAGCAGTACGCCCCCGCCGGCGCGCTGGTTAACGAGCGCGGGGATATTCTTTACCTGCATGGACGCACCGGCGAGTACCTGGAGCCAGCACCGGGCGAGGCTGGCCTGAACATCCTGAGAATGGCCCGCCAGGGGTTGCGCCCGCGCCTGACCACTGCCTTGCGCAACGCGGTGGCGACCCGGGAAGCGGTGTTCCATCCGGGCCTTCGCGTCAAGACCAACGGCGATTTCTCCAGCGTCAATCTCAAGATCCGTCCGGTCTCTTCGGACTCGGCCGAGCCGCCGCTGTTCCTGATCATCCTGGAACATGCCCCGGAGGGGCCCGCTGAAGTGACGGAAAAAACCGGAGGCAAGCGTTCCCGCTCCGTCGCGGATGAACTCAGAATGGAACAAAGCGCGCAGGCCGAGGCGCTCAAGCAGGAATTGAAGGACAAGGAGGAATACCTGCAGACCACCACCGAGGAACTGGAAACCTCCAACGAAGAACTTAAATCCGCGAACGAGGAAATGCAGTCGATCAACGAGGAAATGCAGTCGACCAACGAGGAACTGGAAACCTCCAAGGAGGAGTTGCAATCGGTCAACGAGGAGCTGGCCACGGTCAACGCCGAATTGCAGGGCAAGGTGGCCGATCTCTCGCAGGCCAACAACGACATGAACAATCTGCTCGCCGGCACCGGCGTGGGCACGATTTTCGTCAACCATCATTTGCTCATCCAGCGCTTCACGCCCGCGGTTACCCAGGTGATTAACCTCATCGCGACCGATGTGGGGCGGCCGGTGGGGCATATTGTCTCCAACCTGAAGGACTACGATCGCCTGGTGCCGGATGTGCAGCAGGTGCTGGATACGCTGGTCCCCAAGGAGGTCGAGGTGCAGGACAAGCTGGGCAGGTGGTTTGTCCTGCGCATCCGCCCTTACCGCACGCTGGACAACGTGATCGACGGCGCTGTCATCACCTTTTTCGACATCACGGAAATCAAACAGGCGAAGGAGGCGCTGCAGAATGCCGCGACCCTGCGCCGCCTGGCGGTTGTGGTGACCGACTCGCGAGACGCCATCCTGGTGCAGGATCTGGATGGCAAAATCGTGAGCTGGAATCCGGGCGCGGCCCGGTTGTATGGCTGGAGCGAAGCCGAGGCGCTGGCCATGAACATCCGCGACCTGATCCCGCCGGCAGGCCGGCACGAAGCGCTGGATGTGGTCCGCCAGCTCAGCAGGGCCGAGGTCCTGCAGCCCTATCAGGCGGAGCGGATCGCCAGGGATGGCCGCATCCTGCGCGTGTCGCTGACCGCCACCGCGCTGGTCAATGATGCCGGAGAGATCTACGCCATCGCCACGACCGAGAGGGCGGGCGTGTGAAGGGCAAGACCGCCGCCAGCGTGACGGCCGCCGGCCTGATGGACACGTTGCGCCAGAAGGCGGAAAAAAAGATTGCGTTGAACAAAACCGGCAGGTTGCTGGAGCACCTGGACACCCTCTCGCCCTCCGAAGTGCAGAGTGTGCTTCACGATCTGCAGGTGCATCAGATTGAACTGGAATTGCAGAATGAGGAACTGCGCCACGCGCAGACAGCGCTGGAAGCTTCCCGCGCACGCTACTTCGACCTGTACGACCTGGCGCCGGTCGGCTATTTCACGCTGGACGAGAACGGGGCGATCCTGGAAGCGAATCTCACCGGCGCCACGTTGCTGGGCGTCGCGCGGGGGGCGCTGGTCGGGCAACCCCTTGGCCGCTTTGTCGTCGGTGAGGACGCGGACACTTACTACCTGCATCGCCGGGAGCTGTTTTCGACCGGCGCACCGCAAGCGTTCCAGTTGCGCCTGTTTGGAAAGCAGGGCGCGCGCCTGACTGCGTGGGTGGAGACAACCGTCGCGCCGGGCGAGGGCGGCGCGCGCTCCTGCCGTGTCGTCATCAGCGACATTACCGGACGCAGGGCGATCGAGGAAAAGCTGCGCCACAGCCAGAGCCTGCTGCAGACCGCCGGCAAGATGGCGCAGGTTGGCGGCTGGGCCCTCGAATTGCCAAACAACGACTTGATGTGGTCGGATGAGATCTGCGCGATTCTGGATTTTCCCAACGGGACCGTGCCGCCTTTGGCCGAAGCCCTTTCCCTTTATCCGCCGGAATCGTATGAAATCATCTCCGGCGCACTGAAAACCTGCGCCCGGGATGGCACGCCCTTCGATTGCGAGCTGGAAATTCTGACCGCCAGGCGCCGCCGCATCAATGTCCGTGCCATCGGCCAGGCGGTGCGGGATGGCGCCGGCAACATCATCGGAATGGAAGGTGCGTTTCAGGACATCAGCGGGCGCAAAATGTCCGAACGGGCGCACGCCTCGCTCGAGGCGCAGTTGCGGGAATCGCAGAAAATGGAGGCGATCGGAACCCTGGCGGGAGGCATCGCCCATGATTTCAACAATATCCTCGGGACAATTCTGGGCAACGCCCAACTCGCCCGCCAGGATGCCGGCGCGAATTGGCAGGCGCTGATCAGCCTGGGAGAGATTCAGAAAGCCGCGAACCGCGCCAAGGATCTGGTGCAGCAGATCCTTTCCTTCAGCCGCCGCCAGCCAACCTCGCGCCGCGTGACATCGCTGACTTCGATCGTGCAGGAATCCGTGGGTCTGTTGCGCGCTGCGCTGCCCGCTGGCGTGCGCATCCAGTGCAGCTGCGCCGCTGATACGCCGTCCATCGTGGCCGATCCGACCCAGGTGCAGCAGGTGCTGCTGAATCTGGGCACCAACGCCGCGCACGCGATGGAAGGCCGGTCTGGCAGCATCGACATACGGACGGAGGGCATCACGCTGGAGGAGGCCTCCGCGCAACTGGATTTAAACCTGCGTCCGGGCAGCTACGCGCGCGTCGTGGTCAGCGACACGGGACACGGCATGGACGCGGCAACCCGGCTGCGGATTTTCGAACCGTTCTTCACCACCAAACCGCCAGGCAAAGGCACGGGGCTGGGCCTGTCGGTGGCGCACGGAATCATGCAGTCGCACGACGGGGCGATCGTCGCGCACAGCGAGCCCGGAAAGGGCAGCCGGTTCGAGCTGTATTTTCCGCGCGCGAGTAAGGCCGCGGCTGCCCTGAGTACGACCGAGAAGGCGGGACCGGCCAGCGAAGGGCGCGGGCAGCGGATCCTCTACATCGACGACGACGAAGCGCAGGTGTTCATGTTGAAACGGATGCTGGAGCGCTGGGGGTACCGGGTCACCGCTTACCTGGAGCAACGCGAGGCGCTCGATGCGCTGCTCGCCGGCGCGCACTTCGACCTGGTGGTGTCTGATTTCAACATGCCCGGCATGTCCGGACTGGACATCGCGCGGGCGATTCGCGATGCCCGGCCGGGATTGCCGGTGATCCTGGTCTCGGGTTATATCACCGATGAATTGCGCACCGAGGCGGCCGCGGCCGGGGTGCGCGAACTGATTGCCAAACCTCACGAAATAGAAGAGCTGCGCGACGTGGTGCAGCGCCTCATTCCGCCGCCGAAGTCGTAAGCGGCACGTCGCCCGGAGCGCAAAGCGCTTTCCGGTTGACCAATCTCCCTCGTAAACCCGGTAACGCTTTTCATGCGGCGGCAATGCTGCGTGGCTGGGGATTTCCTTGAATCGACACGCGTTGTGCGGGCGCCTGCCCGCTGCGGTCGCGTTCGAATTCGCCCAGGCGCCGGCTTATGTGCGCCAACCGACAGAAGTAACGTGCCCCGGCGTGTAGGGTCAGCGCCGTGACAGTTGGTCTTCAACGAAACGATGCCCGGGCCCACGGTCCGGGAGTCAATGGCGATTCAATCAGATTCAGGAGTAAACAATGAAGAATGCATCCAAAGTAAGTTTGCTGTTCGTGGCCGCCTTGATGTTGGGCGTGGCCGGTTGCGCGAGCACCGGTCAGGGTGAAAGAACCGGGGCGTACGTCGACGACTCCTGGATCACGACCAAAGTGAAATCGGAACTGGTGGCCGAGGACGAAACCAAAGCCCGCAATATCAAGGTCAATACCATGAAAGGCGTCGTCACGCTGACCGGAACGGCCGAGACCTGGCAAGAGTCCTACAAGGCCGCCGATCTTGCACGTGGGGTAAAAGGTGTGACGTCCGTCGAGAACGAGATCCGCGTTCAGTAGAGTGCGCCGGGTAGGGTGTGCCGGGCGAATCGCTGCCGTCGCGAAGTAAGGAGAAATGAAATGGGCAAGTATTTACTGGGATGGGTGCTCGGCGTTCCGGTCGTGGTACTGGTGATCATTTATCTCATCATGAACTAGGGCGCCTTGCAGTCCTCGGTTCAGAGCAACGCCAATTCGATCAACGCTAATCCGATCAACGCTAATCCGATCAACGCTATTGCGATCAACGCGAACGGCTGATATTCGTCAGCCTGTTCGATCAAGGAGACAGATATGGAAACAACCGGGAATCTCAGGCCAGGCAACACCGACGGCAGCCACAGTCCGACTCCAGCCGGCCTCGAGGCCCGTGCCGGTGCGCATAACGCCATCGACAAGGTTTCGGACGCGGCACGCCCGATGGTCGACAGGATCGCGTCCAGCGCCCACCAGACCGTGGACAAACTCGCCGGCGTGGCTGCGCAGGCGGCGGATACCCTGGGCGTGAAGGGAGAGCAACTGAAGAACATGCAGGCGCAGGCGATGGAGCAGTGCCGCGGTTACGTGCGCGAGAATCCGGTGGCGTCACTGGGTATAGCGATTGCCGCCGGCTTTCTCCTGAGCCGTCTGCTGAGTTCGCGGTAGGTCGGCCAAGGATATGGCATCCGTCGACGGTGCGGGCCTTCAGGACCAGCCGTCTGCGGTCGGCGTCGGGAGCCCGGAGGATTCCGGGTTGATCGATCAGGCGCGGTCGTTGTGGTACGAACTGCGAGGGTTGGTGCACGATGGGTTGACGCTGGCGGCGCTTGAGACCAGACAGGCCGGCAGAGGCCTGGTCACCATGGTCATCGCCGGCGTAGCGATTGCGATACTGGTGGTCAGCGCCTGGCTCGGGCTGCTGGGTGCCGCAGTGCTGGGACTGATCGGGTTCGGCGTCAATGCGGGCATCGCGATGCTGCTTGCGGTCGCCGCTAATCTGGTGCTCGCGGGTGTGCTCTATCAGGTGATCCGGCGGCAAAGCCGGCATCTGCATTTTTCCGCGACCCTGCGCAGTCTGCGGCCGGCGATGAAGCTCCCTGCTGCGGACGGACCGTGATGCCTGAACCCATGAGACAGCGATTTCGGCCCGCACCGCTTGCGGTTCTGGTCGTGCAGGCGGAAACGGAGGTCATGCTGCATCGGCGGCGGGTCGCAGCCCGCGTTTCCACGATCGGGCAGGAACTGCGAACACAGTTGACGTCTCCGGCCATGTTTCTGGTGGCAGGAAGCGTGGGTTTCGCCGCCGGAATTTTCACGAGGCCCCGGGCCGCCATGCCGGACATCAAGACCCAGCCAGGCACCCCGCCGAGCGCGCTGCCGAGCAGGCCCTTGGCGACGCTGCTCAGCCTGCTTGGCGTTGCCCGAACTCTGGCGAACATTCTTCCTTCGAGTGCGCCGGACGCTTTCGTCCCATCGGCAACCGGGACGACGATCAAACCATTCTAGGAATTTACGCAGGATCGCCCGCCCGCCGCCGCTCCCTCAGGCCGGCGCACCTTAACCTTGGGTTGGCGCCCCCTAATCGGGCTTTCGCCCGAAGGGAATGCCGAGGTAGAAGCCGTAGGCCGCGACTCTGTTGTAATTCCCGAATTTCGGAAAATAGACCGCGTTCAGTTTGACGCGTCCGGTGTCGTAGGTAATCACCGGAACCATGCCGACAAAGCTCGTGCCCTGGTTGTAAGTCTCGCTGTTCATGAGGGCGACAGCGGCGCCGACACGCCAATGCTCACCCATCTTGAACTGGTAGCCCAGCCCGATAAACGCGGCTAAGCTATTGCCCGAGTCCTCGTACGCGCCCACTTCCGCAAAGGTGACACCGCGCGGGGTATTGCGCAGCTCATAGTGCAGCCCCAGCCCGGGATTGAATTCGTTGTCCAGGCCCATTCTGTGCACCGTTTCGCGATCCGGGTGGTAGGCGAGCCCGTACACATTGATATCGAGCGCCTCGCGATTGAACCGGGGATGGTCCGATCGGACCTGCCCGGATTGGACCTGCTTTGAAGAGATCCCCTTTTCCTCAAACTTGTTGCCGTTATCGTCTGCAGCCGACACCCATGCTGCCGATAATGCAGAAGCAATGAAAATGCTGCGCACAACCAATAAGAGTTGGATTTTTATGGCGTTCCCCCGATATCCCCCGGCACTGCGGTCCCGCAATGCTCATGCGTCACTTGAAGACGCTCAGGCAGGTGCCTGAAATTAAGCGAGGGCGACTATGCGCGCTTGGGGGAAGCTACACAACACAAGATTTCGTCTGTGCGCTATCGCACAAAACATCGGAAATTTTTGCGTACTACGTGCGCTAACGCACATAGGGCAGCGCGCCCGTAGGGGGATCGTCCGCAATCGGCGACGAAGGTGAAGCGGCGCGCTCGAAGTTATGCGCGCGCGCGTTACGACCCTGTCCGCCGGAAAGTTCGGCGGCCGGCTAATCCGGAAAGGGAACGATCGACGGACGCCGACGGGCGCCGACGGCGATCACATCATGAGATCACGGAGGAGGAAGCTGAACTTCTGGCTGGATGCTGGCGCCAGGGTTTGCTGCTGCCCGTTACGCTGGCGCCGCCAGGTAGGGAAACGCCGGGCAGGGAAAAGCCAGGTAGGGAAACAAAGACCTCAGGAGTTATTCGAGGCCCGGTCCAAGGCGTAATCGATGAGGGAGTCGATCACAGAGCGGGAGAACGGAAATCGATCGCGAAAGTGAGGCGTCGCTATCGCGATTGCGGCAGATCCTCGAGATGGATGGCGCCGTAAACGTTGTTGGCAGCCAGATGCCAGTCGAGGAGGACCGCAATCTCGGTGTCTTCGGTATCCGTGCTGCCGCCGGCCTGGGTCGCTGGGGCACTGGCGTGGTCCGCGACCCGGTTAATGCCGCCGCCCTCAGCGGACCGTCCGGCTCCCGCCGTGGCGTCCGTACCGCTGCCCCGGGCAGCTACCGGAAGCAATCTGGTCAGAGCAACGGTGGTGACCGGTCCGCCGCCTGGAACGGATATCAAGGCGGCAATGCCGGCGGCGCAGGACATCATGAGCGCTACGCCAGTGGCCCCCTTTAAGGCGGCCCCCTTCAATGTGACCCCCTTCAACGAACGGCGGGATTTTCTGTCGTCAATTCGCATAGCCGGTCCCCCCTTCAATGTGCAAATGTGCACATGCATTGAACGTCGGATTTTCTGTCGCTTTTTCTGTCGCTCCGGAAAACCACTCCCCTTGAGGCTGAATGCTGGCAGGACGTGACCTTTCAACTGTTACGCAACCGCCAGTGAGCCAATCTACCCCCGTGTGGGCCGTGCTGCATGTGCGTTACCGTACATACGATGAAATTCCCGCCTGCTACAACGGAGTCGCCCTGTGGGAATGCTGGCGGGGATGCTGGCGAAGATGAAAACGCCTGTTCGGCACACACCTCGCGAGCGTCTCCAACAGGCCTCAGGAAAGCGTCAGGCCGGTGGCGGGTTTGATCCCTGCCGTAGCCTTCTGACCGCAGCAAAAAATTAGCGAGTTCATCAAGTTCTGTGTGACAACCGCGGGAGTAAACCAGATGCAGACTGTAGTGCGTCCCGTCCGTCAGGGCGCGGATCTGGAGTCGGTCATCAGCACTATCGAGCTTGCCTGGCGCCCATCACGGCCCCCCGATCACGAAGCCGAGAACCGGGCCCTGGTGGCGCTGGCGCAGGAGATAGCCGGTTCGCCGGAAGGCATTCTCCAGCAGATCGTTGAGAGGACGCTCGAGTTGTGCAAGGCCGACTCCGCCGGCATCAGCATTGCCGAGGAGGAGAATGGCCAGCAGATTTTTCGCTCGCATGCCATTGCCGGACGCCATGCCTCCCGCCGCATGGGCACCATGCCGCGCCATTTCAGCCCTTGCGGGACTGTCATCGACCGCAACGCGTTGATGCTGTTTTCGCACCCCGGGCGTCACTTCGCCTACCTGAAAGACGTCAGCCCGCCGATCGTCGAAACGCTGTTGTGCCCGTTCTCCATCGACGGGGAGCTGATCGGGACCATCTGGGTGATGGCGAACGACGATCAGCGCAAGTTCGAGTCCGAAGATGCGCGCGTGCTCAGGAACCTCGCGAAGCTCGCCTCAGCGGCTTGCCAGATTAGACTTTCTTCGCAAGCCGTCCAGCAAGCCGACCGCCGCAAGGATGATTTTCTGGCCGTGCTTGCCCACGAACTGCGCAATCCGCTGGCGCCCATGCAAAATGCGGTTCAGTACCTGCGCAACCGCGGACTGGCGCAACCGGATGAACGCAGGGCCATCGACGTTCTTGGGCGCCAGGTGCAGTCCATGACCCGAATGATCGATGATTTGCTGGACATCTCCCGAATAACCCGCGACAAGCTGGAGTTGCGCACGCAGCGCATCCAGCTCGAGACGGTCGTCAATCACGCCCTGGAGACGGCCCGTCCGCTCATCGATGCCTGCGGCCACGTGCTCGCCGTGACATTGCCAGCCGAACCGGTCTGGTTCGAAGGCGACTTGACGCGCCTCGCCCAGGTCATTGCCAACCTGCTGAACAACGCCGCGAAGTACACGAAAGACGGCGGCCGCATCGAACTGGATGCCGCAGAACAAGAAGGCGAAATCACGATCCGGGTGCGGGACAACGGTCTCGGCATCGCCGGGGAAATGCTGTCGCGCATTTTCGAGCCGTTTTCACAGGTGGACAGTTCCCTGGAACGCTCGCGCGGCGGACTCGGGATCGGATTGGCGCTGGTCAAGCGCCTGGTGCAGATGCATGGAGGCACGGTCGAGGCGAACAGCAGCGGCCTGGAGCAGGGCAGCGAGTTCATCGTACGCATTCCGTCAACCGGTCGCCCCGGCGTAGCGCTGAAAACAGAGCAGGCGGATCGGCATGCGCGTTACCCCGCACTGTCCCGGGACCTGCGCATCCTGGTGGTCGATGACAACCGGGACTCGGCCAACAGCCTGGCCATGCTCTTGCGTCTGCAAGGTTACGAGACCCTCACCGCCTACGACGGCCCGTCCGCGTTGCAGGTGGTCGCCGATACCCGTCCGCAGGTCGTATTCCAGGACCTCGGCATGCCTGGCATGAGTGGCTATGACGTCGCCCGGCAACTGAGCCAGGACCCTTCCACCCGGGCCACGGTGCTGTTCGCGTTGAGCGGATACGGAACGGCGGAAGACAAGCAGCGTTCCCGCGAAGCCGGGTTCCATGATCACCTGGTCAAGCCGGTCGACCTGGAACTCCTGAAGGGACTTCTGCAATCCGTGCAGCCGCAGCTAGCCGGCGTCGAACGGGCTCGCCAGGAATTTGATTGCCAGGACCTTGCTCTACCCGGGAACTTGCCCACCGGCAACCGCTCACAAGAAGTCAGCTCAAAACGAGCACGTTCAACCATTGAATCGAGAAAGGATTAGAGAATGAATTTGAACCAAAATGCCGGCCTGCTTGCCAACCCTTTCCAGGCATGGACCAGCCTGGCCTTGAACTCCGCGCAAATGATGGTGAGTTCCGCCGAGGTAGTCGCCCTCCGTGTCCAACAGATGTTTGTTGCCGGTGTCCGGCCAGGATCAACCGATCGGGCCGAAATGGGTTTGATGGGCCGCGAGAAAGTCGAGGCCGCCGCAGAATCCGCACAGGCAATGGCGTACGGCGTATTTTCCTTTAACCAGCAGATCCTGGCGATGGCGACCAGGCAACTGTTCGCGGGACTGCCCATGATGTTCTCGCTGGCGACGAGCTTTACCCCGTCGCGGTTCGCCGCCGGGCAGGCTCGCGTCGTCCGGGCGGCAATGGCGAATTCGAATGCGGCAACAGCGAGAATCTCGACCGCGGTCCCCCGTATCGCGGGCAAAGGGCTCAAGCCCATCCATTCCCGGGCTGCCGCAAATCAGCGACGGCTTGCGAAACGCTAGTGTTGGCAAGAAACAACCTGGGAGCCGCCTGGTAACCAGGCCCTCACTGGAGTAGGCGGGTCCGGCGCTTCGCCGATCCGTGAACCTGCCTTTGACGAAATCCCGCGTTCCGAGCAATCTATCGCCGGGCGGCGGCGTTGCCGCCGCGCCGCTATAAGGTTTTCTGCGGTTTTCTGCCGAATGGATTCGTACCGGGACCGCACATGACAGCCGCCGCAGACATTGCCCCGCGCAAGCGAATTGCGCTCGTCGCGCACGACAACAAGAAGCAGGATTTGCTCGAATGGGCGCTCTATAACCGCGAGATGCTGGCGCGGCACGAACTCTGCGCAACCGGCACCACCGGGAAGCTGCTGGAAGACGCCCTGAAGACGCCCATCGAGAAACTGCAGAGCGGCCCGCTCGGTGGCGACCTGCAGATCGGCGCGAAGATCGCGGAAGGGCGCATCGACTTCGTGATCTTCTTCTGGGATCCGCTCGAGGCCCAGCCGCACGATCCCGACGTCAAGGCGCTGATCCGCATCGCGGTGGTGTGGAACATCCCCGTGGCCTGCAACCGTGCGTCCGCGGACTTCATGATTTCATCGCCGCTGATGTCGTCGACCTACAGGCGGCGGCTGCCGGATTACCAGGTTCATGTCAAACGTTTCCAGCCCCCTTCTGGGGAGTAAATCTGGTCTTGATGTCACCGCAAAGACGCAAAGGTCGCAAAGGAAACGCGAAGGGAGACAAGGTCCAATTGCGCGAAAGCAGAACGTGTGGGTGACATATCGATTCTGCGGCGACCGGAATGCCGGGCTGGTCTTCCTTGCAATCGCAGATTTGCCTTGACCCGCCTTTGCACTCCTTTGCGCTCTTTGCGCCTTTGCGGTGAAAATCAGGTTTATCGATGATGAAGTCCGAGGAGATTAAGTAAATGAAAGTGTTCATTACCGGAGGCGGGGGATTTCTGGGTTACAGGCTTGCGCTCCAGCTGCTTGAGCGAGGCACCCTCGCCGGACCGGATGGCAAGCCTTCGGCCATTTCACAGATCAAGCTGTTCGACGCGGCGTTTCCGCCGGATCCAGATCCACGTCTCGTCTACGTGAAAGGCGACATCGCGGAACTGGACGTGGTCGAAGCGGCCCTGGATCGCGACACGGCTTCGGTTTTCCATCTGGCGGCCGTGGTCAGCGCGCATGCGGAAGCCGAGTTCGACGTGGGTTATCGCGTCAATCTCGATGGAACCCGGAATCTGCTGGAGGCTTGCCGCGATCTCGACGCGCCGCCGCGTCTGGTGTTCGCCAGTTCGCTGGCCGTGTTCGGCGGCAAGCTTCCGGCAGTCGTGGACGATTCCATCACGCCGACGCCGCGGACTTCCTATGGCACGCAGAAAGTCATCGGCGAATACCTGGTCAACGACTACACGCGCAAGGGCATGATCGACGGCCGCAGCCTGCGGTTGCCGACCATTGTCGTGCGGCCCGGCAAGCCGAACCTCGCATCGACATCTTTTGCGAGCGGCATGTTCAGGGAGCCGCTCAACGGCCTGGTCTGCGAAGTGCCGGTGGAGGACTCGATCGAAATGTGGATACTTTCCCCCGGCAAGGTGCTTGACGATTTCGTGCATGCGCACGATCTTTCGGCGACAGCCTGGGGGACGGATCGCGCCGTTACCCTTCCCGGGGTTACTTTCTCGGTAAAGGAGGGCGTTGAAGCGCTGCGCCGAATAGCCGGCGATGAAGTCGCGAAACGCGTCGTGTTCAAGCCGGTGGAGCGGATCAACAACATGGTCAGGACTTTCCCGGCGCGCTTCAAGGCCGACCGGGGACTGGCGATGGGCTTCAAGGCGGACACCGACATCGGCGGCATCATCCAGGATTACATCGCCGGAGAGCATATAAAGCTCTGAGGCGTCGCGCGCACGGCAGTCAGCCCAGCGCCGGTTCAACTCCCCGTTCCCGCTCCAGCAGGGTATTTGCAGCGCCCGCGAATCCTGCTTCGTCCAGGCGGGTGGCAACAATCATTGCGGCGTCGGTCAGCGTCGGATAGTTATTCATCAGGGAACGCCGATAGGCCGGATCGTAGTGCGTGCAGAGCAGGTCGCCGACCAGATCCTCCCATGCTCGCGCATCGATCTGCTCGAGCCAGCGTTCGACCGTGGCTTTCGAATGCAACGCCGTCAGCCGCGACAGTTGTGTCTTCAGCCATCCCGGCTCGGCGAGGAAATGCCGGTATTCGTCGATCAGGAAGCGCACCCGCTCCGCCATGGGCACCTCGATGCGCAGGCAATTCGATGTGCGCATCCGTACCAGCAGTGCCGCCGGTACCCGCACGGCGCCGATCCTGCTGCTTTCCGCCTCGACAAAAACCGGGCGTCCGGCATCGAAATTCCGCAACGCGTCCCAGACCAGGCTTTCGAACATTTTCTGGCCGGGCTGCGGATCGCCGGGCAGGTCGCCGAGCACCGAGCCGCGGTGTCGCGCCAGTGCTTCGAGGTCGAGGACCTGCGCGCCGCGCGCAGCCAGGTTTTGCAGCAGGCGGCTTTTGCCGCTGCCGGTGGGACCGCAGACGACCTGAAAATCGCATCGCGCCGGCAGTTCTTCGAGTTGCACAAGCATTGCGCGCCGGTAGCTCTGGTAGCCGCCTTGCAGCGACGCCGCATCCCAGCCGATTTCCCGCAGAATGAGTGTCAGCGAGCCCGAACGCTTGCCCCCGCGCCAGCAATAGATCAGCGGCTTCCAGTGCTGGTCGCGCGAGGCAAAATGCGTGTCGAGATGCCGCGCCACGTTTTTCGCTACCAGTGCAGCGCCAATCTTGCGCGCCTGGAATGGCGAAACCTGCTTGTAAGCCGTGCCGACCCGGGCGCGCTCATCGTCGCTGAGTACCGGGCAGTTCACCGCGCCGGGCACATGATCGATGGCGAACTCCGCGGGCGAGCGCACATCGACGACTTCGTCGAAGTCGTCGAGCCGGGCAAGATCGACGCTGCTTTCGTAGCGCACCGATGAAGTACCAGAATGGGGACTGAGGTATTCTAAGCGACCCGACCCTGCAACGATGGCCCGCAACAATAATGACGCAGCTGAACGCTCCCCCAGAACGTCCCATCCGTCTTACCGAATTCAGCCACGGCGGAGGCTGCGGCTGCAAGATTGCGCCCGCCGTGCTTTCCGAGATTCTGGCAAAGACGCCGCTGCGCACCCTGCCCAGGGATCTGCTGGTCGGCATCGAGACCCGCGACGATGCGGCGGTCTATCGCCTCAACGACCAGCAGGCCATCGTGGCGACGACCGATTTTTTCACGCCCATCGTCGACGACCCCACCGACTTCGGCCGTATTGCCGCGACCAACGCCATTTCCGATGTGTACGCCATGGGCGCCCAGCCGATTTTCGCGCTGGCAGTGGTCGCCATGCCGCTGGAGAAACTTCCCGTCGACGTCATCCGGGCGATCCTCGCCGGCGGCGAGTCGGTTTGCGCCGCGGCGGGCATTCCCATAGCGGGCGGACATTCCATCGATACGCTGGAGCCGGTCTATGGCCTGGTGGTGCTGGGGATCGTGCATCCGGACAAGGTCAAGCGCAACAGCGGCGCACGGGCGGGCGATGTGCTGATCCTTGGCAAGCCGCTGGGTGTCGGCATTCTGTCCGCCGCACTCAAGAAAGGGAACCTGTCGGCGGCAGGATACCGGCAGATGCTGGATACGACGACGCAGCTCAATACGCCTGGCCTCAGGCTGGCCGATGTGCCGGGCGTGCACGCGATGACCGACGTCACCGGATTCGGTCTCGGTGGCCACCTGCTGGAGATCTGCCGCGGCTCGCGGCTCGGTGCAAGCGTGAGCTTCGAAGCTTTGCCCATATTGTCCGAAGCACTCGAATGGGCCAGGCAGGGCACGGCCACGGGTGCATCGGGCCGCAACTGGTCGGGCTACGGCGGCGAGGTGATAGTGCCGGCGGACTTCGCGGGGTGGAAGCGCAATCTGGTCACCGATCCGCAAACATCGGGGGGATTGCTGGTGGCTTGCGCGCCCGAGGCAGCGGACGATGTGCTGCGCGTGTTCCGGGAACAAGGATTCATGCACGCTACGCGCATCGGTGAAATGCGCCAGGGCGAAAGCGTGCTGGCTGTCACCTGTGCCGGATAACACCACCGCGCCGGATTGATGTAATTCATTCAAAAGGAGTGATGAAATGGCCGGCCTGACATTGGAAATCGTGAAACCACTGCTGGACCGGGCGATCGCGAAGGCGAAGCAGGACTTCAACCGCCCGATCTGCGTGGCGATCTGCGGTCCCCAGGGATTTCTTATCGCCTTCCTGCGCATGGAGGGCGCGCCGGTGCGTAGCATCCAGATATCGCAGGGCAAGGCTTATACCGCCGCCCGCATGGGCGTCAGCACCGAAGCTTTCCTCGCACGCATCAGGAAAGAGGAAATCGAGATCAGCTATTTCTGC
>JBKJUC010000130.1:0-4014 GCA_046590325.1 Burkholderiales bacterium | reverse complement strand
ACCGATCCGCAAACATCGGGGGGATTGCTGGTGGCTTGCGCGCCCGCGGCAGCGGACGATGTGCTGCGCGTGTTCCGGGAACAAGGATTCATGCACGCTACGCGCATCGGCGAAATGCGCCCGGGCGAAAGCGTGCTGACCCTAACCTGAAATCTGGCGCCAAGGCGGGCACGACCGCGGTTGTGGCATGGTTGCCGCAATGCATGACAGAATGCGAAAAATCGATTCCCGTGCGCTGTCCCTGAATCCATGGCACAGATGACCCTACCAACAGAACCCATCGGCAGCATTCCGCGGCCGCCGAGCCTCATTGCCGAGCTTGCAAACGGCGATCATGAGGATCCCGCCCTGGATCCGCTGTACGAGCAGGCGATCCGGGACACGATAGAGAAATTCGAAGCGACAGGCTCTCCGGTCATCACCGACGGCGAGCAACGCAAATATCACAACTTCTGGACCTACTGCGTGCATGGGCTCTCCAATACGGCGCCCGACGGCTTCAGGATTCCGTTCGCGGCTGGTCATACCCGGCGGATGCCCCGCCTTACGGCCGGTCCGTTCCGGTACAAGCGGTACGCCGACGGTTACCTGGAGGTTGCAATGCGGTACGCGACGGTGCCGCTGAAACAGGCCGTCATTTCGCCGTCGGCCCTCAGCCTGATGTACCCGGCCGAACAGATCCCCGGCTATTCCCGGGACGAATTCATCGCGGACTTGCTCGGCGAGCACGAGGCCGAAATTCGCCGCTGCCTGCGCGCGGGCGCACATGCCGTCCAGGTCGATTTCACGGAAGGCCGGCTGGCGATGAAGATCGATCCCTCAGGGCAACTTCTGCAGAGTTTCATCGACCTTAACAATCTCGCGCTCGCGCGGTTTCCGGCGGAGGACCGCAAGCGCATCGGCGTGCACACCTGCCCGGGGGGCGACCGCGATTCGACCCACAGCGCGGAGGTGGACTACACCGCGCTTCTGCCCAGCCTGTTCGAACTCAACGCGGGAAATTTCTACATCGCGCTCGCCGGCGAAAAGGACCGGCTGCACGCGCTCGAGACCATCCGCAAATACATGAAACCGCACCAGCGGATTTTCGTGGGCGTCGTCGCACCCATCGATCCCCGGGTGGAAACGCCCGAGGAAGTGCGCGACCGGATTGTCGAAGCGGCCCGATATATTCCCGCCGAACAACTGGGCACCACGGACGATTGCGGCTTCGCTCCGTTCAGCGACGACACTTCCACGAGCCGCGAAACGGCGTTTGCGAAAATCCGCTCCCGCATTCAGGGCACCGCCATGGCGGAGCGCATCCTCGGAGACAGGTAAATGGAAGACCGCGACGAACAGGAAAACCTGCGCTCGGTCACCAGGCAGAATGCGGAGAGCATCCTGGCGGCACGGCAGCGCGCCGAACAGGATCTGCTGAGGACCAGGGAAGCGCTGGAACTCAAGACCCGGGAGCTTGAAGAAGGCGCCGAACGGCTGCGACTCGCCTTGTCCGCGGGGCATCTGGGTGACTGGAAATGGGACACCCAATCGGACGAGGTCAGCCTCAGTCCTCGAGCCCTGCAGATATTTGGCCTGCGCCCTGCCATCAGCATTACCTGGGCTGAAATGCGGACACTGTTGCATCAGGACGACGCGGAACGCGCGCGCATCGCAGTCGAGCAAGCGGTAACGGGCCATTCCGACTACGACATCGAATACAGGGTGAACCGGCCTTCCGGCGGGCAGTGCTGGATCTCCGCGAAGGGGCGCGGCACGTACGCAGCGGATGGCCCGGTGACCGGAATGATCGGCATCGTCCAGGACATCACCGACCGCAAGCGCGCTGAGGAAGCGCTGCGCGACGAAAGCCAGATCCTCGAGTTGCTGAACCAGACCGGCATCACGCTGGCATCGAAACTCGACCTGCAATCGGTGGTGCAGGCGGTTACCGACGCTGGAACGACCCTGACAGGTGCCGAATTCGGCGCATTCTTTTACAACGTCACCGATGAGAAGGGCGATTCGTTCATGCTCTACACGCTGTCCGGTGCGCCCCGCGCAGCGTTCGAGAAGTTAGGGCAGCCCCGTGCCACGGCGCTGTTCGGCCCGACATTCCGGGGCGAAGGACCCATCCGCATCGACGATGTGCTGAAGGACCCGCGCTATGGAAAATGGGGGCCGCATCACGGCATGCCCCCCGGGCATTTGCCGGTGCGCAGTTATCTTGCAGTGCCGGTGGCCGCGCATTCCGGTGAAGTCATCGGCGGGCTTTTCTTCGGCCATTCCGAAGCCGGCGTGTTCGCCGAGCGGGCGGAGCGGATCATCGTGGCGATGGCCTCGCAAGCGGCCGTGGCCATCGACAACGCCCGGCTTTACGAAGCCTCCCAGAAACTCCTCAAGGAGCGGGGAAAGCTGCTGGAAAGCGAACGTCAGGCGCGTGCCGAAGCCGAACGCATGAGCGACATGAAGGACGATTTCCTGGCCAACCTGTCGCATGAACTGCGCACACCGCTCACCGCCATCATCGGCTGGACGCAGATCCTGAGGCACGGCAGCCGCAGCGAGACCGACCTGAGCAAGGGACTCGATACGATCGAGCGCAGTGCGCGGGTGCAGACGCAACTGATCGAGGACCTGCTGGACATGAGCCGCATCGCATCCGGCAAAGTGCGCCTGGACATCCAGCCGATCGAGCCGGCGTCGTTCATCGAGGCGGCCATCGAATCCGTGAGGCCGACCGCCGACGCAAAAGGCATCAGGCTGGAGAAAATCCTGGATTCGACCGCCGGTACCATCTCCGGCGACCCGAACCGCCTGCAGCAGGTGATCTGGAACCTGATCAGCAATGCGATCAAGTTCACGCCCAGGGGCGGCAAAGTCCAGGTTGTTCTCGAAAGGGTGAATTCCCACATCGAGATCAGCGTGGCCGACACCGGCATCGGCATCGACCCCCGGTTCATCCCCCACGTATTCGAGCGCTTTCGCCAGGGGGACGCTTCCACCACGCGTAAATTCGGCGGGCTCGGACTGGGCCTTTCGATCGTCAAGAGCCTGGTGGAGATGCACGGCGGAACGGTGCGCGCGCAAAGTCCTGGCGAGAACCAGGGAACGACTTTCGCCGTGCGTCTGCCCGTGGCGGTCGTGCACCGGCATGCACTGGGGGAGGAAAGGATCCACCCGAGAACACCGAGCGGCGCCTCCGCGGATTTCAGGATCACCGACCTTGCCGGGATCAAGGCAGTGGTGGTGGACGACGAGATGGATGCGCGGGACCTTATCAAGCGGGTCCTGTCTGACTGCAATGCCCGGGTTTTCACGGCGGGGACGGCCGCGGAGGCGCTGCAACTGGTCGAACGCGAGCATCCCGACGTCTTCATCAGCGACATCGGCATGCCGGAAGTGGATGGATACGAACTGCTGCGCAGGGTACGGGAGTTGGGGTCGAATCGCGGCGGCAGGGTGCCCGCCATCGCGCTGACGGCATTTGCGCGTTCGGAAGACCGCACGCGGGCGTTGAGGGCAGGCTTCATGGTGCATATCTCCAAACCGGTCGAACCTTTGGAATTGGTCGCCACCGTCGCAAACGTTGCGGGCCGCTACAGCGACCATTGACCGGTGGAACAGCCGCCGTGAAACCGGACGACCTGGTCAGCCGCCAGCATGGCGATCCCGATACCCGCTGGGCAATCGGCACTTTCGGCGCCATTGCCGAGTTCCATCGCGACGCCGCCGCGCCGGATTGATGCAATTCATTCAAGGAGTGAGGAAATGGCTGGCCTGACATTGGAAATCGTGAAACCGCTGCTGGATCGGGCGATCGCGAAAGCGAAGCAGGACTTCAACCGCCCGATCTGCGTGGCGATCTGCGGTCCCCAGGGATTTCTCATTGGCTTCCTGCGCATGGAGGGCGCGCCAGTGCGTAGCATCCAGATATCGCAGGGCAAGGCTTATACCGCCGCCCGCATGGGCGTCAGCACCGAAGCTTTCCTCGCACGCATCAGGAAAGAGGAAATCGAGATCAGCTATTTCTGC
>JBKJUC010000037.1:0-68144 GCA_046590325.1 Burkholderiales bacterium | reverse complement strand
ACGGTGCGCTTCGGCACGCCTTTTGTGACGAACAGCAACCTGCACAAGGCGATGGAAAAGTTCGCCGAGGTCGTCGCCAGGGAAAGTGGCGGCACCATCAAGGTGCAGGTCTACGCGGACAGCCAGATCGGCGACATCCAGCAGCTGATCGCCGGCATGCAGCTCGGCACGGTCGACATGGCCTACCTCGGTGTCGGCAACGCCGGCCAGTTGAAGGGATGCGGGCCGCTCAATGTTTCCTATCTTCCCTACCTGTTCAAGAGCAAGCGCGCCGCCGAAGACGCGCTCAATGGACCGATATTCCAGGAACTCTACGAGCAATGCGCGCAGTCGGCCAACGTGCGCATTTTTGCCGTAGGCGGGGACCGCAGCCCGCGCGCCATCGTGACCACCAAAGGGCCGATCATGAAGCCCGCGGATCTGAACGGGATGCGCTTGCGCATCCCGCCTATCCCGATTTTCCGCGAAACCTTCGAAGCCGTCGGGGTCAAGGTCGTGCCGCTCGGGCTCAACGAGGTCTACATGGCATTGTCCCGCGGCCAGGTGGAGGGACAGGATAACGGCTTCGACCTGACGCTGTCCTTCCGCTTCCATGAAGTATCGAAGTTCTGGTCAGCGACTGACCACTGTTACGACATGGGCGCGTTCTATGTGTCGGAGCGCAAATGGAAAACGTTTACGCCCGAGCAGAAGGCGCTGTTCAAGCGCGCCGCCGCCGAAGGCGGAAAGCTCGCGACGCAACTGGGCGAGGAGTTCGACAAGCGTGGCATCGAGGAACTCAGGAAGGCTGGCGTGAACTACGTCGTGCCCGATCGCGTGGCGTTCGAGAAAGCCTGGGCCAACGTTTACAAGAGCTACGAAGGCAAGGTCTGGCCCGAGGGACTGGTGCAGCGGATCAAGGCCGCGCAGAAGTAATCGTGGTCGATTTCCTGGACAAGGCGCTGCGCCTGGTCGAGCGTGCTCTCGAGTGGCTCATCGCCGTGCTCGTGGCCGCACTGCTCCTCATCGTCTCGTCCACCTTTATCGACCGGCACTTTATTGCCTTGCCCATGGCGGCGCCGGACGCCTACGCCCGGATCATTCTCGTCTGGCTGACTTTCATCGGCTTTGCACTTGCCGTGAAAGGGGGCCTCAACATCCGGGTCGACTTGATCGATGCGCGTCTGCCTGCCAAGGCGAGGCGGATTCTCGATTACGTTTTCGACTTGATGATGCTTGGGCTTACCGTAATGCTCGGCGTGAACGGCTGGCGGCTGGTGGTCATTGGCCGGGATCAGGAGCGTCTGGGCACGGGAATGTCAGAAGTCTGGCCGTCGGCCGCGCTGTTCGTGTCCTGCATTCTCCTCGTCCTGTTCCTCGTGCTGCGCATCGCATTGCGTTTTTCCGGCCGGGAATTGCCGCGCCACATGCCGCTGGAAGTGGAGTAAGCGATGCTACTCATTCTGTTCATCGCTTTCATGCTGGCCCTGATCATCGGCTTCGACGTGGGCTATTCCATGATCCTGTCGGCGTGGCTGGGCGTGGAATACCGCGGCGATGCCGTCGATGCCGCGATGATGCCGCTATCCATGATCGCAAGCGTCGATACTTACGCGCTGGTGCAAGTGCCGCTGTTCATCCTGGCCGGTGAACTGATGAACCGCGGTGGGCTGACCCTGCGACTGATCGACTGGGCGCAGGCGATCGTGGGCCGCGTAAAGGGCAGCCTCGGCCACGTTTCGATCCTTACCAACCTCATCATGGCGGGTGTGTCCGGCTCGGCCGTTGCCGATGCCGTGGCAACGGGCAAGCCGCTGATCCCGGCAATGAAGCGGGAAAAATACGGCGAAGGTTTCGCCGGCGCCGTCATCGCGGCGGGTGCGCTGCTCGGCCCTATCATCCCTCCGTCGATCCCCATGGTGGTTTACGCGCAGCTTTCCAGCCAGTCGGTGGTGAAGCTGTTCATGGCCGGGGTCATGCCCGGCCTGTTGCTGGCCGCAGGTTTCATGGCCGTGTGTTCCATCGTTGCCCGCGTGCGCAACTATCCGAGCCGTCCGCCAGTGCCCTGGCGCGGCAAGGCGACGGCAACCGGCCGCGCCGGTTGGGCGCTGTTGATGCCGGTCATCATCATCGGCGGCATCCGTTTCGGCCTGGTCACGGACACGGAAGCCGCTGCGGTGGCGGTGATCTATGCCCTGATCGTCAGCCTGTTCATCTATCGCGGCCTCAAATTTGGAGAACTGCCCAAGCTGCTGTACGAATCCGGGCGATCCACAGCAGTCATCCTGTTCCTGCTCGCGGCTGCAGGTCCGTTCAGCTGGCTGGTGGCGGAAAGCCAGGTCAGCCAGACCGTGGTCGAGACCATCCAGGGCTGGTCGACCAATCCCGTCGTGGTGCTGCTGATCATCAACGCTTTCCTGCTGCTGATCGGCTGCATCATCGAGCCCCTGCCTGCGATGATTATCTTCCTGCCGGTGCTGATCCCGCTCGGCGCGGAACTGGGCATCGATCCGATCCAGTTTGGCGCAGTGGTGGTGCTCAATCTTATGATCGGCCTGATGCATCCCCCCATCGGACTGCTGCTGTTCGTGGTTTCCAGCGTTGGCAAGATCCGGATTGCGCCTGTCATGTGGGAAATCCTGCCGTTCCTGGCCTGGGCGCTGATTGTCCTTGGCCTGACCATCGTTTTTCCGCCGATCACCACCTGGCTGCCCGGGCAGCTCCACTAGTCATTTCCCTCGCCAAGGCCCTGAATCCAAGGGAAAGGCGTGGATTTGCCTTATAATCAGGGGCCTCTCTGGGCGGGTCGCCCTCTGCCACCTTAAGACTCGATGCAGCTTTTCGCCTTTGGCGTGAATCACCATACGGCCCCGCTCGCGGTCCGCGAGCAGGTGACCTTTCACGCCGAGAATCTGGAACACGCATTGCACGATCTGGTCAGCCGGGAATCGGTGCGGGAAGCGGCGATCATCTCGACCTGTAATCGCACCGAGGTCTATTGCAGCACGCCTGAACCGGGCCGGGCGATTGACTGGCTGGCGCGCTTCCATCACTTGAAGGCCCAGTCGCTGGAACCTTTCCTCTACACCCTGCCGCATGAGCGCGCGGTCGCCCACGCATTCCGTGTGGCCAGCGGGCTGGATTCGATGGTGCTCGGCGAACCGCAGATTCTTGGCCAGATCAAGGATGCGGTGAGATCCGCCGAGCATGCCGGGACGATGGGCACAGTGCTGCACAAGCTGTTCCAGTCGACATTCTCGGTGGCCAAGGCAGTGCGGACGCGGACCGAGATCGGCACCAGTTCCGTTTCCATGGCGGCAGCGGCCGTAAGAGTTGCCGAACGCATCTATCCAAGCATCGCCGGACAGCGAGTGCTGTTCATCGGCGCAGGTGAGATGATCGAATTGTGCGCGGCGCATTTTGCCGCCAAACAGCCGCGTGAGACGACGTTTTCCAACCGGACAATAGAGCGCGGCGAGGATCTCGCGGCGCGCTTCCGCGGCCGCGCCATCACGCTAAACGAACTGCCGGAACAGCTGTCGCACTACGACATCGTGGTTTCCTGTACGGCGAGCCAGCTGCCGATCCTTGGCAAGGGCATGATCGAGCGCGCCATCAAGGCGCGGCGCCACCGTCCCATGCTGATGATCGACCTGGCGGTTCCGCGCGACATCGAAGTCGAAGCCGGTGAACTGGACGACGTGTTCCTGTACAGCGTAGACGACCTCGGCAAGATCGTCCAGGAAGGCCTCGACACACGCCAGGCCGCCGTCGCGGAGGCCGAGGCGATCATCAGCGCCAACGTGCACGATTTCATGCACTGGCTGGAAAGCCGCGAGCTGGTGCCGACCATTCGCGCGCTGCGCGACAGCGCCGAGCGCATGCGCCAGCTCGAGCTGGAGCGCGCGGCCAAGCTCCTGGCGAAGGGAGAGGATCCGCAGAAAGTGCTGGAACAATTGTCCCATTCGCTGACCAATAAATTCCTGCATGCGCCAACGCATGCCCTCAACGCCGCCGAAGCCAAGGACCGCGAAGCGCTGGTTGCTGCGTTGGCCCGCCTCTACCAGGTCGGCACCCAGGAATGAAGCCGACGATCGCCTCCAAACTGGCGCAGTTGTCCGCCAGGTTGGAGGAGCTCAATGCATTGCTGTCCAGCGAGGACGTCACCAGGAATCTGGATAATTATCGCAAGCTGACCCGCGAGCACGCTGAAATCGGTCCGGTGGTCGAGCTGTTCCATGCGTACCAGAAGAGCGAGCGGGATGTCGCGGCGGCGCTGGACCTGACCAGCGATCCCGAGATGCGCGAGCTGGCGGAGCCGGAAGTACGCGAAGGCCGCCAGCGCCTGGTCGACATCGAAGCAGAACTACAGAAGCTGCTGCTGCCCAGGGACCCCAGCGACGAGCGCAACATATTCCTGGAGATCCGGGCCGGCACCGGCGGGGATGAATCCGGACTGTTCGCGGGCGACCTGTTCCGCATGTACGTGCGCTACGCCGAGCGCGCCGGATGGAAAGTCGAACTCATTTCCGAAAGCCAGAGCGAACTCGGCGGCTACAAGGAAGTGATTGCCAAGATCCTCGGCTTCGGCGCCTATTCCAAGCTCAAGTTCGAGTCTGGCGGCCATCGTGTGCAGCGGGTGCCGGCGACGGAAACCCAGGGCCGCATCCATACCAGCGCCTGCACGGTTGCGGTGATGCCGGAGGCGGACGCGATCGAAGATGTGGTGCTCAATCCGGCGGAACTGCGCATCGATACCTTCCGCGCGTCCGGCGCCGGAGGCCAGCACATTAACAAAACCGATTCAGCGGTGCGCGTGACGCACCTGCCGACGGGCATCGTGGTCGAGTGCCAGGACGACCGCTCCCAGCACAAGAATAAGGCGCAGGCTTTGTCGGTGCTCGCCGCCCGGATCAGGGACAAGCAGTTGCGCGAGCAACAGGCGAAACAGGCGGCCACCCGTAAGTCCCTGATCGGAAGCGGCGACCGTTCCGAACGCATCCGCACCTACAATTTCCCGCAGGGGAGGGTGACGGATCATCGCATCAACCTGACCCTGTACAAGATCGACCAGATCATGGACGGCGCGCTCGACGAGTTGATCGATGCCTTGCAGGCCGAGCACCAGACCGAGCTGCTTGCGGCCATGGCGGAAGAAACCATGGTGCTGCAGGCCTGATGCGCCCTGCAGCACTGAATCCAGCCGCAGTGGGCCTGACCATCGGCAGCCTGCTCGACGAGGGCGTGCGCGCATTGTCGCCGCAGGCTGACGTGGAAGAGGCGCGGCGCGAAGTACAAGTGTTGCTTGGCCATTCGCTGGGAGTGTCCCGGGCATGGCTGACCGCGCACCACGACGATCCGGCAGACGCCGGCAACGCCCGGATGTTCCGCATGCTATTGAAACAAAGAACCGTCGGACAGCCGGTAGCCTACCTCACCGGCAAGCGCGAGTTCTACGGGCGCGAATTCAGTGTCACGCCCGATGTGCTGATACCGCGTCCGGACACCGAGACGCTGGTCGAGGCGGTGCTCGGGAAGATGCCTCCGAAGTCGCTCCCCGAAGTCCTCGACCTGGGCACCGGCAGCGGATGCATCGCGGTCACGCTCTCGCTGGAACGGCCCGCGGCAAGGGTTACCGCGGTGGAGATATCGCCCTCCGCCCTGAGAGTTGCGCGCAAAAATGCAGAGGCGCTCGGGGCGCGGATCGAGTTTCTGCAGGGTGCGTGGTTTACCCCAATGTGCGGACGGCGTTTCGACCTGATTGCCTCCAATCCCCCCTACATCCGGGCGGCGGATGCACATCTGCAGCGTGGCGACCTGCGGTTCGAGCCCTCGATGGCGCTGACAGCCGGGGAGGACGGCCTGGATGAAATCCGCCACATCGTCAGCGAGGCGTCCGATTACCTCAATCCCGGCGGCTGGTTGCTGTTCGAGCATGGTTACGACCAGGCCGAAGCCTGCAGAGACCTCTTGCGCGGTGCGGGTTTCGGCAAGCTGGTCAGTCTTGCCGACCTGGCCGGAATACCCCGGGTGGCGGGCGGGCGGCTTGTGCGGAGCGGGCCCAGCCGCTAAGATTATCGCGTCAACGGGAGTGACTACACCGGGAATGAATCCGGAACGGGCACTCCCTTCTGTTTCTGGAGGTATTGCGCATGAACGCTCAGGAAAAAATCAAGCAGCAGGTTAGCGGTAATCCGGTGGTGCTCTACATGAAAGGCTCGCCGGATGCGCCAATGTGCGGGTTCAGCGCGACAGCGGTGCAGATCCTGGAAGCCTGTGGTGTCGAGAACGTTGCTACCGTGGACGTGCTCGCCGACCAGGACATCCGCCAGGGCATCAAGGAGTTCTCGAGCTGGCCCACTGTTCCACAGCTCTACGTCAACGGGCAGTTCGTCGGCGGCGCGGACATCATGCGCGAGATGTACCAGTCCGGCGAACTCCAGAAGCTGCTGGGCAAGTAAGCGCAATCGCACCGTAAACAAGGCTGGCCATCGCGCCAGCCTTGTTTACTTCAGGGACCCTGCAAACGGATATGAGCAAAGAGGAATCCCACCAGCAAATCCGCGCCGCGGTGCGCGACCTTTGCTCGGGCTATCCCGGTGAGTACTGGCGCAAGCTGGACGAGGCACGCGCCTATCCGGAGGAATTTGTGAAGGCGCTTACCGATGCAGGCTGGCTTGCGGCGCTGATACCCGAGGAATTCGGCGGCGCCGGGCTGGGCATCACCGAAGCCTCGGTCATCCTCGAGGAAGTGAACCGCTCCGGGGCAAACTCGGGCGCCTGCCACGCGCAGATGTACATCATGGGCACGCTCCTGCGCCATGGTTCCGAAGCGCAGAAGCGCAAGTACCTTCCCGACATCGCGTCGGGGAAGCTGCGGCTGCAGTCGTTTGCCGTCACTGAGCCCACGACGGGTTCGGATACCACCCGGCTCAAGACCACGGCGGTGCGCAAGGGCGAGCATTACGTGGTCAACGGGCAGAAGGTGTGGACTTCCCGCGTCCAGCATTCCGACCTGATGCTGCTGCTGGCGCGCACGACCCCCTTGGACCAGGTGCACAAAAAATCCGAAGGCCTGTCTGTCTTCCTGATGGATCTGCGCAACACTCCGGCCGGGGCAATCACAGTGCGGCCGATCCGCAATATGCCGAATCACGAGACCAACGAGGTGTTCTTCGATAACCTGGAAATCCCCGCGGACACGCTGATCGGCGAAGAGGGCAAAGGTTTCCGCTACATTCTCGACGGCATGAATGCGGAGCGCATCCTCATCGCGGGCGAATGCATCGGTGACGGTCACTGGTTCATCGAGCGCGCCACAGCGTATGCGAAGGAACGAGTGGTTTTCGGCCGGCCCATCGGCCAGAACCAGGGCGTTCAATTTCCGATCTCGCGCGCCTATGTGAACGTCGAAGCGGCGGACCTGATGCGATTCAAGGCGGCAGCGATGTTCGAAGCCGGCCAGGCCTGCGGGGCGCAGGCCAACATGGCCAAGATGCTGGCGGCCGATGCGTCGTGGGAAGCGGCAAACGTCTGCCTGCAAACCCACGGCGGATTCGGCTTCGCCGCGGAATACGACGTGGAACGCAAATTCCGCGAAACACGCCTGTATCAGGTCGCCCCGATATCCACCAACCTGATCCTTGCCCACATAGCGGAACATGTGCTCGGTCTGCCGCGTTCGTATTGAATGGCTTCCATGACGAGGGCGCATAAGCGTTATTCAAGAAACCATCATTCCGAAACCAGGGTTGCTGCACAAGTTTCCCGAAAGTGGAAAAATGACAATCGGGTCCGGGTTGCTGTAGTAGGGCTGCTGCCGAACACGTCGAAGTGCCGGCGTCGGCACTGGTCGTCCGCGAAAAGAAAAACTATGTCGTCGTGGTCGGATCCGACAACCACATCAAACTTACTCCTGTCGAAATCGCAGGTACCGACGGCCGTGCGATCCGGATACTGGGTGGCCTGAACGAAGGATCCCGCGGCGCACTGAGCCTCGCCAATACGATTCCCGATGGCGCCAAAGTCAATCCGGCCACCCCACCCGGGGCGCCGGTGCCCGCTGCTGCGCCCCCCCAACGCAACCGCTCCCGGCCGCCGGTTCGCAGCAGCGCTGACGCCGACTATAATGCGTGCGTCCCCTGTGATCATTGCGGGGCCATTGCAGGGCGATTCCAGTCCCGCGGAGAATCCATGAGCAACTATCGCGGCATTCACGACATTGGCGGCCTGTCCGCGGGTCCGATGGAGGCTACCGAGCACGACTATGCGATTTGGGAAAAGCGGGTGGACGCGCTGCTGGTCCTGCTGTCAAAGAAGGGTCACATTACCGTCGACGAGCTTCGCCGCAACATCGAGAGCCTCGGCGTCGATGCCTACGAAAAGATGAGTTACTACGAACGCTGGATTTATGCGATCACGCAGACGCTGATCCAGCGCGGCGTCATTAGCGTTGACGAACTGGGCCGCAAAATGGCGGAAGCTGAGCAAGCTGATGACCACCAGTGATGCCGTGCCGGCCAGGTTTTCACCCGGCGACCGGGTCGCCGTCAGGGTTGCCTATCCGATCGGCCACGTGCGCACTCCCTACTACATCCGCGGGAAGCAGGGAGTGGTAGAACGATTTTGCGGCACCTATGGCAATCCCGAAGAGCTGGCCTACGCCCGCTCCGGACTGCCGCGGCAGCCGTTATATCGCGTTCGCTTCCGGCAGGACGAAGTCTGGCCGGCATATTCAGGTAACCGGGACGACACCGTGGACATAGAGATTTTCCAACACTGGCTGGAGCCGGCCTGACATGGCACACGACCACGACCATCACGACCACGATCATCACGAGCATGATGATGCCAAGCCGCACCGGCATCCGATCCGTGCCGACCAGGACGACACCATCACCACCTGGCGCGCGATGGAGATCGCCGTTCGCGGCCTGCTGATCGACAAAGGCATCCTCAGCGCGGACGAGGTGCGCCGCCAGGTCGAGGACATGGACAATCGCACGCCCTTGCAGGGAGCGCGCGTCGTCGCGAGGGCCTGGACCGACCCCGAGTACCGCAAGCTGCTGTTGACCGACGGCAATGCCGCCTGCGAAGCGATCGGCGTCGACCGGGGGCCTTACACGCTGGTGGTCGTGGAGAACACGGAACAGGTGCACAACGTCATCGTGTGCACGTTGTGTTCCTGCTATCCGCGCTGGCTGCTGGGCCTGCCGCCGGATTGGTACAAGAGCCGCAGTTACCGTTCACGCGTCATCAACCAGCCACGCGATGTGCTCAAGGAATTCGGCACCACCGTGCCGGACGACATTATCGTGCGCGTGCACGATTCCACCGCGGACATGCGCTACCTGGTATTGCCGAAACGCCCCGGTGGCACCGACGGCTGGTCGGAGGAGAAACTCGCGGCGCTGGTCACGCGGGATGCCATGATCGGCGTCGCCTTTGTCGATACGCCCTGACGCCGGTTTCGGCCTGTAGGTTTTCCCGGATTCGATTTACGACATGCTGCCGCTGCAGGGAATTACAGTTGTTTCGCTGGAGCAGGCCGTTGCCGCTCCCTTTACCACCCGCCAGCTCGCCGATCTCGGCGCGCGGGTCATCAAGATCGAAAGGCCCGGGGTTGGGGATTTCGCTCGCGGCTACGACAAGACCGTCCTCGGTCAGTCCTCCCACTTCGTTTGGCTCAATCGCTCAAAGGAAAGTCTGACGCTAGACGTCAAGCACGCGCAAGCGCCCGACGTTCTAGATCGTCTTGTCAAAAAAGCCGACGTTTTCGTACAGAACCTGATACCGGGCGCCGCTGCCCGGCTCGGGTTATCGTCCGACGACCTGCTGGCAAAGAATCCGCGCATCGTCGCCTGCAATATTTCCGGCTACGGACCGGATGGGCCGTACAGCCTGAAAAAGGCCTACGACCTGTTGATCCAGTGCGAATCCGGCGTGGTATCCGTGAGCGGAACGCCCGATACGCCATCGAAATCCGGCATCTCGATCGCCGATATCGCAGCAGGCATGTACGGCTATACGGGAATACTGACCGGCCTGTTTCAGCGCGAGCGCACCGGCAAGGGCACGGCATTCGACGTTTCCATGTTCGAGGCGCTGGGGGAATGGATGGGATACCCGGCTTACTTCGCGAGCTACGGTGGCACGGCGCCGCCGCGCACGGGGGCTGCGCACGCAACCATCTATCCCTATGGCCCGTTTCCCACCGGCAACAGCGGCACGGTTTTCTTCGGCATCCAGAACGAACGCGAATGGGCAGGTTTCTGCGCCACCGTGCTGGAACAACCGGGCCTCGCAACGGATGTCCGCTTCGACAGCAATAGCCACCGCCATGCCAACCGGGAGGCGCTCAGCGCCGTCATTACCGGTGCATTCTCGAAAATGGATGTGCGGCAGGTCGTCGACCGGCTCGACAAGGCGCAGATCGCGAACGCGCGCCTGAACACGATGCAGGAATTCTGGGAGCATCCGCAACTCAAGGCGCGTGATCGCTGGCGCGCGGTGGATACTCCGAAGGGGCAGATCAAGGCCCTGGTGCCACCGGTGACGATGCGCGGCGTCGAGCCGCGAATGGACGAAATTCCCGCGGTGGGACAGCAGACCAGGGCGATACTGCTCGAATTGGGTTTCGATGACGGTTTTATTCGTAAGCTGGAAAAAGACAAGGCGATCTAGATACCACAATGAGCGAGAAACAAGGCTGGCGCGGCAGGTTCTACGAGGACTTCGAGGTCGGCGACCTCTACCGGCATCCGCTCGGTCGCACCGTTACGCAGACCGACAATATCTGGTTCACGCTACTTACCCAGAACACGGCGCCGATCCATTTCGATGCGCACTATGCTGCGCAAACCGAGTTCGGCAAGCCGCTGGTCGATTCCACTTTCACGGTGGCCCTGGTTACCGGACAGAGCGTCACCGACATTTCCCAGAATGTTTTCGCCAACCTCGGCTGGGACGAGATCCGGCTTCCGAGTCCCGTATTTGAGGGCGACACGATCTATTCGCAGTCGGAAGTGCTCGACAAGCGCGAATCCAAATCCCGCTCCAATGTGGGCATCGTGACCGTGTTTACAAGCGGGTACAATCAGAACGGTACCGTGGTGATCACTTTCAAGCGGACCGTGATGGTGTTCAAGCGCGGGCAGGCGCCGTTGATCCCGCATCCCCAACCGAAATAGGAAACGACAGCGCTCTAGTCATGATGTCCCCCCGCCTTGCCGCGATCCGGAACCTGGCTTTCCGCCAGCCGCGGCGTTTTCAGCCCCCCGAGAAAGGCGAAGTGATTGTCAACGAGGGCCGCCGCTATTTCATGGGCAAGGAAGTGGGCAAGGGCGGCTTCGGCGTCGTCTACGAATGCACGGACGACTGGGGCAACGCGCTGGTAGCGAAAATCCTGCTGCCTCATGACCAGTCTTACCGCCAGGTGCGCCAAAACTGGCAGGAGGAACTGCGCAAGCTGGTGGTCCTGCGCCATCCCGGCATCACTTTCGTCTACGACGCCTTCGAACACAAGGACACGTTCTATCTCATCATCGAGCGCTGCAACTTCGCGCTGACAAAACTCATCACGAGACGCGGCGTCGACGCCGACCGCTGGATCCCCTATGTGGCCCGCGACATCCTGCAGGCGCTCGATTACATCCATGCGAGCGGCTATGTGCACAAGGACCTGCACCCGGGTAACGTGTTCGTTACCGAAACCCGTCGCCGCCGCCTCCTGCTGAAGGAGCCGGTATGGTCATTCAAGGTCGGGGATCTGGGCCTGACCCGGCTGGAGTCGGATATCCGGGTATTCCAGACGCTGCTTGCCGAATGGATGCGCCCGCCCGAGGCCTTTGATCCCGAGGAGTATGGCGCGGTCGGACGCCACGTGGACATCTACCAGACCGGCCTGCTTCTGCTGGCGCTGCTGCTCAAGGAGATTCCGTACTTCACGCGCGAAGAGATCCTCGGCGGAATTCCGCAGGCGCTGGCGGCGAAGCACGAATCCAGATTCGGTCCGATCATCGCCAAGGCATTGCGCCGCCATGTCGAGTGGAGGACACAGACCGCGCTGGAGTTCTGGCGCGAAATTTCCGCCGTTGCCGGCGATCTGAGCTAACTCTGCCGATGTCGATGACGACATTCAGCCGATGCTTTAATCCACGCAATCTCATGGCCGGCCTCGCGGTCCTGCTCTGGTTTGCCGGGGCTTGCGCGGCTGCGCCAGACGCCGGGACACCGGATTCCAGCAATGCAAAGTCCGGGGCCGCACTGGTCTCGGCGTTGCGACAGGGCGGACTGGTCATCTACTTCCGCCATGCCGACACCGGACCGGCTTATCAGGAGCAGGGCGTGGACTTGAAGCGCTGCGATACGCAGCGCAATCTCGACGACAAGGGGCGCTTCGAAGCGGAGCAGATCGGCGGTCAGTTCAGGCGGCTGGCGATCCCGGTCGGAGAAGTTTTGTCCAGCGAGTTCTGCCGTTGCCGGGAAACTGCGGAACTGGCGTTCGAACGCTACACGATCGAGGCGTCGCTCACCGGGGTGAGCCGCTCTTCCGAAGCCGCGCCAAGGCGCGAGCTCGCCACAGCCGGCCTGAAGAAGCTTTTGGCCACGGTGCCGGGCCCGGCAACCAATACCGTGCTGGTTTCGCACGGATACAACCTTTGGGACGCCGAAGGTTTTCACCTTGGCACGCAGGGGGAAGCGGCCATCTTCCTCCCCAATGGCCGGGGCGGTTATGTCCTGGTCGCGCGCCTTACACCGGAACAGTGGGGCCAATTGCCCGAACGCTGAGCGTTCCTCAGCGCCGTGACTTGATCAGCGCCGTGGCCTCATAACGCCGTGGCCTCATTAACGCCGCGGCCTCATCAACGCAGCAATCACGGCGGCGATCAGAAAGATTGCGAACCAGACCAGCGCCCACTCGGCGATGGACAGTCCGAGGAAACGCCAGGGAACCTTGCTACAGTCTCCCGTACCTTTGAATATCATCGGCAGCAGATCGGCGAGCGGAAACGATTCAAGCATGTAGCCGAAGTCCGCGCCGCAGTCGTAGATCTGCGGCGGGTTGTGCTCGAGGTAGACATGGCGGATCGCCACGCCGCCGCCAGCCACCGCCGTTAGCGCCAGCAGTCCGCCGTAGACACGCCGGCCGATGGTCCGCGGATTGTGGAGCGCAGCGAGGAGTGCCACTAGCGCAATTGCCACGAAGGCATAGCGCTGCAGGATGCACATCGGGCAGGGTTCGAGGCCCTTTGCGTGCTGCAAAAACAACCCGAAGCTGACCAGTGCGGCGCAAACCACGAACATCGCGGCGAAAATCAGGCGCGGATTTTTCTCCATCAGATTTTTGCGAGGGCCTGCTCTAGGTCTGCCATCAGGTCTTCCACGTCCTCGACACCAACGGACAGGCGGACCAGGTTGTCGGTGATGCCCAGTTGGGCACGCCGTTCCATTGGCACCGAGCCATGGCTCATGGTGACCGGATGCCCGATCAGGCTTTCGACACCGCCCAGGCTCTCCGCCAGGGTGAAGATCTCACAGGCCTCAAGGGCGCGGCGCACGCCATCCATGTCGGTCTTCAGGTAAACGGCGATCATCGCGCCGAATCCGTTCATCTGTTTTGCGGCCAGCAGATGTTGGGGATGCTGTGGCAGTCCGGGATAGATTACTTTCTCGATCTTCGGATGTCTCTGCAGCCAGGCGGCCAGGTGCATGGCGTTGCCGCAGTGCTGCTTCATGCGCAGGGGTAACGTCTTGACACCGCGCAGGGCCAGGAAGCTGGAAAACGGATCGAGGATCGAACCGATGGCGTTCTGCATGAACTCGAGCTTTTCGGCGATGTCCTTGCGGTCCCTGACCACGACAATGCCGCCGATCATGTCGGAGTGGCCGTTGATGTACTTGGTCACGGAGTGCACCACCAGGTCTATGCCAAGGTCGAGGGGGCGCTGCACGTAAGGAGAAGCGAAGGTGTTGTCCACCACCGTCAGGATGCCGCGCTGCCTGCCGATCTTCGCGACCTGTTCCAGGTCGGTGATCTTGAGCACCGGATTCGACGGGGTCTCGACCCAGATCATTTTCGTCTCCGGCTGGAGCGCCTTCTCCAGGGATCCGGCTACGTTGGAATCGGCATAGCCAGTGCGCAGATCCATCGAACGCTTGCGCACCTTTTCGAACAGGCGCCACGAGCCTCCATATAGATCGTCCGCCGCAACGATATGGCTGCCGGCATCCAGGAGTTCGAGCACCGTGCCGGTTGCAGCCAGGCCGGACGCAAAAGCAAAAGCCTGAATGCCGCCTTCGAGATCGGCGATGCAGCGCTCGAAGGCATGGCGCGTCGGATTCTGGCTGCGCCCGTACTCGTAGCCGGTATGCACGCCCGGCGAATGCTGCTTGAACGTGGACGTCGCGAAAATCGGCGTCATCACCGCGCCGGTGGTCGGATCCGGCGATTGCCCGGCGTGGACGGAACGGGTGGCGAAGCCCGGTTTGGATTTGTCGTTTGCCATGGTCGAATCTTAACCTTTGTTTTATGTGGTATCTGCAGCTGGCTAAATATCACCTATATCCGTGGTTCAGATCGAGTTTGTAGATCTTGAGAACCTCAGTGCGCCTTGTTGCGCAGGTGATTGAGGATATCCATGCGGGTGATGAGGCCGTAGAACTGGCCCTTTTCGACGACGATCACGACATGCCCTTTGTTGAAAACGCCCATCAGATCGGCCAGCGGTGTCTTCAGGCCGACGGTATCGATGCGCTGGGTCATGGCCGTGCGCACCGGATCGCTGAAGCGGACAGGGTTTTCCTGGGCCGCGGTGAGCAGGTCCCACTCGTCGATGATGCCGACCACCTTGCCGTTTTCCAGGACTGGCAACTGCGAGATGTCATAGAGCTTCATCCGCGCGTAGGCGGTCATCAATTTGTCGTCAGGGTTGATGATCACCGTTGCGCGCTCATCGTGGCGCCGGGTGATCAGGTCGCGCAAATCCCCGAACTGCTCGCGCTTGAGCAGGCCCTGGTCGATCAGCCAATAGTCGTTGAAGACCTTCGACAGGTATTTGTTGCCGCTGTCGCAGGCGAAAGTCACGACGCGCTTTGGTGTTTTCTGCTCGCGGCAGTAACGCAGCGCGGCGCCGATCAGCGTGCCCGACGACGATCCGGCGAGTATGCCCTCCTTCTTCAGCAGGTTTCGCACCGTCGTGCAGGCCTCTTCGTCGGTAATGGAATAGGCCTTTTTGACGCGCGAAAAATCCGCGATCGGCGGGATAAAATCCTCGCCAATGCCCTCGACGATCCAACTGCCGGCCTCGCCGTACTTGCCCGTGTGGATGTAGTCCGCGAGCACCGAGCCGACCGGATCGGCCAGCACCATTTCCGTATTCGGAGACACCTTGGCGAAATAGCGTGACAGCCCGGTAAGGGTGCCAGAGGAACCGACACCGCAGACCACGGCATCCACGTCGTGCTTCATCTGCAACCAGATTTCCGGACCCGTGGTGGTCTCGTGCGCCAGCGGATTGGCGGCATTGCCGAACTGGTTGACGAAGAATCCGCCAGTTTCCCTTGCGATGCGCTCGGCCATGTCCTGGTAGTACTCGGGGTGCCCCTTGCCGACGTCGGAACGCGTGAGCCTGACTTCCGCGCCCATCGCCTTGAGATGAAAAATTTTCTCCCGGCTCATCTTGTCCGGAACGACAAGGACGAGCTTGTAGCCTTTCAACGCCGCAACCAGAGCCAGGCCGAGGCCGGTATTCCCCGCCGTCGCCTCGATGATCGTGCCGCCTGGCTTGAGGCTGCCGTCTTTCTCTGCCGCTTCGATCATGGAACGTCCGATGCGATCCTTGATGGATCCACCCGGATTCTGGCTTTCCAGTTTAAGGAATAACCGGCAGGGCCCGGCCTCCATGCGTGTAACTTCCACCAGCGGCGTGTTTCCGATCAGGTCAAGGACTTGTTGCGCGGGCACGGGATGGTTCTCCTGGGGCAGGCTGATTGCCATTGTTGGGACCTACGGCGCAAGGTGACGTTCCGGCGGCGGAACGCCTGCGCGAAGGGGGAAGTTTAACCCGGGCCCGTTCCGGGTGAATGTCCGCGCTGCCCGGGCGGGCGGTTCGGTATGCTTCGGGTTAATCAGGTCTCGATCGGCGAGGTGCGGGGTGGACTGGAAACGCATTCTGAGCAGACTCATGATCAGTGCAATCTCCGTTCTAGTCCTCGCGGCCATCGGCCTTTCGGCGCTGCTGTACTTTGCGCAGGACCGGCTGATTTTCTATCCCCAGGCCGCGCCGGGCATCCCGCCGCGCGCAGCGGACCTTGCAATCAGCGAAGTGCAGATCGCCACACCGGACGGCGTGACGCTGCGCGGCTGGCTGGCGAAACCGGGATCGGTTGCTGTCCCGCGCCTGCCGCTGGCGATTTACTTCGGCGGCAACGCGGAAGAGGTGTCGCACATGGCGACGCTGGCCGGGCGTTTACCGGGCTGGGCCCTGCTGGCGGTGAACTATCGCGGGTACGGCGGCAATTCAGGCACTCCGTCGGAACGTGCGCTGTGTGCCGACGCGCTGGTGCTGCACGATTGGGCTACCCGCCGTCCCGATGTCGACCCGGCGCGCATCGTCGCCATCGGCCGCAGCCTCGGCAGCGGGGTTGCCGTCTACCTCGCTGCCGAACGCCCGCTGGCGGGCGTGGTGCTGACTACACCCTACGACAGCCTCCGGGCCGTGGCGCAACGACACTATCCCTATGCGCCGGTATCGCTGTTGCTGAAGCACAGCTTTGATTCGATTGGACGCGCGCCGCGTATTTCCACCTCATTGCTCCTGCTGGCCGCCCGGCGCGACAACATTGTTCCTGTGGCCCATGCGCGGGCCTTGTTCTCGAAATGGGCCGGACCCAAGACCTGGCGCGAGTTTGCGGAAGCCGGGCACAACGATCTGGAAGCCGACCCGGAGTACTGGAAGGCGATGGCCGCCTTTTTCGCCCAACGCAGCTGAGGTTTTCCCCGATTGCCCGGGCAATGCGCTCCCCGCGCCCTTTGCCGCTGTTTTCCAGGACAGTTGTGGCTGATGCGAACCCCCCTGAAAAGGGACATAATCAGTAACGATTCGCATTCCCCTTATCCTTCAGCTAGCCAAGTCCTTACCCAAACCAGGCCGCGAATGCACGCCGAACCCGCCCTCAAATCCGCCGCCGTCATCGAGGCCATCGCGCTGAGCGAGGTTGCCGTGGGTCAGACAGTCACCATCCGCAAGGTCCTCACCGGAGCCGCCCAGCCCGAAGTGGGGGATATCGGCCTGCGACTGCTTGAACTGGGGTTTGTCGAAGGCGAAACCCTGCGGGTGGTGGCGCATGGATTCCCCGGCCACGAGCCGATAGCGATCCGCATCGGCAGCACCACATTCGCTTTGCGCCGTTTCGAAGCCGACCGTGTGTTGGTCGTGGCAGCACCGGGAGCGGTTGCTTGAGCGCAACGTCGCCCGGCATGCTGCGCATCGCCCTGCTGGGCAATCCCAACTGCGGCAAGACAGCCTTGTTCAACCTGTTGACCGGCAGCCGGCAGAAGGTGGCGAACTACGCGGGCGTCACCGTCGAGCGTAAGGAAGGTTCATTCGAGACTCCTTCGGGTCAGCGTGTCCGCGTCCTTGATCTTCCCGGCGCATACAGCCTGAATGCGCTGAGCCTGGACGAAATGATCACCCGCGATGTCGTACTCGGCGCCAGGGAGGGTGAAGAGCGACCGGAACTGCTGGTTTGCGTGACGGATGCGACCAACCTTCGCCTGAACCTGAGGCTGGTGGTCGAGGCCAAGCGCCTCGGATTGCCCATGGTCCTTGCGCTCAACATGGCTGACGTGGCCAGGAGCCGCGGCGTCAAAATCGATCTTCCCGCCCTGGAGCGCGAGCTGGGCATGCCCGTGGTGCAAACGGTGGCGGTGCGCCGCGGTGGTGCCGACGAACTCGTCAGCGCCATCCAGGCCCACTTGTCCGATCGCCCCGTGCCGGTGGTGGCGTGGAAAGCCCCGGACGTGGAGGATGTCGGCGCCTCACAGCGCGAGGTCCGCCGTATCCTTGCCCTCGCCGTGCAGCAGCCGGTCCGGCAATTGGTCGTCGACGATGCGCTGGACCGCGTCGTCATGCATCCGCTCTGGGGCTTCCTCGTCCTCGCCGTGACGCTGTTCCTCATGTTCCAGGCGGTGTTCAGCTGGGCCCAGTTGCCGATGGACTGGATCAAGGCAGCGGTTGAATTCACCGGCGGGACACTGACGAAATGGCTGCCCGAGGGCGTGCTAGAAAGCCTGCTGGTCGACGGTGTCGTAGCGGGAGTGGGGAGCGTGGTGGTATTCCTGCCGCAGATCCTGATTCTGTTCCTGTTCATCCTGGCACTGGAGGATTCCGGATACCTGCCGCGCGCGGCTTTCATCCTCGACCGCCTCATGAGCACCGTCGGGCTGTCCGGCCGTTCTTTCATTCCGCTGCTGTCCAGTTTTGCTTGCGCGGTGCCAGGCATCATGGCCACCCGCAACATAGCGAACTGGAGGGACCGGCTGACGACGATCATGATCGCGCCCCTGACGACCTGTTCGGCGCGCCTGCCCGTCTACGCCCTGATCATCGGGGCGTTCATTCCCGAGCGCACGGTTTTGGGCTTCCTTAACTTGCAGGGGGTGGTGCTGTTCGTCCTTTACTTCGCAGGCATCGTCGGCGCGATGGCGGTAGCCTGGGTGATAAAAATGGCCGCGGGACGCACGTTGCAGCATCCGCTGATGATGGAATTGCCCTCCTACCGCTGGCCCAATCCCACGAATCTGGCGATGGGCCTGTACGAGCGCGCGAAAATCTTTCTGGCACGCGTCGGCGGCATCATCCTGTCGCTGACCATCCTGCTCTGGTTCCTGTCCTCGTTCCCGGCGCCGCCGGTCGACGCCACGGGACCGGCGATCCAGTACAGCCTGGCCGGCATCATCGGCAGGGGCCTTGAAGTCCTGCTCGCGCCGATCGGGTTCAACTGGCAGATATCCATCGCCCTGATCCCGGGTCTCGCGGCGCGTGAAGTGGCGGTTGGCGCTCTCGGCACCGTCTACGCATTGTCCGCGACCGGCGATGACGTCGCGGCCCAGCTTACGCCGATGATCGCCGGAAGCTGGTCCATGGCGACTGCATTTTCGCTGCTTGCCTGGTACGTCTTCGCCCCCCAGTGCATATCCACGCTGGCGATCGTCAAGCGCGAGACCAACTCGATCCGCTATCCACTGCTGATGGCGGCCTACCTGTTCGCGCTTGCGTACACCGCGGCCTTCATCACCTATCGGGTCACGCTGATGTTTACGGGAACCTGATCCATGCAGGCACTGATCGCTTATTCCATCGTCGCTGCCGCCATGTTCTATTCTGCGTGGTTGCTCATGCCGCAGGTCCTGCGCCGCTGGTTCGTCGCCCGGCTCAAGTCAGCCGCACCCGCCTCTCAGCGAAGCTGGATTGTGCGCCTGGAAAGCGCAGCCGAAGACACGGGCTGCAGTACTTGCAAGGGTTGTGCGACGGACGCGAAGGCGTCATCGCCTGCAATCAAGACCGTGGAATTCCACCGCCGCCAGGCGGCGGGATTGAAGGACTAGCTGCCGATCGAGACCTGGCCGCGGTCAATGGTGTAGACCACGTCCAGCATTTCTTCCGAATGGGACAAGTCCGATTCGGTCAGGATGATCGACATGCCTTGCTGCTTGAGTGCGGCAATCACGTCGGCCAACCGGCGCGCGAGCACCGGCGCCACGCCTTCGAAGGGTTCGTCCAGCAGCAGCAGCTTGGTGCCGCACATCAAGGCCCGGGCCAGCGCGACCAGCTTCTGCTGGCCACCCGAAAGCTGCAGCGCTTTGCGTCCGGCGAAATTCTCGACTTCCGGAATCATCTTGTAGATCGCGGCGAGCCGCTCCCGTGGGTCCTTCATGCCGGCCGACCACGCCGGGATGAGCACGTTCTCTTCCACGGTGAGTTGCGGAACCAGGCGGCGGTCCTCCGGCATGTAGCCGATTCCATTGCGCGCGCGCCGGTAAGTCGGGGTCTTGGCCAGCACGACGCCGTCGAAGCTGATGCTGCCCTGCTTCGCGGGCAGGATGCCCATTACCGCGCGCATCAGCGTGGTCTTGCCGGCGCCATTGCGCCCGATCAGGCCGACGAACCTGCCGGTCGGCACGTCCATACTGACGCCACGCAAGATGCCTACCGACTGGATGGAGACGTCCAGGCTTTCAATGCGCAACATGATTGCCTCCATCGCCGGCGCGCACTTCCCCGGTCACGTACTTGCGCACTTCCGGATCGCCCAGCACCTTTGCGGGCTCGCCGTCCGCGATGATCCGGCCTTCGTAGAAGGCCAGGATGCGCTGCGTGTAGCGGTTGACAATGTCCATATCGTGCTCGACAAACAGCACGGTTACGTTCTGGGCGCGCACCGCTTCCATTACCATGTCCATGAGGACGTACTTTTCGTCTGCCGATACACCCGAAGTCGGCTCGTCCAGCAGCAGGACCTTTGGCTTGACGGCCATCGCCATGGCGATGTCCAGCAGCTTGCGAACGCCTTCCGGCAGCACGCCTGCAGGTTTGTCGCGATAGGCGCCGAGCCCAAAACGTTCCAGCATGCTGTCCACCGCCTTCTGGGGCGTGCCGGCGTGATGCGTGGCATCGGCCCATTTCGCGCCGGCGGAAAACACGATGCCGACGCCGACCAGCAGGTTCTCGTATACCGACAGCGAATTGAACAACTGCGGGATCTGGAAGGAGCGACAGATGCCCAGCCGGGTGATGAGCCTGGGGCTGAGCGGCGTAATGTCGTGGCCGCGGAACGTGATGGTGCCCGACGTCGGTTTGAGATAGCCGGTCACCATGTTGATGAACGTGGTTTTGCCGGCTCCGTTGCTGCCGATCAGTCCGACCACGCTGTCCTGCTCGACGGCGACGTTGATGTCGGATGCGGCGGTCACTGCGCCGAAACTCTTGTTGAGCCCTCTGGCTTCGAGCACGACGGCCATGTCAGGACGCTTTCCTAAACTTGCCGAACAGCGACCACAGGCCGCCCGGCAGGAACAAGATAACTATTAGCATTGTGATTCCGAGCGCCATCTGCCAGGTGTTCGGCGAATATTCGTAGGCGAAGCTGCGGATGGTTTCGAAAATCAGTGCGCCGAGGAAAGGCGCCAGCACATTACCGGTGCCGGCGAGAATCCCGATGAAGACGAACTCGCCGGACGTCGTCCAGTAGGACATCTCCGGGTCGATGTGGCCGATATTGATCGCCATCAGCGCGCCGCCGATTCCGGCGAGGACCGCGGAGATGATGTAGTTCACGTGAATGGTCCTGCGTACCGATGCGCCCATGTACTCCACGCGCAGCTCGTTGTCCCGGATCGCTTCCGCGAGGCGCCCGCGATGGCTGCGCAGGTAAAGGTTGATCAGCCAGGCCGACAGCATCGTCACCACCACGATGACCACGTATATCGCTTGACGGAGCGAATCCCCCGCAAGCCCGACGCCCAGCAGACTTCGGGCGGCGATGTTGAAGCCGTCCGTCGAACCCAGCGCCGAGCTCTTGACCAGCAGTCCGTACAGGATCATCGAGAATGCAAGCGAGAGCATCGCGAAGAAAATATCCCGGTACTTGCGCAGGAGAAAGCCGAGGATCCAGGCGGTGATCCCGGTAACTGCGATGGAAAATCCGACCATGACCGCCATGTCATACGGTCCGAATACGCCTGTCAGTGCGTCCACAAACAGCTTTGGCAACCGCAGCGTTCCGCGTATCAGCGACCAGTCGCTGGAGGCGCCGAGCTCGGCGAGTGAATTCGCAAGTCTGTCGTGCGCTGCCGCGGCATACGCCCCCAGGCAGAAGTAAAGCCCGTGCCCGAAAGAGACCAGTCCAGTGCGCATCAGCACCAGCATGCCCAGCACGACGATGCCGTAACAAAGGGATATTTTTATCAGCGACATTACCCATGCGGGGACCATGGGGCCGGCGACCAGCAGCACGACGGTGACGATCGCGATGGTGATGGTGGTGCGATCGAGCCTCATATCTTGCGTACCTCGGCCGCGCTGAACAGGCCTTTCGGCCGCACGATCAGCACCACCGCCATAACAAAATAGACCGCGAAGAGCTCCAGCTCAGGGCGGTAATGAATGGATGCCGCGCGGACCATCCCGACGATGAGCGCCCCCAGCGCGGCGCCGGGCAGGCTACCGAGTCCGCCAATCACCACCACGGCGAAGGCGATGACGATGACCTCGGCCCCCATGCCGGTGACCACCGAGACAGTTGGTGCGGTGAGCGCGCCACCCACGGCTGCAAGCATGGCGCCGAGCGTGAAGGTGACGAAGTAGGTGCGTCCGACATCAATCCCCATTGCTGCTGCCGTCTCGCGGTCGTGGATGACGGCTATCAGGAGCTTGCCGGCCCGGGTCCGGGCGAGCACCCATGTCAGGATTGCCGCCGTGGCGATCGCCACGGCGATCAGCAACAAGTTGTACACCGGATACGTCAGTCCGCCGACTTCGAAATTGCCGAGCAGGGCATAGGGGGTCTCGCCCTTCGGTCCCTGTACAAACAGCGGATCGACGCCCCAGACGAGCTTGATCAGGTCCTCCAGGATCAGGAACAAGGCGTAGGTCACCAGAACCAGAACGACTTCATCTTTGCCGTACAGGAAGCGCAGCAAGCCGCGCTCGATGATGGGCCCGGCCACCAGTCCGACGACGACGGCTGCCAGCGCGAGCATTGCGTAGCTTCCCATGACAGGGTAGCCGTGCGCGAACCACGCGCTGGTGAACGAAACGGAGGTGAATGCGCCCAGTGCGTACAGGCTGCCGTGGGCGATGTTCAGGATCTTCATCACGCCATAGATCAGCGTGAGCCCCACGGCGATGATGAACAGCCAGGAGGAGTAAATCAGGCCGTCGATGACGACTGCGAGGAGTTGCCCCATCGTTACGCTTGCAGGCTTACCACTTGCCGGGTTTCATCCCGTCCTTGATCCAGTCCAGGCTCTTCACGCCTTCGGGAGGCTGCACGCGCTCGATCGCGTAATACTTGATGTTACCGAGCGTGATCTGGCCGTTGACCGTGCGCGTCGCGCCATAGGCGGTGCCGGTGACGGCCTGGTGGCCCTTGCCCAGCTTCATCATTACCTTGCCGGCCGGCGTATCGAAGGTCGAGTACTCCAGCGCCTTGATCACCTGCTCGGCGTCGTCCCCGCTCCGGGCCTTGGCCTTTTCGTAGGCCGCTTTCAGGCCCAGGAAAGCCATGGCCACGCTGTAGGCCGGATAGTTCGGTTCGATTTCCGCTTTCTGCTTGTAGATCTGGACCAGCCAGTCCTTAAGCGCGCTCTTTGGCGCATAGGCTCCATTCGGTCCCCGCGCACCGATGATCGTACCGTCCGGAATGTTGCCCGGCAGCCGGTGCAGGTAGGGCTCGCCCGCCACCAGGATCAACTGGTTGGTGGCAAAAAGGTTGCGCGGCATCGACTGCAGCATGAAGGCCTCGAGGTCTCCGCCCCACAAGCTGGAATGAATGACGTCCGATTTCGTCTGCAGCAGCGCGGAGATTTCTGGTCCGTACTGGCCGGCGCCGAACTTGGGCATCTGGGACGTCGTGACCGTGGCGTCGGGCTTGAGCGCCGACATCACGGCGGCGAAGTCGGCCCATGAATCCTGGCCGTAGGCATAATTCTGGTTGATGCCGCCGTAGTTCTTGATGCCCGGCTTGTTGTCGAGCAGGTACATGGCACCAGCCACCGCGTCCATGGTGGCGTGCGAACGGGTGCGGAACACGTATTTGTAGCTCGCATCCTCGAACACGCGCGGGGTACCGCAATCGAACAGGATGGTGAGCTTCTTCATTTCCTCCGCGACCGGGGCGATGGCGAGGCAGTCGCCGCTGCCGATGTAGCCGATCACGAAGTCGACGTTCTGACGCTCGACGAGGTTGCGGAACTCGGCTACCTGCTTGGTGGCACCGCCGGCCTCGTCGATGATCGCCAGCTCGATCGGAGTACCGCCGAATCCCTTGGTCGCGTAAGGCGCGGGCACCTTGCCCGCGTTCATCGATTCGACGATCGCCTCAGCCGCGATTTTCGCAGGGACGCCGAACGGGCCGGCAGCGGGACCGGAAAGGAAGGTGACTAGGCCGATGCGAATGGGTTTGTTCTGCGCAAGGCCTGCGGCCGGCATGTTGAGTGCAGCGGCAGCGAGCAAGGCGGTTAGCAGTTTCAGGGAAAACGGGGATCTCCTGCCCATGTTCGGTCCTCTGTGTAACTTTTTTTGTGTATCAAAAATCAAAAATAAATAATCTAGTCCAGCGGGCCGAGGCCGTGCTGGACTAGTCAGATTTGCGCGGAATCTAGCAGCTTGACCGTCTTTGGGCAAGATTGCGCTTCAGCCGGCGGCCAGGGCGGCACGTGCGCGAACAATGGCGGCGCGCACCTGCGACGGCGCGGTGCCGCCGACATGGTCGCGCGCGGCAAGCGAGCCTTCCAGCGAAAGCTTCTGCAGGGCATCGGCCTCGATCGCGGGCGAGAACCCCTTGAGTTCCTCGATGCCGAGTTCGGCCAGATCCTTGCCCTTTTCCGAGGCGTAGCGCACGGCCCGTGCTACCGCTTCGTGTGCGTCGCGGAAGGGCACCCCCTTCTTCACCAGGTAGTCGGCCAGGTCCGTCGCGGTGGCATAACCCTCCAGCGCGGCGCGGCGCATGGCGTCTTTGTTCACGCTGATGCCGCCGATCATGTCGGCGTAGATCCTCAGCGTGGCGGTCAGAGTATCCACCGTGTCGAACAGCGGCTCCTTGTCCTCCTGGTTGTCCTTGTTATACGCAAGGGGCTGGCCTTTCATCAGGGTCAGCAAGGCCACCAGGTGGCCGTTGACCCGGCCGGTCTTGCCGCGCACCAGTTCAGGCACGTCGGGGTTCTTCTTCTGCGGCATGATCGAGGAGCCGGTGCAGAAGCGATCGGCCAGGTCGATGAAGCCGAAACGCGGATTCATCCACAGGATCAGTTCTTCCGACAGCCGCGACAGGTGCATCATCGTCAGGGCCGCGCAGGCGCAGAATTCGATCGCGAAGTCGCGATCGGAAACCGCATCCAGAGAATTCTCACAAACGCCGTCAAAGCCGAGTTCCCGCGCGACCCGCTCCCGGTCGATCGGGAAAGTGGTGCCGGCGAGGGCGGCGGCGCCTAGCGGCAATTGGTTGAGACGCGCGCGGCAATCGGCAAAGCGCGAGGCATCGCGCTTCAGCATTTCGTAGTACGCCATCAGGTGATGCGCGAAGCTCACCGGCTGAGCGACCTGCAGATGGGTGAAGCCGGGCATCAGGGTTTCGACGTGGTGGTTCGCCAGGTCGAGCAGGCTTTCCTGGAAGGCGCGGATCAGTCCATCGATCTCGTCGCAGGCCCAGCGCAGGTAGAGCCTGATGTCGGTCGCCACCTGATCGTTCCGCGAGCGGCCGGTATGCAGGCGCTTGCCCGCGTCGCCGACGAGGTCCGTGAGGCGCTTCTCGATGTTCAGATGGACGTCTTCCTGGTCCAGCGACCAGTTGAACCTGCCGCCGCGGATCTCGGCAAGGATCTCGTGCATGCCGCGATCGATCTCGGCCAGATCCTTCGCACCGAGTACGCCGACGGAATGGAGCATGCGCGCGTGCGCTAGCGATCCGGCAATGTCGAATTCCGCCAGTCTCTTGTCGAAGTCCACCGAGGCGGTATAGCGCTTGACCAGTTCCGCGACCGGTTCATTGAACCTCCCCGACCACGACTTGGCCGGGGCCGCCGCGGCAGTTCCGGCCGTGGTGTTCTGCTTGGGTTGCATTAAGGCTTTGCCCTGTTCACAATGATAAGGTTAAGCGCCTGTTCTGGCGCGATTTTTAGCCCGAATCAGACGATGGCAAGTATAAATCAAAACCGCTATCCGAACCTTCTTCCGGATTTTCGCAATCTGGGGGTCATGCTGCGCATCCTGCTCGTGGCAACTGCGATGACTCTGGCCGCGGCGGTGATCCGGACATCGAACTGGAACATATTGATGGACCAGTGGTTCGGCATCTCGGCCCTGGTTCAGCCCATCGTCATCCTGTCCCTGGTCGTGCTGGGTCTGGTGACCGGGTGGCTGCACCGCCTCGACTATAAGGTGGCGGTCGTGCTCGTCATCCTGATCGAGCTGGTTATTGCGTCGGCCGTGGTCTCGTTCACTTCCTCGCTGTTCGAAAGCGCTACGGCCGACGTGGTGCGCGCAATGCTGTTCACCGCGGTCGCCACTGCGGTAATGCTGGGCTATTTCAACCTGCGCAGCCGCGCCCTGTCGCCTGCCATCACCGAGGCCCGCCTGCAGGCGCTGCAGGCACGCATTCGACCTCATTTCCTGTTCAACAGCATCAACGCCGTCCTCTCCCTGGTGCGAAGCCAGCCGCGCCGCGCCGAAACCGCCCTCGAGGACATGGCGGACCTGTTCCGGGTGCTAATGGCCGACAACCGCGATCTCGTTCCCCTGCAAAACGAGATCGAGCTGTGCCGCCAGTATCTGAGCCTGGAGCAGCTGCGTCTGGGCGAACGCCTGCAGCTCGACTGGCATGTGGACAACATGCCCGGGGATGCGCTGGTTCCACCGCTGGTGCTGCAGCCGCTGCTGGAGAACGCCGTCTACCACGGCATTGAGCCTTCGATAGAACCCGGCGTCGTCAGCATCAACATCTTCCACGTCCGAAACGAAGTCCACATGGTCCTGCGCAATCCGTACCGTAAGGAAGGCAGCCACCATTCCGGCAACAAGATGGCGCTCGGTAACATCCGCGAGCGGCTGCATCTGCATTTCGACGCGGAGGCCAGTCTGAAGGCCAGCGTCGGTGACAATTTCTACGAGGTGCACATCACCCTGCCCTATGTAAAGGAGCGCACGTGAGCCGGCATCCGCAGACTTTGCGCCTGGTAATTACTGACGACGAGGCGCCGGCACGCAATCGCATGCGTGATCTGCTCGAGGATTGCGCTGGCTCGTTCCCCCTGGAAGTGGTCGGCGAGGCGGCAAGCGGCCGCGAACTGCTGGCACTGCTGCAGAAAGTCGAAGCCGACGTGGTCCTGCTCGACATCCGCATGCCCGAGATGGACGGACTGGAGGTTGCCCAACATTTGCTCAAGATCGAAGAACCGCCGTCCGTTATTTTCACCACCGCCTATAACGACTATGCCCTGAAGGCTTTTGAGCTGCATGCGGTCGACTACCTGGTCAAGCCGATCCGGCTCAGGCGCCTGCACGATGCCCTAACGCGCGCCCGCGCCATTACGCCGCTTAGACTGGATGTCCTGCAGCAGATTTCGCCGGATGCCCGCAGCCACCTCTCTGTACAGGAACGCGGCAAGATCCTGCTTGTGGCCGTGAAGGAAATCCTTTACCTGCGCGCTGAACTCAAATATGTGACGATCCGCACCGCGGAACGGGAATACCTTCTGGAAGAGCCCTTGTCGCGCCTGGAGCAGGAGTTCGCGGAGCATTTCGTGCGCATTCACCGCAGTTGCCTGGTTGCCAAAGAGCATGTTGCAGGGTTCGAGAAGGAGGCGGCTGATGGTGGGGAGACCCGCTGGGTAGTGGTGCTGGACGGACTGGACGAGAGACTGCCGGTGAGCCGGCGCCAGCAGCACATCGTCAAGGAACTGGGGCGCAACGCGTTGTGATCGCTGACGTTGCAAACGGCAACATCCGGGGCTGAATGTGGCCGGAATTTGTCCTATCATCCGGGTTCGCATGGATCCACTTGCCCAAGGAGTGACGCATGGCTGCAAATCTCGGTATCAAGGAAGCTGACAGGAAGAAGGTCGTGGAAGGCTTGTCGAAGTTGCTGGCCGACACCTACACGCTTTATCTCAAGACCCACAGTTTCCACTGGAACGTAACCGGTCCGATGTTCCAGACCCTGCACCTGATGTTCCAGACTCAGTACACGGAAATGTGGACCAATGTCGACCTGATCGCGGAACGCATCCGTTCGCTCGACGCTCCGGCGCCCGGTACCTATGCGCAGTTCTCCAAGCTGGCCTCAATAAAGGAAACGGTGGGCGCGCCCACGGCGCAGGACATGATGAAAATCCTGCTGGACGGGCACGAAGCCGTCACCCGTACTGCGCGCTCGGTCTTCCCCGCTGCGGAAAAGGCCAATGACCAGCCGACCATGGACCTGTTGACCCAGCGCATGGAGGTGCACGAGAAAACGGCATGGATGCTGCGCAGCCTGCTGAAAAAGTAATTCCACCGGAGATTCTCCGGGCCACTGCTGCAGCCGGCAGCGGCCTCTGATTTACCGGCGGTGCAGCCAAGCGCTTGCGGCATATCGACCGGTCTTGTCCAACGTGTCCAGCCCGAAATCCGCTCCATCCAGTATCGTCATCGCTACTCGCGAAAGTCCGCTAGCCCTGTGGCAGGCGGAGCACATCCGGTCGCGTCTGCTGGCCCTCTACCCCGGGTTGAAAACGAGCCTGCTCGGCATGACAACGCAGGGCGACCGCATCCTCGATACGTCGCTCTCCAAGATTGGCGGCAAGGGATTGTTCGTGAAGGAACTGGAAACCGCCCTCGAGTCGGGCCAGGCGGACATTGCCGTGCATTCGATGAAGGACGTGCCGATGAATCTGCCATCCGGATTCGTTATCGCCGCGGTGACCGCGCGCGAGGATCCGCGCGACGCCTTTGTCTCGAACCGGCATCGCGACCTCGAGACACTGCCACCAGGGAGCCGGGTGGGGACTTCCAGCCTGCGGCGCGAAAGCCAGTTGCGCGCCCGTTTTCCGCATCTTCAGGTCGAACCCCTGCGCGGCAATGTGCAGACGCGGTTGCGCAAACTCGACGACGGCCGCTATGACGCAGTGATCCTTGCGGCGGCTGGCCTCAAGCGCCTGGGCCTGGCCGCTCGCATCACCTGCCTCCTGACGCCGGAGCAAAGCCTGCCAGCCGTGGGACAGGGCGCGCTGGGAATCGAGTGCCGCACACAGCGCACCGATCTGGTCGAGGCGCTGGCGCCGTTCGATGATCGCGAGACGCGCTGGTGTGTCGAGGCGGAGCGGGCGCTCAGCCGTGCGCTGGCCGGAAGTTGTCAGGTGCCGTTGGGCGGTTACGCGGAACTAAGCGCAGGCCGCATCCGGCTGCGCGGCTTCGTCGCCAGCCCCGATGGCAAGAAGCTGGTCGCCGACGAACTGCAGGCCGAAATTGCGACTTCTCCGATGGAACTCGGCGCCGCGCTTGCGGACAGACTCATAGCCAAGGGTGCGCGGGAAATCCTCGCCGCACTCGATGGACCGCAATCGTGAAACAAACCCCGGACCTGCCGTTGGCCGGTATCGGCGTGCTGGTGACGCGGCCGGCACATCAGGCCGGCAATCTCGCTGAAATCATCCGGCGCCTGGGAGGCGAGCCGGTATTGTTCCCTGCGTTGATGATCGAGCCGATCGTGCAAGTACCCACTGGTGTCAAACGTCTGGCATGCTTCGACTACGCCATCTTCGTCAGCCCAAACGCAGCGCGCATCGGCATGAACCTGATCGAGGCTGCCGGCGGCAAGCCGGCGCACCTGAGAGTGGCTGCAATCGGTCCTGTGACTGCCGTCGAACTGGAAAAATCCGGGTTGAAAAAGGACGGCCTGAGGGCGATCATCACCGGTCCGGCCGGTTTCGACAGCGAGGCACTGCTGGAAGTCCTGCCCCGGGAACAGGTCGCAGGCAAGCGGATCGCGATATTCCGGGGCGAGGGCGGGCGCGAACTGCTTGGCGACACTCTCCGATCGCGTGATGCCGAAGTCGAATACATCGAGTGCTACCGCCGCGTGCGGCCGGAGGGCGACATGCAAGCGCTGCTGCCGCGCTGGCGGCGCGGTGAAATCGGCGCCACCATTGCGACCAGCGCCGAGATCGTGGCGAATCTTTTCGGCATGGCCGGCGAACCGGGCCTGCGCTGGGTGCGACGAACGCCGATGTTCGTGCCCCATCCACGCGTCGCGGCCGCAGCCTTCCAGTACGGCGCTCATGCCTTGATGGTTACCGGCGCCGGGGACGAAGCGCTTGCCGCCGGAATCGAGACCTGGTTCGGCCGTGTGCGGCCGGAACACGCAGCAACCCCTGCTTCTTGAAGAAACCGCATGTCCGAACAGACAAACGAACCGCAGCCGTCACCAGCGCCCGCCACCACGCATCCCAGGAAGCGCGCGGGACTCGCCATGCTCGCATTTTTGCTGGCGCTTGCCGCCTGCGTTGTTGCTGGATGGCAATGGATCGACAGCCGCAGCAAGCTCGACACGCTCCAGCAGGAACTCGCCCGGCGGCTGGCGGAGGTGGAATCGGCAGGCCGCGAAACCCGTCTGATTGCGGGCCAGTCGCGCGACGTAGTGCGCGACGCCGAGGCGCGCCTGGGCCAGCTCGAGGCGCGCATGATCGAGACCCAGAACCAGCGCCTCGCTCTGGAGTCCCTGTACAGGGAGATGTCGAGCAGCCGGGACGAATGGGCGCTGGCGGAAGTCGAGCAGGTTCTACTGATCGCCAGCCAGCAGTTGCAGCTTGCGGGAAATATCAAGGCGGCGCTGATTGCAATGGAGACCGCCGATGCGCGCCTTGCGCGCCTCGACCGGCCCCAGCTCACGCAGTTGCGGCGCACGATCAACCGGGATATCGAACGACTGAAGGCGGCTCCGTATGTCGATGTGACCGGCATGGCGGTACGCCTGGACCACGTCGCCAGTTCGGTGGATGCGCTCCCCCTGTCAATGGACCGGCGTCCTTTGCGTGGCGAAGCGTCTACGGCACCGGCGCCGGCAGGATTCTGGGTGCTATTGTGGAAAGAGACCATGCAGGATTTTCGCGACCTGATCCGCATTCAGAACTCGCGGAAGCCGGAAGGGCCCCTGGTTTCTCCCGGGCAGGCCTTCTTCCTGCGCGAGAACCTGAAGATCCGCCTGCTTGGGGCGCGGCTTGCTTTGCTGGCGCGCGACGAGACCGGTTTTCGGGCCGACCTGATGGCCGCGTCCGAATGGTTGTCCCGCTACTACGACACCGAAGACAAAACCGTCGCCACAGCCCAGGCCGCAATCCGGCAGCTTGCGCAGACCGACGTCAATATCGAACTGCCGGACATTTCCGCAACCTTGGACGCCGCGCGCAGCATCCGGCTGGTGCGCGAGCGCACCTTGCGTTGAGTTCATATCGCGGCAATACCATGTCGAACAATCAGGCCAGGTGGAGCAATTGAACCGATGCGAGCACTGATCTGGCTGGTGGGACTGGCTGCGGCTGCCGTCGCACTGGTGCTCGCCGCGCGCTACAACCTTGGCTACGTGCTTGTGGTACTGCCGCCCTGGCGCATCGAACTTTCCTTCAATTTTGCCGTGCTTCTGGCAGTCGCCGCCTCCGCAGGGCTGTACGCCGCGGTGCGCGCGGTGACGATCGCCATCACTATGCCAGCCAGGGTGCGGGAGTTTCGCAAGCGCCGCGACGCCGCGCGTGCCAGGGAGAACTTCAATGTCGCGCTGATCAATTTCTTCGAGGGGCGTTTCGGCAGGGCGGAAAAGGCCGCGGCGGCGGCGCTGAAAGCGGGCGAGTCCCGGGCGCTGTCGGCCGTTCTCGCCGCACGCGCCGCGCATGGCATGCGCGCGTTCTCGGCGCGCGATGACTATCTTGCCAGAGCGGCAAGCCCGAACCCTGACGAGAACAGCATGCGGCTCATTGCACAAGTAGAGATGCTGCTGGACGAGCGCCGTTACCACGACGCCCTGGACATTCTCAGGCAACTGCCCGAGAAGCACACTGCGGCTCTGCGCCTGGAATTGCGGGCGCAGCAAATGGCGAAGAACTGGGACCGGGTGCTGGCGTTGATCCCGCAGCTGGAAAAACGCAAGGTGTTCGAGCGGCCGGTGGTGGCCCAACTGCGCCGCCAGGCCATCATTGAAAGCCTGAAGCACAAGGCACTGGACATCAAATCGCTGCGCGAATACTGGGACCGGCTGCCGGAGGAGGAAAAATCTGAATCGCGCATCGCTGCCGCCGCAACGTCCTGCTTTGTCGAACTCGGGGGTTGCGACGACGCGCGTCGCATCATCGAGCAGAGCGTGGAGCGGGTGTGGGACCAGGGGCTGATTTCACTCTATTCGGAATGCCTCGGCAGCGACGTCAGGCAGCGGCTCGAGCGGGCCGAGAAATGGCTTGAGTTGCACCGTAAGGACGCGGTTCTGCTGCTGACGCTTGGACGCCTGTGCGCCCACCAGGGCCTGTGGGGCATGGCACGCAGTTACCTGGACGCCAGCCTTTCGATCGAGTCGACTCACTCCGCCCACCTTGAACTCGCCCGCTTGCTGGAGCGCGAGGGCAGGGTGGAGCAGGCCGCCGCCCACTACCAGAAGGCCCTGGAGGTGACATTGGAGCAGCTGCGGCAGCATGCGGGCGGGCGCCGCCGGCCGATGCTCTGAGTACGCACCAACAGTAAGCAGACAGGCCCGCCGGAACGGCCGGCTGATGGCAATTTCCGCAAGCGCAGCCAAGCGAAACAGGCAGCTACAATGCCAGGCGCAGGCTTTGCTTGATAGCACACAAAGCAGGACCCCCTAACCATTCAGCCCACGCCACATCCGATGAACGCCCCCGTACAGAATCCCACCGTGCCGGACAAGGAACTGCCCCTGCGCGAGGACATCCGCCTCCTGGGACGCATCCTCGGGGACACGCTGCGCGAGCAGGAAGGCGAGGGCGTATTCGACCTGATCGAACGCACCCGCCAGAACGCCATCCGCTTCCGCCGTGACCGCGACCCGGAAGCCAAGCGCGAACTCGAAGCCACGCTCAACAAGCTGGACCCGGTGCGAACCATCGCTGTGGTACGGGCTTTCAGCTATTTCTCTCAGCTCGCCAACATTGCCGAGGACCAGCATCACAATCGGCGCCGGCGGGCGCACCTGATCGCCGGCTCCCAGCCACAGGAAGGCAGCATGGCCCTGGCCCTGGAACGCGCCGGCGCTGAAGGCGTCTGTCCTGACGCGGTGGCGGCATTCTTCCGCAACACGTTGGTTTCGCCGGTCCTGACAGCCCATCCCACCGAAGTGCAGCGCAAGAGCATTCTCGACTGCCAGATCGAGATTGCCCGGCTGCTGACCGAGCGCGACCGCATTCAGTTGACACCGGATGAGGTGGCCCAGAACGAGGATGCGCTGCGACGCGTGGTCCTCACCCTGTGGCAGACGCGAATCCTGCGTGAACTGAGGCTTACTGTTTCCGATGAAATCGAGAACGGTCTCTCCTATTACCGCTATACGTTTCTGCGCCAGCTGCCGCGGCTGTACGGCGAGATCGAGGACCTGCTGGCCGGCAGGGGGATCAAGGCACCGACCGGCCACTACATCAGGCTGGGTAGCTGGATCGGTGGGGACCGCGACGGCAATCCCTTTGTCACCCACGAGGTCATGCGCCGCGCCATGAACCGGCACTCCGCCACGGCTATGGATTTTTATTTCGAGGAAATCCACCGCCTGGGCGGGGAGCTTTCGCAATCGGTGCGCATCGTCGAGACTACCTCCGAGCTCGAAGCACTGGCGGCGCGATCCCCGGATACTTCCGACCACCGCCGCGATGAGCCCTACCGGCGGGCATTGACCGGCATCTATGCACGTCTGGCCGCGACCTCGATCAAGCTCGATCACGCTGTTCCGGGCCGGCGCGCGGTTGCCGACTCGCAGCCCTACGCCGAAAGCGGCGAGTTTGCGCGCGACCTCGCAGTTCTGGCTGATTCCCTGGCTGCGAACGGCTCGCGCCGGGTCGCGACCGGACGCCTGCGCAACCTGCAGCGCGCGGCAGAGATCTTCGGCTTTCACCTGGCGCCTCTGGATATGCGCCAGCACAGCGGCGTACACGAACACGTGGTGGCCGAATTGTTCGCGTTGGGCGCAAGGCGGGACGGCTATGCGGAGCTGGACGAGCAATCGCGTCGGGCTTGGCTGCTGGAAGAGTTGCAGGTTCCGCGACTGCTGCGGTCTCCCTTCCTTTCCTACAGCGAGGATACCGCCAAGGAAATGGCGATTCTCGACACCGCGGCGGAAATGCATCGCCGCTATGGTGCGAAGGCACTGCCTAACTACATTATCTCAAAGGCCGACGGCGTCAGCGATCTGCTGGAAGTGGCGTTGATGCTCAAAGAGGCCGGCCTGCTGCTCCCGGGCGAGAAGCCGCGGCTGGACGTCAACATCATCCCGTTGTTCGAAACCATCACGGATCTGCGCGGCTGCGGTCCCATCATGGATGCACTGTTCTCTGTTCCTTACTACCGTGCGCTGCTGGCCAGCCGCGGCAACGTCCAGGAAGTCATGCTCGGATACTCCGACAGCAACAAGGATGGCGGCTTCCTGACAGCGAACTGGGAGCTCTACAAAGCGGAAGTGGAACTGGTGAAGGTATTCGAGCATTACGGTATCGGATTGCGCCTGTTCCATGGCCGGGGCGGTACTGTCGGACGCGGCGGCGGACCGAGCTATCAGGCCATACTGGCGCAGCCACCGGGCAGTGTTGCCGGCCAGATACGCATTACTGAGCAAGGCGAGGTCATCGCCAGCAAGTACTCCGACCCCGAGATCGGCCGGCGCAACCTCGAGACCTTGGTCGCAGCGACCCTAGAGGCCACGCTCCTCAAGCCGGTCAGCAGCGAGAAGCCTGCTCACATGGAAGTAATGGAGGTCATGAGCGCGACAGCATTTGCCGCCTATCGCAACCTGGTGTACGAAACGCCGGGCTTCGTACAGTTCTTCCGCACCGCCACGCCCATTACCGAAATAGCTGACCTCAACGTAGGCAGCCGGCCTGCGTCACGCAAGAAATCCGACGCCATCGAAGACTTGCGTGCGATTCCGTGGGTGTTTTCTTGGTCCCTGTCGCGCATCATGTTGCCGGGCTGGTATGGATTCGGAGCAGCCGTTGAAGAACTGATCCGCCATCGCGGCGACGCCGGCATCGAACTGCTGCGCGAGATGTATCGTGACTGGCCGTTTTTCCGTTCACTGCTTTCGAACATGGATATGCTGCTGGCCAAGAGCGACATCAGTATCGCGTCGCGGTATGCGGAGCTGGTTGGCGACGCGCAGTTGCGCGAGGGTATTTTTCAGCGCATCCAGGATGAGTGGCACAACACCGTGCGTCACCTGCTGGCCATCACTGGCCAGAGCGAGTTGCTGGAGGCGAACCCGGCGCTGTCGCGGTCATTGCGCAACCGCTCGCCTTATATCGATCCGCTGAATCACCTGCAGGTCGAATTGCTGCGCCGTTACCGCTCGGGGGAAACCCACGAGCGCATCAGGCGGGCGATATTGCTGACCATCAATGGCATTGCGGCGGGACTTCGCAACAGCGGCTAGATCCGATTTCACCTCAGGGGCGCTGAGGCACGGAGAAAACCCTGCAGAGAGAAGTACTCGACGAGATTCAATACTGGTTGCTATCGAGGCAGGTGAGGTGATTCAACCAGCCAATTCTTGCCTTGGTTTCCTCCGCGCACCCTGCGCGCCTCTGCGGTGAGCATGTAGAGTTTTCAGCCAGCAGGCTTGGGATCGACCGAGGGCGTGAACGCGTCTGAATAGAACTCTTCCTCCGGCAGCTTCGCCAGGCCGGTGAAATCCTTGTGTGCGGACTCGACCACGATGGGCGCGCCACAGGCATAAACCTGATAACCGGACATATCCGGGAAATCCTCCATCACCGCGAGGTGCACGAAACCGGTACGTCCGCTCCAGTTGTCTTCCGCCGCGGCATCCGAAATTACCGGAATGAAACTGAAATTGTCGTGTTCCTCCTGCCAGCGGGCGGCGAGTTCGCCCATGTAGATGTCCAAGGGGCGGCGTCCGCCCCAGTACAGGACCATCTGCCGCGTGGTGCCGAGGTGCAAGGCATGCTCGATGATGCTCTTGATCGGCGCAAAGCCGGTGCCGCTGGCAACGAATATCATCGGCTTGTCCGAATCCTCGCGCAGGAAGAATGTGCCCAGCGGGCCCTCGAAGCGCAGGATGTCTTTTTCCTTCATCCGGCTGAAAACGTACTCGGTAAAGGCGCCCTGTGTCATGTTGCGCACGTGCAATTCGATGCACTCGTCGTCGTGGGGCGGATTGCCCATCGAGTAGGAGCGGCGCTTGCCGTCCTTCATGAGAATGTCGATGTACTGGCCGGCCAGGAACTGCAGGCGCTCGTTGGCCGGCAGCTTTAGTTTCAGTACGACAACGTCCGGCGCAACCTTGTGGATCTCCTGGACCCTGCATGGCAGCTTGCGGATCTGCAATTCGCCGACACCGTTTATTTCCCGCGCTTCGATGACCAGATCCGACAGGGGATGCGCCTGGCAGAACAGGGCCATGCCGGCCTTCTTTTCGAATTCCGCCAGGACATGCGATTGCGAATTGCCGTAGTCCACGCTGCCTTCGAGGATTTTTCCCTTGCACGATCCGCAGGCGCCATTGCGGCATCCATAGGGCAGGGTAATGCCCTCGCGCAAGGCTGCGCCAAGTACGGTTTCCCCTTCGTTGGCGATGACCACATGGTTACTGGGCTTGATGGTGATCTGGTGCGACATGGGCTCTGCCTACTCTTTCCCGTCCGCCATTCGGCTCCGGGGTAAAATGCGCGCATGAGACGATTGTTGATTGTCGGCTGCGGCGACGTCGGTCTGCGCACTGTGCGTGCCTTGCACGGTCGCTGGCGTGTTTATGCGCTCACGCGTTCTGAAGAAAGGCACGCACTCCTGCGTGCCGACGGAATCATTCCGGTAACCGGAGATCTGGATCATCCCGAAACTTTGGGCCGGCTCGCGGGGCTGGCGCAGGACGTGGTGCATTTCGCCCCGCCACAGGGCGCGGGTATTCGCGATGTCCGCACCGCCAATCTCGTCAGGGCGCTGGCAAAGGGCGGCAGTCTACCACAGCGACTGGTGTACATCAGTACCAGCGGAGTCTATGGCGATTGTGGTGGCGCGGTGGTGGATGAGACGCGGCGAGTAAGACCGTCGAACGACCGTGCCAGGCGCCGCGTCGACGCGGAACGGCGGTTGCGCGCCTGGGGCGTCGAGAATGGGGTGCATGTCAGCATCCTGCGCGTGCCGGGAATCTACGCAGCGGAGCGCTTGCCGCTCGCGCGTCTGAAGGCCGGAACGCCGGTACTTAACGCGGAACAGGATCCCTATACCAATCACATCCACGCCGACGACCTGGCCCGCATCGTCATCGCGGCGCTGAACCGCGCGCGGGCCGGACGCGCGTACAACGCCTCTGACGACAGCTGGATGAAGATGGGCGACTATTTCGACCTGGTTGCCGACGAATTCGGACTGCCGCACCCGCCGCGCATTACCTGGGAGGCGGCCCAGGAAGTGATACCCGCGAACATGCTGTCCTTCATGCGCGAGTCGCGCCGCCTTGCCAACGGCCGGCTGAAGAAGGAACTGCGCGTGAGCCTGCGTTATCCTTCGGTGGCGCAGGGCGTTTCCGCAGCCCGCACCGGGGCCTGACCCCGCCTCCTGTGGAGTTTCAAACAATCCGTCGAGGGGAATGAATTGTCCGCAACCTGCGCCGGCGTCATCGTGGTGCTGACGAACCTTCCCGACAGGGAGTCCGCCCTGAAGCTGGCGGGCTTGCTGGTCGACCAGCGGCTGGCGGCATGCGTGAATGTGCTATCCGAATGCACCTCGGTTTACCGATGGAGGGGCCAGGTCGAAACGGCATCCGAAGTGCCGGTGCTGATCAAGACTGCAGCCGCGTCGTATCGCAAGCTGGAAGCCGCAATTCGTGCCAATCACCCGTATGAACTTCCCGAAATCGTCAGTGTCCCTGTCGTGGACGGACTGGCACCCTACCTGGAATGGGTAGCCGCCGAGACCGCCTGAAACCGGACACGGTCTTTCCTTTTCGATGATCCTTCGCTTCTTCCTTGCCCGCGCCTGCTGGATGCTCCTGGCCTCAGCAGCATTCTTTGCCGCGCCAGCGTCGCGGGCCGTTGACCTGCTCGGACCCGAAGAGGCGTTTCGCGTATCCGCGCAATTGATCGAACCTGGCCAGATCGAGGTGCGTTACCGCATTGCGGACGGCTACTACCTTTATCGCGACAAGTTCAGCTTCGCAATGCAGGCGGGTTCCGTGCGAGTGGAGCGGCCGAAGTTGCCACGCGGTGTCGTTCACGTGGATGAGTTTTTCGGCAAGGTAGAAACCTATCGCGGCGAGATCGTGCTGAGTTTGCAGCTGTCGGCACCGCTTCGGACCGGCGCCACGCTTAAAGCGGTATCACAAGGCTGCGCCGATGCGGGCATCTGTTATCCGCCTCAAACGCACCACGTGGAAATCCTGCCGGCCGCCAAGGCTAGCGCGGAAAGCTCAGTGGTCCCGCAACGCAAATCGCAGGGGCCGCTGGCCAGGCCGAGCGATCCGGTGCCAGCCCGGCAGGATGACGGCGGATTCCTGCCTGTCGACCAGGCTTTTAAAGTGCAAGCCCGCATGCCCGATGCGCAGACCGTGGTGGTGCGTTTTGCGCCAGCGAAAACCTATTACCTCTATCGGGACAAGACTACTTTTGCTGTCGACGCTGCAGCCGGGGCGGGTATTGATTCCGTTCAACTGCCGCGTGGGGACAAGAAAAAGGATCCGAATTTCGGCGATACGGAGGTTTTCCACCAGCCGTTTCAGGCAGTGGTGCGCCTCAAGAATCCGGCGAGCGGTCCCTTCACTCTCGTGGTTGGCTATCAGGGTTGCAGCGAAAAGGGTCTGTGCTATCCACCCGAAAAAAAGATCTTCCCGCTGGCGTTCGTTGCCGACGGTTCGCCGGCCGCGGCTTCGGCGTCGGATTCCGTTTCATCGGCCTCCACGACACTTGCCGACGACAGCCGGATCGCCAGCCTGCTCAGAGGCGGCAACTTCGTGCTGGTCATTGCAAGCTTCCTCGGCTTTGGCCTGCTCCTGTCCCTGACCCCGTGCATGTGGCCGATGATTCCCATTCTGTCCGGCATCATCGCCGGCCAGGGCGAACATATGACGCGCGGTCGCGGTCTTGGGCTCTCCGCAACATACGTGCTGGGGATGGCCCTGGCCTATGCCATTGCCGGTGTCGTCGCCGGGGTCACCGGCACCCTGTTGTCGAGCGCATTGCAGAATCCCTGGGTGCTGGGTGCGTTCGCGCTGGTGTTCGTCGTACTAGCGATTTCCATGTTCGGCTTTTACGAACTGCAGTTGCCCTCCGCCCTGCAGAGCAGGCTGAGCACGGCCAGCAACCGGCTCAAGGGCGGCACGCTGACCGGTGTGTTCCTGATGGGTATCCTTTCCGCCGTCATCGTCGGCCCCTGTGTCGCCGCGCCCCTCGCCGGCGCCTTGCTCTATATAAGCCAGTCGCGAGACATGGTCCTGGGCGGTTCCGCCCTTTTTGCCATGGCGATCGGAATGGGATTGCCCTTGCTGGTGATCGGAGCGTCCGCCGGTGCGCTCCTGCCGAAGGCGGGAGCGTGGATGCAATCGGTGAAGAACCTGTTCGGCGTATTGCTGCTTGCAACAGCGATCTGGATCATTTCACCGGTGATTCCGGCCGTTGCTCATATGTTGCTGTGGGCGACGCTGCTGATCGTCTCGGCCATTTACCTGCATGCCATTGACCCCTTGCCGCCGGGAGCGAGTGGTTTCCGCAGACTATGGAAAGGCGTCGGCGTTATGGCGCTGCTGCTCGGCATGGCACTGCTCGTGGGCGCCCTCACCGGTGGCCGCGACATCCTGCAGCCGCTTTCCGGCCTGCGTCCAGGTGGCGGCGCGGGAGTTTTGTCGCACACGCCGTTTGTGCGGGTGCGTTCCCTGACAGAACTGGATGCTGCCGTGGCAGGCGCCGGTCGCCCGGTGATGCTGGATTTCTATGCCGACTGGTGCGTCTCCTGCAAGGAAATGGAGCGGTTTACGTTCAGCGATGAAGGGGTGCGCCAGCGCTTGGGCGGAATGCTGCTGCTTCAGGCCGACGTCACCGCCAACAACGAGAACGACAAGGCGCTACTGGCGCATTTCGGCCTGTTCGGTCCACCGGGAATCATTTTTTTCGATCGTCAGGGGGCGGAGCTCAAAGACACCCGGGTCATCGGCTTCCAGTCGGCCGAACGGTTCACGCGGGTTCTGGATGCGGTAATCAACCGGTGAACGCAAGCGCGCGCCCCGCACTTTATGCCGTGGTTGCGGTGGCCGCCCTGGTTTCCGGCTATATCTTCAGTCAAACCGGGGTGCGGGATCCGGTCGACATCAGACCCCTTATGGCAGCCTCGTTTCCGGACCTTCAGGGCCGCTCCCGTTCCCTTGCCGAATGGCGAGGGAGCGTGCTCGTGGTCAATTTCTGGGCGACTTGGTGCCCGCCTTGTCTAAAAGAGATTCCGGATTTCATCCGGATGCAGGAAAAACTCAGGGCTAGGGGCGTTCAATTTGTAGGTATCGCCGCCGATCAACCCGAAAAAGTACGGCAATTTGCTGCTAAATACCGAATGAATTACCCCGTATTGCTTGCCGATATGGCCGTGGTCGAAATCACAAAGCAGGCCGGTAATCAGGCTGGTGGGCTGCCTTTCACTGTGATCCTGGACCGGGAGGGGAAGTGGGTATCGTCTGAATCAGGGATACTGGACGAGAAAACATTGAATTCCCTGGTTGAGCCCCTGCTTTAGTTCTCCTGCGATAACGACCTTAAATCTTGCAAAAAGCCAGTAATTTCGTCCAAAAAACCGGATTAATCGACATCTCATTCTAGACGCTCGCCATAGGCCATGGCCCAGCATTGGACCCAGGCAATACTGCAACTCCTGAGGCATCCTTTCCTGGACATCAGTACCGCCAGCGACGAAGACAGGTTGTTTAAAAAGCGCTAAATCTGGACAAATTCGTTGAACTTGCGGCAAAATTGCCCGGATTGAATTCGTCGAAAGGCGGGAACGTGGGGTCTTCGGCAGCGAAGAGGTCCAGAAGTGTGCTGGTACTGCACGGCCCCAACCTCAATCTACTCGGCACGCGTGAGCCGAAGATCTACGGACGGGAGACTCTGGCCGACATCAACAAGCGTCTTGCGGCACGAGCGGCGAAGGCTGGGGTCAAACTCAACAGTTTCCAGAGCAACTCCGAAGCGGAAATGATCGACCGGGTGCATCAGTCCAGGTCTGCGGTGGATTTCATCATCATCAATCCCGCCGGCTTCACCCATACCAGTGTGGCATTGCGCGATGCCCTGGCTGCGGTCGCCATTCCGTTCATCGAGGTCCACCTGTCGAACGTGCATGCCCGTGAGCCGTTCAGGCGGCATTCGTATTTCAGCGACCAGGCCGTGGGCGTTATTTGCGGCCTGGGCTCGAAGGGCTATGACTATGCACTCGAGCAGTTCGTGACGTCCGCACCGACAAAATAAGAGCCCAGTTACACGGGAGCGAGAACACCATGGATCTGAGAAAACTCAAAAAGCTGATCGACCTGGTCCAGGAATCGGGAATTGCGGAGTTGGAGATCACCGAGGGCGAGGAAAAGGTCCGCATCAACCGCATCGGCAACGCCATGCAGACCACGGTGATGAACATGCCCCACACGGCGCCCGTTGCCGCCGCACCCGGCGCTGCTGCTGCCGCTGTTGCCGCCGTCGCACCCGAAGCCCCCGCGGTGCCGGAAGGCCACGTGGTGAAATCGCCCATGGTTGGAACCTTCTACCTTTCCTCCGCACCCGGCTCCAAGCCCTTCGTGGAATTGGGCCAGTCGGTGAATGCCGGCGACACCCTTTGCATCATCGAGGCGATGAAGCTGTTGAACGAGATCGAGGCCGACCAAGGCGGCTCGGTCAAGGCGATCCTCGTCGAGAATGGCCAGCCGGTCGAATACGGCCAGCCGCTTTTTATAATCGGCTGATTCTTCGCGGCAGGTTCGCTCCGCCGCGGTTCCGGAACCCAGATGTTCGAAAAAATACTCATTGCCAATCGCGGTGAAATCGCCCTGCGCGTGCAGCGGGCCTGCCGCGAATTGGGCATCAAGACCGTTGCCGTGCACTCGGTCGCGGGTGCTGAAGCCAAGTATGTGCGGCTGGCCGACGAGTCGGTATGCATCGGGCCGGCAGCTTCAGCCGAGAGCTATCTAAACATTCCCGCGATCATCAGCGCGGCGGAAGTAACGGACGCCGAAGCCATCCATCCCGGTTACGGTTTTCTATCCGAGAACGCGGACTTCGCCGAACGGGTCGAGAAAAGCGGCTTCGTATTCATCGGTCCGCGTCCGGAAACCATCCGCATGATGGGCGACAAGGTCAGCGCCAAGAACGCGATGATCAAGGCCGGCGTACCGGTGGTTCCCGGCAGCGAGGGCGCGCTGCCGGAAGAACCGCAGGAAATCGTAAAGATCGCACGCAAGATCGGCTACCCGGTCATCATCAAGGCGGCGGGCGGCGGCGGCGGCCGCGGCATGCGTGTGGTGCACACCGAAGCCGCTCTGATCAATGCGGTGACCATGACCCGCCAGGAGGCGAAAAACGCCTTCGGCAATCCGACCGTATATATGGAGAAGTTCCTGGAGACGCCGCGCCATGTGGAAATCCAGGTCCTGGCGGACGAGCATCGCAATGCCGTCTATCTTGGCGATCGCGACTGTTCGATGCAGCGGCGCCACCAGAAGATCATCGAGGAGGCGCCGGCACCGCTGATTTCGATAAAAGAGCGGGTCAGAGTGGGCGAGCGCTGCGCCGAAGCCTGCCGAAAAATCGGCTACCGCGGGGCAGGCACCTTCGAGTTCCTTTACGAAAAGGGCGAGTTCTTTTTCATCGAAATGAATACCCGGGTGCAGGTGGAGCATCCGGTCACCGAGATGATTACCGGCGTCGATATCGTCAAGTCCCAGATCCGGGTCGCGGCGGGAGAAAAGCTGCCGTTCCGGCAGAAGGACATCTCCTTTCGCGGCCACGCGATCGAATGCCGGATCAACGCCGAACACCCGTATAAGTTCACACCCTCGCCCGGACGCATCACTTCCTGGCACGTGCCGGGCGGCCCCGGGATTCGCGTCGATTCGCACGCCTATCACGGCTACTTCGTCCCCCCTTACTATGACTCCCTTATCGGCAAGGTGATTGCCTATGGTGATACGCGCGACGAGGCCATTGCCCGCATGCGCATCGCGCTCTCGGAAATGATTGTCGAGGGCATCCAGACCAACCTGCCGCTGCACCAGGAACTGATGCTCGACACGTCCTTCATGCGGGGCGGCACCAGCATCCATTATCTGGAAGAGAAACTTTCCAAATACAGCAAGGTCGAGTAAGTCCCGCTTTCGCGAAGGAACGCCGTTGTGTGGCTTGCGCTGGAACTGAAAGTCGATGCCGCGCAGGTTGTGGCGCTGTCCGATGCCTTGCTTGAAGAAGGCGCGCTGTCGGTGGATGTCGCCGACGCCCACGCGGGGACCGACGCCGAAACACCGATCTTCCAGGAACCGGGCGCAGAGATAGACGTGGTGTTCGCCGACAACCGGCTGCTGGCATTGTTCGATCCTCTGATCGATGTGGCCGGAACTCTGGGTCGGGCTTGCGCGCTCGCGGGTGTCCTGCCGGTTCCGCCATATCAAATTGCGCAAGTGGAAGAACAGGACTGGGTACGCCTCACCCAGAACCAGTTCGCACCGATACAGGTTTCCGCCCGCTTGTGGATTGTGCCGAGCTGGCACGCGGCGCCGGATCCCTCGGCGATCAACATCGTGCTCGATCCCGGATTGGCCTTCGGCACCGGCAGCCATCCGACGACGCACCTTTGCCTCGACTGGCTGGACCGCCATCTCGTTCCGGGCAGCAGCGTTATCGATTACGGCTGCGGTTCCGGCATCCTCGCGATAGCCGCCGCCCGCCTTGGCGCTGCAGCCGTCTCAGGCGTGGATATCGATCCGCAGGCTGTCATCTCCAGTCGCTACAATGCGCAAAGGAATGGCGTTGACACCCGGTTTTTACGTGCTGAAGACCCCAGGCCGGAACCTGCGGACGTTGTCGTTGCCAATATCCTGGCCAACCCGCTAAGGGTCCTTGCTCCGCTGCTCGCCGAACTTGTCCATCCGGGAGGACGCATTGTGCTTTCGGGAATCCTGCTATCCCAGGCCGAAGCGGTTGCCGCCGACTATGTCCGCTGGTTCGACCTCGACCCGTTGGCCGCGAGGGAAGGCTGGGTTCGCGTGAGTGGCGTCAAGCGTGGTTAGACGCGCATGAACCTGTTCACCCGCTGTCCCAAATGCACGACCACCTTCCGGGTAACGACGCAGCAGCTGCAGAGTTCCGGCGGACAGGTGCGTTGCGGATTCTGCAGCCAGGTGTTCGACGCTTTTTCAAGCTTGACCGCGCAGGAGCCCCGTCAGGAATCCGCGGCAACCCAAATTGCGATGGAGCCATTGTCGGCAGCGGCAATACCGGTGCCACTGGGCGTGGCGGCCACAGATTTTCCTACCCAAAAGGCCTCAACGCCCCCGCCGCGCACCGATCCCGCGGCCAGCCTCTACGAGTGGGAATTTCGCATGCCGGCCACACCGACGCGCACCGGCCTGTGGCTCGGGTTGTCGGCGCTACTTCTGGTTACGCTTGCCGCACAGTCCGCATATGTCTTCCGCACGGAGTTGTCGTTGACCTTGCCGCAAACCCGCAAACTCTACGAACAGGTCTGCGCCGCCATCGGTTGCAGCATGGCTTCGCCAGCGCTGTCCAGCTTCCTGCATATCGAGGCTTCCGATCTAAAGGCCGTGGAAGCGGGCATACCCAACGAGATCGAACTGACCGTTTCCATCCGCAACAGGGCGCCGGTCGACCTAGCCCATCCGGCGTTCGAGCTCACCCTGACCGACGGTCAGGACCAGGCGATTGCCCGGCGCATCTTTTTCCCCCGCGAGTATCTTTCAGAGGCGGTGACCGCAACCGCAATCAAACCCGGCGCGGAATTGCCGGTGCGTCTGTTCCTCAACACCGGCGAACTACGAGCCGCCGGCTATCGCCTGTACCTGTTCTATCCATGAACCTGAAAGTCACGCCACTCAATGCAGCGCATCGCGACCTGAACGCCAGGCTCGTCGACTTCGGCGGCTGGGAAATGCCGCTGCACTATGGTTCGCAGATAGCGGAACATCAGAACGTGCGCCGGGACGCCGGCATGTTCGATGTTTCACACATGCTGGCGGTCGACATTGCGGGTGATGGCGCGCGCGATTTTCTTCTGAAGCTGCTGGCAAACAACGTGGATCGCCTGCAGAAGCCGGGTAAGGCCCTCTATTCCTGCATGCTCAACCAGGAGGGAGGCGTAATCGACGACCTGATCGTCTACTTTCTCGATCAACGCCGCTACCGTGTGGTCGTGAATGCGGCCACCGCGGACAAGGACCTCGCATGGATGCGCGAACAGTCGCTGGATATCACCGGACCCCTGAAGATTGGTCCGCGGCGCGATCTGGCGATGATCGCCGTGCAGGGGCCTGCGGCGCGGGAGAAAGTATGGCGCGCCCTGCCGGAAGCGAAAGCGGTGAGCGAACGGCTCGAACCTTTTTTCGCGGCTGAAGTCACGGACCTGCTCATTGCCCGTACCGGCTACACGGGGGAGGACGGATTTGAACTGATGCTGCCTGCTGACAGGGCTGGAAAAGTGTGGGATGCCTTGCTGGGGAACGGTGTCGCGCCCGCAGGACTGGGCGCCCGCGATACCTTGCGGCTGGAGGCGGGCATGAATCTGTACGGCGAGGACATGGATGAAGCCGTGACGCCGCTCGAATGCGGACTGGAATGGACGGTCGATCTGCAGAGCCCGCGCGATTTCATCGGCAAGCAAGCGCTAACCTCCAGCCCGCGCCGCGCGCGCATGCTGGGCCTTGTTCTGCTAGAGCGTGGCGTGCTGCGTGCGCACCAGCCTGTGGAAACACCTGGCGGACCGGGTTTGACCACCAGCGGAAGCTTTTCGCCCACGCTGCAGACTTCCATCGCGCTCGCCCGGCTTCCCGTTGCGGTGCTGCCGGATCAGCAGGTGAAAGTGAGCGTCCGCGACAAGTGGCTGGCGGCAAGGACTGTAAAATGTCCCTTCGTACGCCGCGGCCACAGCCTGCTGGTGGATTTCCCCGCCTTTGTCGAACCCCGCTGAATCCCAGGAGCGAACCATGTCCATTCCCGCCGATCTGAAGTACTCCGACAGCCACGAATGGGTCAGGCTGGATGCGGACGGCAACGCGACCGTAGGCATCACCCACCATGCGCAGGATCTGCTGGGCGATCTGGTGTTCGTCGAGAATCCGAAAGTCGGGCGCGATCTGCGCAAAGGCGAGGAATGCGGCGTGGTGGAATCGGTGAAAGCGGCATCCGATATTTATGCGCCCATCGGCGGCGAAGTGGTGGCGGTGAATGCGGAACTCGAAACGGCGCCCGAGAAAATCAACCAGGGCGCCTACCAGGCCTGGATGTTCAAGCTCAAGCCGGCCGATGTCGCGGAGCTTGCCTCCCTGCTCGATGCCGCTGCTTACCAGAAGCTCGTCGAAGCCGAATCGAAATAGGGTCTTGACGGCATGACCACCATTACGCAGGCCATTTGTTGCGCGATGCCGTTCACTAGCCACTAGCCACTACCCATGCCGTTCATCCCACATACCGAGGAAGACGTCCGCGAAATGCTCGCGATCATAGGGGTCGGGAGCATCGAGGCACTGTTCGACGAGATACCCCAGGCGCTCAAGACGGCTGCGCCGGCGGGCATTCCGCCTGGCATGAAGGAGATGGAAGTAGCCCGGCTGCTTAACGAACGCGCCCGCCTCGACGGTGAGTTCCTGAATTTCATTGGCGCCGGCGCGTATGAGCACCACATTCCCTCAGCGGTATGGCAGATCGCCACGCGCGGGGAGTTCTATTCCGCGTATACGCCCTACCAGGCCGAGGCCAGCCAGGGCACATTGCAGTTGCTCTACGAATACCAGAGCATGATGGCGTCGCTCACTGCGCTGGATGCAACCAATGCGAGTCTGTATGACGGCGCCTCGGCGCTGGCCGAAGCGGTCCTCATGGCGGTGCGTTTGCACAAGTCGTCGCGCAGAGTGCTCATCGGACGCAGCATCAATCCGCGCTATCGCCAGGTTGTGCGGACCATTGTTTCAAGCCAGGGCATCGAGATCGTCGAAGTGCCCTTCGATGCACGCGACGGCCGTCTTTGCGTTGAATCCGTCGAAGCCCTGGCCGGCGAGGATGTGGCCGCCCTGGTCGTGCCCCAGCCAAATTTCTTCGGCAGCCTCGAAGACGTGGACGCGCTTACCGACTGGGCCGGATCGCGCGGCGCGCTTGCCATCGCCTGCGTCAATCCCATGGCGCTGGCATTGCTCAAACCCCCGGGAAAATGGGGGTCAACCGGCGCAGATATCGCTGTTGGCGAAGGCCAGCCTCTGGGCGTACCGCTGGCAAACGGCGGGCCCTACTTTGGATTCATGGCGTGCAAGCAATCCCTGGTGCGCCAGATGCCGGGCCGCATCGTCGGACGAACGGTCGACCTCGACGGACGTTCCGGCTTCACGCTTACGCTGCAGGCGCGCGAGCAGCACATCCGCCGCTCCAAGGCCACGTCGAACATCTGCACCAACCAGGGACTGGCGGTGACCGCAGCGACGATTTACATGGCGGTCCTGGGGCCTGAAGGATTGAGAAACGTAGCGGCACAGTCGCACGCCAATCTCGAAGCCCTGATGCGGCGGGCAATCCGTATACCCGGCGTGCGACGTCTTTTCAGCGGCCCTGTTTTCCATGAAACCGTGCTCGGCCTGCCGCGGCCTGCAGCTGAAGTCCTCGCGCACATGCGCCGCAGGGGCATCCTCGGTGGTTACGACGTTTCGTCCGACTACCCGGAAATCGGCAGCGCCCTGTTGATCTGCGCCACCGAGACCAAGACCGATGCCGATCTCGATGCCCATGCTTCAGCGCTTGCGGAGGCATGCTGAGGTCCTGAAGATTTCCAGCCCCAACCAGGAAAAGCAGTCCAACCAAGGAGAAACAAATGGCAACCGTAACACTCAAGGGCAATCCCGTCACCGTGGCCGGCAATCTGCCGAAAAAAGGCGACGCCGCTCCCGACTTCAGCCTTACCGGCAAGGACCTGGGCGATGTTTCGCTGAAAACTTATGCTGGCAAACGCAAGGTGCTGAACATCGTTCCCAGCCTGGATACTCCGACCTGCGCGCAATCCACGCGCGTGTTCAACCAGAAAGCCTCCGGCATGAACAATGCCGTCGTGCTGGTCGTTTCCGCGGACCTGCCGTTTGCGATGTCGCGCTTCTGCAGCGCGGAGGGACTTAACAACGTGGTGACGCTGTCCACGTTCCGGGGCCGGGATTTTCATGGCAAGTACGGCGTCGACGTCGCCGATGGACCCCTCAAGGGCCTGACCGCCCGCGCCGTCGTCGTACTCGACGAAAACAACAAGGTCCTGCACTCGGAACTGGTACCCGAGATCGCGAACGAACCGAACTACGACGCCGCGCTCTCAGCATTGAAATGATGCGGTAGCAATCAGCCGTTAGCGTTGCACCCCTTGCCGACGATGGAAATACACAACTCCTGCCCGCTTATTTTCGAGCTTTCCCGCGGCGGGCGCCGCGCCCGTCTGCAGGCACCGGATGCCCCGTTCCCGACGGATCTTCCGGCCAGCCTGCTGCGGGAAGTTGCGCCGGCCTTGCCGGAGGTGTCGGAGCTGGATGCGCTGCGCCACTACACGCGGCTGTCGCAGCGCAATTTTTCCATCGACACGCATTTCTATCCGCTCGGGTCCTGCACCATGAAATACAACCCGCGCGCGTGCAACCAGCTGGCCATGTTGCCGGGCTTCGTCTCACGCCATCCCCTGGCGCCGGACGAAACTGGCCAGGGCTTTCTCGCCTGCATGCACGAGTTGCAGGAGATGTTGCGCAACGTCACGGGTATGGCGGGCGTGAGCCTTGCGCCCATGGCCGGGGCGCAGGGAGAACTGGCCGGAGTGGCAATGATCCGTGCATACCATCGTTCCCGTAGCGACAGCGCGCGAACCGAGATCATCGTTCCCGATGCGGCGCACGGGACGAATCCCGCGACGGCGACCATGTGTGGCTACGCCGTCAGGGAGATTCCGACGCAGCGCGACGGCAACGTGGACCTCGGGGCGTTGCGCACAGCGGTGGGCCCGCAGACCGCTGGGTTGATGCTGACCAATCCGTCCACGTTGGGCGTTTTTGAGCGCAGCATCGAACAAATCCGAGAAATCGTGCACGGAGCCGGCGGCTTGCTCTACTACGACGGCGCCAACCTCAATGCCATCCTGGGCAAGGTCAAGCCGGGCGACATGGGTTTCGATGTGATCCACATGAATCTGCACAAGACCTTCGCCACGCCTCACGGCGGCGGCGGGCCCGGCGCCGGACCGGTCGGCGTGTCGAGCCGGCTGCTGCCTTTCCTGCCGCTGCCCATTGTCTCGGCCGATGGCCCGCATTTCCGTTGGATTGGCGAGCACGACCGGCCCGACTCCATCGGCAGGCTCTCCGCTTTCAACGGCAATGCCGGTGTGCTGCTGCGCGCTTACATCTATGCTCGCATGCTTGGCGCCGACGGTATGCGTCGCGTGGCGGAGTTTGCGACGCTGAATGCCAACTACCTGATGGCGCGCCTTCGGGTCGCAGGTTTTGAGCTGGCCTTTCCGCAACGTCGCGCGAGCCACGAGTTCATCATCAGCCTAAAGGAACTCAAGGATGCCACCGGGGTCACCGCAATGGACGTGGCCAAGCGCCTGCTGGATAAGGGCTTCCATGCACCTACCACCTATTTTCCCCTGCTGGTGCCGGAATGCCTGTTGATCGAGCCTACGGAAACGGAGTCGAAACAGACGCTGGATAAATTTGTCGAGGCCATGAGCGAAATCCGTGCAGAAGCGCGCAATAATCCGGAACTGGTCAAGTCCGCCCCGCACAGCACGCCCGTGCGCCGGCTGGACGATGTCAGGGCCGCAAGAGAACTGGATCTGAAATGGACACCGCAAATCTGAATGGATAACGGCCAGCTAGAAAGCCCGCACAAAGGCAAGACCGGACTGCGCCGCGTTTGGAATGCGATGTTCTATTCGCTCGAAGGATTGAAGGCGGCGTACCGGCACGAGGACGCATTCCGGCAGGAGTTCTGGCTGGCGGTCGTTCTCATCCCGCTCGCGCTGTTCCTGCCGTCATCCGGACTTGGCAAGGCGCTGATGATCGCCTCCGTGCTCCTGGTGCTCATCGTGGAACTACTGAACTCCGCAGTCGAGGCGACCGTTGACCGTGTTTCCCTCGAACATCATCGCCTCGCCAAGCGCGCCAAGGACATCGGCAGTGCCGCGGTCATGATTTCCCTGCTCAACGTGGTCATTGTCTGGCTGCTGGTCCTGTTCGGCTAGTTGTAGCCCGTTTCGCAATAAAACAGTAACCGGAGCGTCATCGCAGGTTCTCCGACGGCAGGCAAAGTGCCGCCTGCATGATTGACGAAGACTTTGTCCTTCAAGAGCTTCCAGAAGCAATATCCTCCCTGCGGGTGGCTGTCGTCACCGAGACCTACCCGCCGGAGGTGAACGGTGTCGCGATGACGATCGCGCGCATGGTTGAAGGTTTGCAGCGGCGGCGTCATCGGGTGCAGCTGATTCGGCCGCGCCAGAACGCCGCGGAGAATCCCGCCAGCAGTGACCAGTTCGAGGAAGTGCTCAAACCTGGCATATCCATTCCGCGCTATGACGGGCTGAAGATGGGATTGCCCGCCAAACAGGCATTGTTCCGGCTGTGGTCCCTGCGGCGTCCGGACGTGGTCCATATCGCCACCGAAGGTCCGCTGGGCTGGTCGGCACTGGCCGCAGCGTCCAAACTTAAACTGCCGGTGTCGACCGGCTTCCACACCAACTTCCACAGTTACAGTCGCCACTACGGCGTTGGCTTCATGAAAAAGCCCATAGCCGCGTATCTGCGCAAGTTTCACAACCGGGCGCTCGCCACGCTGGTGCCGACGGAAGACCTGCGTCTGGAACTCGCTGCGCAGGGCTTCGAAAATCTCCATGTGGTTTCCCGTGGCGTCGACACACGGATGTTCACACCCGGGCGACGCAGCGCGGAACTGCGCCGTTCATGGGTCGCGGCTCAGGATGCGCCGGTCGCGCTCTATGTCGGCAGGCTGGCAGCGGAAAAGAACCTGCCCGTGGTGGTCGAAGCGTTCGAAGCAATGCGCGCAGCCGCACCGGCGACGAAACTGATCATGGTCGGGGACGGGCCGGAGCGCAAGGAACTGCAAAATCGCCATCCTCGCGTAATCTTTGCCGGCACACGCACGGGCGACGAGCTCGCGGCCCATTTCGCCTCAGCCGACGTATTCCTATTCCCGAGCATGACGGAGACCTTTGGCAACGTGACGCTGGAGGCCATGGCGAGCGGGCTGGCGGTGATTGCCTTTGACTATGCCGCGGCCCAGCAGTACGTAGGTCATGAGGTCAGCGGGCTGCTGGCCCCGTTCGGGGACGCCGCCGCATTCACGCGGCTCGCGGCCGCCCTCGCCACGGACCCCGAGCGTATCGCTACGCTCCGTGCCCAGGCGCGAACCGTCGCGGAGCGCATCGACTGGGAGCAAGTGTTCAGCGATTTCGAGAACGTCCTGGTCGGCGTGATGCGCCGGCAGGAGTCCGTGCACGCCTGAACTGCCGCCAGTTCGTTTCGGGCTTGCTGGCTCCATCGCATCAACCGCTGGGGATTCCCGGTGTGGCAGGCTCGTCCCCACTTTGCCTTGTCGGCTTCCAGCAAACAAACCGAAGCCGTTGCCTCTGCAAGTTGACGGCCCCGTTTTTATTGGGACAATGGCGCATCGTTCGCTTACGCATGCTGATATCCGGGCTCGGGCGCGGCGATAGGCAAGGCCAGTCCAAACCGCAACGGTTCGAAAAATCCGGGTCTTCAAAAAGCCGAGGCGGCGCAGACGGCGGGGCCAGCGTGACCGGGGCCAAGGCGGTTAAGTCTGGCTCATCGTTTCCTGTCGCTTGTCGGGCAGAAGGTCCAGTTCACGCCCTTTGACCCCAGAGTTTAAAAAAATCATATACTTTCGGCCGGAATATCGTAATATCTCGAGCTTGAGAGGCTTAACTTACTAAAATCAAAGCCTTCAGGCATCCAACAGGGTGGGTGGCATGAAGAAAACGGCTTTTTGGAAAGCCGATTGGTTTCTCGGCATCGTTGTTGCGCTGGTACTACTCGTAGCGTCCAGCAGCGATCTGATTCAAGGTCTGGAACGCCAGGCTTACGATCTGGGCGTTCGGGCGTCGAACCTCGCGCCGTCGCAGCGCGTGGCGGTTATTGCCATCGACGATCAGAGCATCGCCAATATCGGGCGCTGGCCCTGGCCGCGAGAAGTTCACGCGCAGATGATCGCCAAGCTGAAGCAGGCTGGCGTAAAAGTCGTGGGCTACTCCTCCTTCTTCTTCGAGCCTCAGGTGGACCCTGGCCTCGCCTATATCCACAAGCTCGCGGAACTCTTTCAGGGGCTTCCGCCCGTCCAGCAGCAGAACATGGTCGAATTCGCTTCAGTCTTGGTCGAAGCCGACGATGCCCTAAACAGCGACCGAAAACTTGCCGCCGCGGTAACCGAGGCTGGCAATGTAGCGTTGCCGATGTTGTTTACCGTCGGCGAGCCGCTCGGCAATCCTGACAGCCCGCTGGCGGATTACATTCTCAAGAACCAAATCACCAAAGTTATCGACAACGTCGGCGCGGCCCAGAGCAATATTTTTCCGCCGCCGACTCTGCAAGCCGTCGTGCCGCTGGAGCAGATTGCGGTCGGCGCTGGGGCCATAGGGCACCTCAATGCCTTGCCTGACGTGGACGGCAGCACTCGCACTGAACCCCTGGTGTTGCGTTACTACGACCGGTATTTCCCGTCCTTCTCTATGATGCTGGCGGCGAGGAGTCTGAACCTCGGACCCGCAGACGTCGAAATGCGGTTGGGTGAAGGCGTGAAAATTGGCAACCTCAATATCCGTACCGATCCTTACCTGCAGATGCACAGCTATTTCTACAAGGACCGCGACGGCAAGCCCGCATTCCCGTTGGATTCTTTCTACGACGTCATCACGGACAAGATCCCAGCCGAAAAGTATCGCGACAAGGTGGTGCTGATCGGCGCGACGGCGGCTGGCGTTGGCACCTACCAGGTGACGCCGATTTCGCCCGCTATGCCGCCCGTGGTAACCCTGGCCCATTCGGTATCCAGCATCCTCGAAGAAGATTTCTTCGTCGTGCCTGCTTGGGGATTCTGGGTCGAGAAACTGGCCTTCCTGGCAGTGGCTCTTTACCTGATTCTGCTGCTGCCGCGCCTTAAGGCCGGAATGGGATTCGCGATCAGCGCGGCCGTGCTGATCGCGCTCATCGCCGTGCATTTCGTGCTGATGACGAGCCAGCTAATGTGGATCCAGCTGATGGCTTCGGCTGTGCTGCTGGTAATCGGTCACGTACTGCTGACCACAAAGCGCTTCCTGGTTACGGAGCGTGGCAAGGCCAAGTCGGACCTCGAGTCGGCCGAATCGAACCGCATGCTCGGCCTAGCCTTCCAGGGCCAGGGCCAGCTCGACATGGCCTTCGACAAATTCAAGAAGGTGCCGCTTGAGGATGCGGTGATGGACAACATGTACAACCTTGCACTGGACTTTGAGCGCAAGCGCCAGTTCAACAAGGCGCAGGCGGTGTACGAGTACATGGCCACCTACAATCCGAAATTCCGTGACCTCGACAAGAAGCTCAACCGCGCCAAGCAGATGTCGGAGACCGTCATCCTCGGCGGCAGCAGCGGGCGCACCAATGCCAGCACGCTGATGCTGGAAGGCGGTTCGGTGGAAAAGCCGATGCTGGGCCGCTATCAGGTGGAGAAGGAGCTCGGCAAGGGTGCAATGGGGGTGGTCTACCTTGGCAAAGATCCCAAGATCGGCCGGGTCGTGGCAATCAAAACCATGGCCCTTTCCCAGGAGTTCGAAGCCGACGAACTCGAGGACGTCAAGCAGCGTTTCTTCCGCGAGGCTGAGACGGCGGGTCGGCTCAATCATCCGAACATCGTCACCATCTACGACGCGGGCGAAGAGCACGATCTCGCCTACATCGCGATGGAGTTCCTAAAGGGCAAGGACCTGGTGCCGCAGACCAAGCTGGCCGCCCTCCTGCCGCTGCCCAAGACCCTTTCGATCGTCGCCCGCGTTGCAGAGGCGCTGTCTTACGCGCATCTGCAGAGCGTGGTCCATCGTGACATCAAGCCGGCTAACATCATGTACGACCCCGATGCGGACGCTGTCAAGGTCACCGACTTCGGTATTGCCCGCATCACCGATTCCTCGAAGACCAAGACGGGCATGGTGCTTGGCACGCCGTCCTACATGTCGCCGGAGCAACTTGCGGGCAGGAAGATCGACGGACAGTCCGACCTGTTTTCCCTGGGCGTGACCCTTTACCAGCTTTCATGCGGCAGCCTGCCTTTTCAGGGCGACTCGATGACCCAATTGATGTTCAAGATCGCCAATGAACCGCCGGTAGACATCCTGGGCATCAATCCGGCGATTCCGGAGTGCCTGGTGGCGATCATCAACAAGGCGCTGGCAAAAGACGTCACGCAGCGCTACAAGACAGGCGACGAGTTCGCGAAAGCGGTCCGGGAATGCGCCGCGCAGTTCGGCGAAGTGGACGTGGCACTCTGACGGAATATAAAAAAATGAGCCTCAGCACCTCGATTCAGATGGTAAAAGCCACCCACACGGGGATGGTCCGGTCGCATAACGAGGACAGCATCACCGCAGACGCGGACTTCGGCCTGGCCGTGCTAGCCGACGGCATGGGGGGGTACAACGCGGGCGAGGTGGCCAGCGGCATAGCAACCGCGCTGATTTCCAGCGAGACACGGGAAGCCATGGTGCGCCAGGCCCCGCACCAGATCGACAGGAACACCGGCGCGCCGGTGGCGACCCGGCTCCTTCGCGAAATCATAGCCAAGGCCAATACCTCAATTTACCAGTCGGCGAACAGCCAGCCGCAGTACGCCGGAATGGGCACGACACTGGTGGTAACACTGCTCTGCGACAACCAGATTACGATTGCGCATATCGGCGATTCGCGCGGCTATCGCTACCGGGGCGAAAAGCTCGAACAGATTACACGGGACCATTCCCTGCTCCAGGAACAGATCGACAGCGGCTTGCTCACGAAGGAGGCGGCGCGGCGTTCCCAGAACAAGAACCTGGTGACCCGGGCCCTCGGCATCGAACCGCAGGTCGAGGCCGACATCCACACCTATCCCGTGCAGAATGGTGATATTTACCTGTTGTGCTCGGACGGCCTCAACGACATGGTCGAGGACGAGGACATCGAAATGACCCTGGGCGCGTTCGGGGCGAATCTGCAACTGGCTGCGGAGCAGCTGGTGCAGATGGCCAATGACAACGGCGGACGCGATAATGTGTCCGTGATCCTGATGAAGGTCAAAAAGGAATTTCCGGCCGACGACGGCTGGATGACGAAGTTCCTTGGGTGGTTCAAATAAGAGGAAGCAGCCATGGCGAAGTTGATATTGAGTCTCGATGGACAGGTGATCAAGGAGTTCACGCTCTCGAAAGAGCGCACCACCATCGGCCGCAAGCCCCATAACGACATCCAGATCGACAATCTGGCTGTCAGCGGCGAGCACGCCATGATCATGACTATCCTCAACGACTCCTTCCTGGAAGACTTGGGAAGCACCAACGGCACCCTGATCAACGGCCAGCCGGTCAAGAAGCATTTCCTGCAGAATAACGACGTCATCGAAATCGGCAAATACAAGATCAAGTACGCGAGTGAAGCGCCGAGCAACCTGACCCAGGAAGATTTTGAGAAGACCATGGTGTTGCGCGCTCCGGCTGCCGCGCCTGCACCCAAGGTCGAAAGAAACCCCACGGATACGCAGACCAACACGCAAGCGGTGAATCTCGGCGATACATCGATCAGTGCCCAACCTGCGCCTGCACCCGTCGCCGCACCGGCAGGGATGGCAACCATTCCGCCTGTCGCGCCAAAGCCCGCAGCCCCCGCACATCCGGCCGCAACGCCCGCAATGCCGGCTCCGACCGCCGGCGCTCAGGGCATGATCCAGATCCTGTCCGGCCCAAACGCCGGCAAGGAACTGCCGCTGGCCAAGCCCCTAACCACGCTGGGCAAGCCAGGCGTCCAGGTGGCGGTTATCGCAAAACGCCCGCAGGGCTACTTCATCACGCACGTGGAAGGCGCCAATTTCCCCGTGGTCAACGGCAAGACGCTCGATGCGCAGGCCCACCAGTTGAGCGACCACGACATCATCGAGCTGGCCGGCGTGAAAATGGAGTTTTTCCTGAAGGCCTGAGCCTTTGCCTCGCGGGCGTTACGGGCGGAGTTGCGGAAGCCGTCCGGCTCGATTACCAAAAGAACCGCCGGCCCAGGCTCGTGAGTTTGAAGCGGTGAGCCGGGCACGCACTATTGCAAAGGGGGGCGTTTGAAAAAGCACCTGGTGCGTATCGCGCTCGGGCTCGTTGTCGTTCTGGTCTTTGTCGGGCACGCCGCGCAGTACTACGACATCCCATTCATCAAGCGTTTCGAGAACATCGTCTATGACGCGCGCCTGCGCCTGACGATGGCGAATACCGTCGATCCCCGCATTGTCATCATCGACATCGACGAGAAGAGCCTGGCCGTCGAAGGCCGCTGGCCGTGGCGCCGCGACAAGCTGGGGACGATGCTGGACCAGTTGTTCGACCACTATCACGTCGGTATCGTGGGCTTCGATGTGGTATTCGCGGAGCGTGACGAAAGTTCCGGTCTCGGGATGTTGCAGCAATTGGGACAGAACGAACTGAAAGGTAACCCGCAATTTCAGGCGGTGCTTAAGGAAGTCGGTCCGCAACTCGAATACGACCGCTTATTCGCGGAAAAGCTGAAGAATCGCGCCGTGGTACTCGGCTACTATTTTTCCAGCCTTCAGTCGGACGATGGCAAGGGCCGGACCAACGGCCTGCTGCCGGAACCTGTCCTGCCGTCCGGAACCTTTAAGGGAAGGAATGTTACGTTTACGCGCTGGCTGGGCTTCGGCGCGAACCTGCCCGAGTTCCAGAAGGCGGCTGCGAGCGGCGGCCACTTCAATCCCTACCCCGATGAGGATGGCGTCACGCGGCGGGTGCCGATGATCGCCGAGTACGACGGCGCCTATTTCGAATCCCTGTCGATGGCGGTGATCCGCCTCGGATTGGGTTCACCAAGAGTCGTGCCGGGATTCCCGGAGGGCAAGCTCTGGTCGAAGGATTATCCAGGCCTGGAATGGATAGAAATCGGCGACGTTCGCGTACCGGTCGACGACCTCGTTACCACGCTGGTACCCTATCGCGGCAGGCAGGGCAGCTTCAAGTACATTTCCGCGACGGACGTACTGCACGGAGCCACTCCGGTCGAGGAACTTAAAAACAAGATCGTCCTAGTAGGAACTACCGCCCCAGGCTTGTTCGACCTGCGGGCAACGCCAGTCGCGAACGTCTATCCCGGAGTCGAGATCCATGCCAATCTGATTGCCGGCATGCTGGACGGAAACATCAAGCAGCGCCCGCCCTATGTGCTCGGCGCGGAGGTCATGCTCCTGTTGTTCTCCGGCGTTGTCATGGCACTGTTGCTGCCGATCATCAGTCCGCTGCGCTCCACCGTCCTTACCGGGGTCGTGCTGGTAGTGGTGTTCGCAACCAATGTCATGGTCTGGACGGAAGGCAACCTGATCCTGCCACTGGCATCCGGGCTGCTGATGATCGCGATGCTGTTCGCCCTGAACATGTCCTACGGATTCTTTGTCGAATCGCGCGCCAAGCGCCAGATCAGCGGATTGTTCGGCCAGTACGTTCCGCCCGAACTGGTGGACGAGATGAGCAAGGATCCAGAGGCGTTCTCGATGGAAGGCGAAAGCCGGGAACTGACGGTGCTGTTCACCGACGTTCGGGGATTCACCACGATCTCCGAAGGGCTGGATCCGAAGGAGCTCTCCAAACTCATGAACGAGTTCCTCACGCCGCTGAGCCGCATCATCTACAAGCACCGTGGCACCATCGACAAGTACATGGGCGATTGCATCATGGCCTTCTGGGGCGCGCCCCTGAGCGACCCGCAGAATGCCCGCAATGCGCTGCTCGCGGGCCTGGAGATGCACAAGGCCCTGGAATCGCTGCAACCGCATTTCAAGGATAAAGGCTGGCCGCCGATACACATCGGCGTGGGTGTCAACAGCGGCCGCATGAATGTGGGCAACATGGGGTCGGAAATCCGGCTTGCGTACACCGTGATGGGCGATGCCGTGAACCTGGCCTCCCGGCTGGAAGGGATCACCAAGCAGTATGGGGTCGGCATGATCGTGGGGGAATCGACCCGCATTCAGGTCCCCGACGTGGCGTTCCGCGAGCTCGACCGGGTCAAAGTGAAGGGCAAGGACGCGCCCGTGGCCATTTTTGAGCCGATTGGGGTGGCCGGGGAGGTCGGAAAGCCGGTTCAGGACGAAATGAAACTGTGGGGGCAGGCCCTCAAGCTGTACCGGTTGAGGGACTGGGATATGGCAGAATTGCAACTGCTCAACCTGCTCAAGATCAATGCGAACAGCGGACTTTACAAACTTTTCCTCGAGCGCATAGTGCATTTTCGCGCTAATCCACCGGAAGACGGCTGGGACGGCTCGTGGAGGTTTGATACCAAATAGTTATGCAGATCAGAATACTCGGATGCAGCGGCGGCATTGGCGGCAACCTGCGCACCACGTCGATGCTGGTCGACAACGACATGCTCATCGATGCCGGAACGGGCGTCGGCGATCTGACGTTGACCGATCTGCTGAAGATCGACCATGTTTTCCTTACGCACTCGCACCTCGACCACATTACTTCGCTGCCGTTCCTGGTGGATACCGTGGGGCCGATGCGGGACACGCCGATCACCGTCTATTGCACGGAAGCGACACGCAGGATCCTGCAGGACCACATTTTCAACTGGAAGGTGTGGCCGGATTTCACAGAGATACCCAGCAAGGCGGCGCCCTGCATGCGTTACTCCACACTCGAGATCGGGCAAACCAAGGTCCTCGATGGCAGGCGCATCACCGTGCTGCCCGCCAATCACGTCGTTCCGGCCGTCGGTTTCCAGCTTGACAGCGGGGAGTCAAGCCTGGTCTTCACAGGGGATACGACGGCCAACGATGCCTTGTGGACCGAGGTCAACAAGATCGAGAATCTGCGTTATCTGATCATTGAAACCGCCTTCCCGAACATGGAGAAGGAACTGGCGATTGCCTCCAAGCATCTCTGTCCGAGCATGCTTGCAGAAGAGTTGTCGAAACTCAAGCGCAGCACGCGCGTGTTCGTTACGCATCTGAAGCCCGGCGCCGGAACGCTCACCATGCAGGAAGTCGAGGAATGCGCGGAGAGCTACAACCCGCGGATGCTGTCCAACGGCCAGGTATTCAAGTTCTAGCGCGGCAACAACGACCGATGTTAGCCGCCGGGTCGACGCTGGGGTAGTATCCCCGCAGTGGCCCCGGTCATGATGGAAGGATGCACGCCATGAGCACAGTCTTTGAGACGAAGCCACAAGCCGGGCAAAACCTGGCCGAGATGAGCAACAAGCTGGAGTTTCAGAAGAAACTCCAGGCGGTGACGAACAAAGTCCACGCCACCAGCAACATCGACGAGATCATGCTGGAGCTGTCGCAGGATATCTGCTCTCTGTTCGATGCCGATCGCCTCACCATCTACGTTTCGTCCGACGACAGGACTTCGATCATTTCGAAGGTCAAAACCGGCCTGTCCTCCTTCAAGGACCTGAAGCTACCAATCAACGAGCAAAGCATTGCCGGCTTTGTCGCGCTGTCCAGAAAGCTGATCAACATCCGCGACGTCTATGACGACGCGGAGCTGCGGAGCCACACTCCGAACCTGAAGTTCCTCAAGGAAGTGGACCGGCGTACCGGCTATCGCACCAAGCAGATGCTGGTGGCTCCGGTGATCGACGGCGGTCCCAACGGCGAACTGATCGGCGTCGTGCAGGTGATCAACGCCAAGAGCGGGCACCCGTTCTCGACGGTCGCCGAAGAGGGCGCGTCGCACCTCAGCGAAACCCTGGCCATTGCGCTCAAGCAGCGCAGCCGTCCGGCGACGATGCTGCGCGGAAAGTACGACTATCTGGTTACCGATGCCGTGCTGTCGGCTGAGGAGATGGACCTTGCGACTCGCTCCGCCAGGCGCAAGAACCTCGATATCGAGGAAGTGCTGATCGACGAGTTTCAGGTCAAGGCGCCCGCGATCGGCGAGGCACTGTCGCAGTTCTTCAAGGTTCCCTACGAGCCTTTCAGGCAGGATCGCGTAAAACCACTCGACCTGCTTAAGAACCTCAAGCGGGATTTCGTCGAGAGCAGCTCCTGGGTGCCTGTGGAAGACGTGAAGGAGGGCCTGATCGTGCTCACCACGGACCCGGAAAAAGTGCGGGCGTCGAAGGTGGTCACCAACATCTTCCCCAAGCACAAGATCGTCTACAAGGTTTGCACCCGGCGCGAGTTCGGCGCCACGCTGGACCAGCTGTTTGGTGCCGGCACCGGCGGCGGGGATTCCGGCAACATCAGCGACCTGTTGTCCGGGATGGACGACGAGGAAATCGGCGAGGACGGGAGCACCGATGATGTTTCGCTCGCCCAGGACAATGAGCTGGTCAAGTTGGTTAACAAAGTGATCATCGACGCCTACAATCAGGGCGCGTCGGACATCCACATCGAACCCTATCCCGGCAAGGGCAAAACGGAAATCCGCTTCCGCAGGGATGGCACCCTGCAGCCTTATATTTCGGTTCCGGCGAGCTACCGCAACGCCATCGCCGCACGCCTGAAGATCATGTGCGACCTGGATATTTCCGAAAAGCGTAAACCGCAGGACGGCAAGATCAAGTTCAGGAAATTCGGGCCGCTCGACATCGAATTGCGGGTGGCAACCATACCCTCGGCGGGCGGGGTCGAAGACATCGTCATGCGTATCCTCGCGGCCGGTGAACCGATCCCGCTGGACAAGCTCGGATTGTCGCAACGCAATCTCGGCACGCTCAAGGAAACGGTGACCAAGCCCTACGGATTGTTTTTCGTATGCGGCCCAACGGGTTCGGGCAAGACGACCACGCTGCATTCCGTCCTGGGTTTCCTGAATACGCCGGATACCAAGATCTGGACGGCGGAGGACCCGGTTGAAATCACGCAAAAGGGCCTGCGCCAGGTGCAGATGAACCCGAAGGCAGGCCTTACGTTCGCCGTGGCGATGAGAGCCTTCTTGCGCGCCGATCCGGACATCATCATGGTCGGCGAAATGCGCGACAAGGAAACGACCTCGACCGGTATCGAGGCCTCGCTCACGGGCCATCTGGTGTTCGCAACGCTGCACACCAACAGCGCGCCGGAGTCGATCATCCGCCTGCTGGACATGGGCATGGATCCGTTCAATTTCGCCGATGCGCTGCTCGGCATTCTGGCTCAACGCCTGGCCAAGCGCCTGTGCTCCAAGTGCAAGTCGCCGCATACCGCCACCCAGGAAGAACTCAGAAGCATGCTCGAGGAATACTGCGTCGAGCTGAAGGCCACCGACGCCTGGAAACGCGATCCGAAAGCGGCGTACGAAGGCGTCTACCGCGATTGGAGCAAGCTGTTCGCGGACGACAAGGGGCAATTCACCGTATACACCCCCGTGGGATGTGATACCTGCGGCGGCAGCGGCTACAAGGGCCGGGTCGGTTTGCATGAACTGCTGGTCGGGACCGACACGGTGAAAAAACACATCCAGGAACACGCGCGGGTTGCGGAGATTTTCGCCACGGCGCTGGCCGAGGGCATGCGCACGCTCAAGCAGGACGGTATCGAGAAGGTCCTTATGGGCGTGACCGACATGCTCCAGGTGCGCGCCGTGTGCATCAAGTAGCGGTCTCCCCGGGCAAAACCGCAACACACTCTCCATGAGCGAATCGAGCACGGCGGAAATGTTCCGCCGCCTGGAAGAGCTGAACGGCATCGGAATCTCCCTTTCCCAGGAAAAGGACACCAATCGCCTGCTCGAGGCAATCCTGGTAGCCGCCAAGAAAATCACCAATGCTGATGGCGGCACCCTCTACCGCGTGGACAACGACAGGAAGCTCGTTTACTTCGAGATCCTGCGCACCGATTCCCTGAACGTCGCGATGGGCGGAACGACCGGGGTTACCGTGCCGTTCTATCCGGTGCGCCTGTTCGATGACGAAGGCCGGGCCAACAATTCCATGGTGGTGGCGTATTCGGTACTGCGTGACGAGACCGTAAATATTGCCGACGCCTACACGGAGAAGGGGTTCGACTTTACCGGCACCAAGAACTTCGACAGGAAGACCAATTACCGGTCGAAGTCTTTCCTGACGGTGCCGATGAAGAACCATGAGGACGAGATTATCGGGGTGTTGCAGCTGATCAACGCCAAGGATCGCGTCAGCGGGGGCATCGTGCCCTTCTCGGAGGCCGACCAGCATCTGGCCGAGTCGCTGGCGTCGCAGGCGGCAGTTGCCCTGACGAACCGGCAGCTCATCAACCAGCTGGAAGGCCTGTTCGAATCGTTCATCAGCCTGATCAACGCCGCGATCGACGACAAGTCGCCCTATACCGGCGGACACTGTCAGCGAGTGCCGACCCTCACAATGATGCTGGCGGAGGCGGTGAACGCCACGAAGCAGGGCCCGCTGGCGGATTTCACCATGAGCGAGAAGGATCGCTACGAACTGAAGATCGCCGGACTTCTGCACGATTGCGGCAAAGTCACGACGCCGGTGCACGTCGTCGACAAGGCTACCAAGCTGCAGACCATTTTCGACCGCATCGGGCTGGTGGATACGCGCTTCGAAGTGATCAAGCGCGACGCGGAAATAGCGGCGATGAAAGAGAAGCTGGCGGCACCCTCGAATGCCAATGGCGAGTGGCAGAACGCCGATCGTGACCTCACCGTGCGGCTGCGCAAGATCAACGAGGACCGCCAGTTCCTGCGCTTTTGCAACTTCGGGTCTGAAGCGATGCGCGACGACGACCAGGAGCGCGTGCGCGAGATCTCGCGGAACTATCGCTGGCGGGACGTGGATGGCAACGGCGTTGATTTTTTGACCGACGAAGAGGCCAGGAACCTGACCATCCGCTCTGGGACGCTGACGCCTGAAGAGCGCCACACCATCAATCACCACATCGAGGTCACGATCAAGATGCTGGAGTCGCTGCCCTGGCCCCGACACCTCAAGAACGTTCCTGAGTATGCCGGCGGCCACCATGAGCGCATGGACGGCAAGGGCTATCCCCGGGGGCTTATGCGCGAGCAGATGTCTGTCCAGGCCCGCGTCATGGGCATCGCCGACATTTTCGAGGCCTTAACCGCCAGGGATCGTCCGTACAAGAAAGGCAAGACCCTCACCGAATCTCTGAACATCCTGGGTAGATTCAAGCTCAACGGCCATGTCGATCCCGACCTGTTCAACGTATTCGTCCGGGAGAAGGTTTATCTCCGATATGCGGAACAGTTCCTGGATCCGGAACAGATCGACGTCGTCGACGAGGCCGCCATTCCGGGGTTTCAGCCGCAGTGACAAACTGCGTCAGTTCCTGACAGTTGCTTGAAGCGGCATCGGAAAATCGTTTGGGCAGACGCCGGACAAAACCCCGGAAATCCTGTGGCGCACGCACTTTGCCGGATGCTCGGGTATTTAAGAACCTTGCACATGGGTCTGATATCAGGCGAGTTTTTATGGCATTTCGCGATTTCTGACCCCTGTTTTTAAACTTGCGGAACTGTTGGCACAGGGTTTGCGATATGGACACCGAACACACGGAAAACAGGTGTGTTTGATCATCCAACCAGTTAAGGAGCAATTCCATGAAGGCCGTACAAAAGGGTTTTACCCTGATCGAACTGATGATCGTTGTCGCGATCATCGGTATTCTGGCCGCGGTTGCGCTGCCGGCGTACCAGGACTACACCGCCCGTGCCAAGATGTCTGAAGTCATTCTGGCCGGTTCGGCTTGCCGTACCAGCATCACCGAGACCGTCCAGTCTTCCTCCACCTTGCCCGCTGGCGGCCAGTGGGGTTGCGAGTCGCGCACCACCGACCCGAAGCCGATCACCAAGTACGTGCAGATGATCGAGACCAGCGACCTGGGCGAGATCCGGGTTACGGTCAGTTCCGGCATCAATTCCGAGCTGAACGGCCGCTTCGTCTACCTGAAGCCCTGGGCTGACACCCTCCGTGCCGCTGCGCCGACCGCCGGCTCCGCGATTGCGATCTGGGATTGCGGTGGTGACGGTGGTGCCCCGAACATGGACAAGTACCTGCCGGGTTCCTGCCGTGCTGCCACTGCTGTCGGTACCGGCACGTTCTCCGAGAGCACGAGCTAATATTTTTGCTCTGGAGTTCTTGTTGACCACGGCGATTCTTTAGCCGCGGACGTAGTGAAAGAGGGTGCCGCAGGGCGCCCTCTTTTTTTCTTTTGTTGCCAAGGCCCATCGTCGGACCAACGGAATCGATCCATGTCGGCAATTACATTTCGCTCCGAGCCTCTTTTTTTCTCATGGATACTAGTCCTCGCGGCCGGCTTTTTGTGCTTTTACCTGATGTTCAGCCCGGTCTGGCTACCTTCGATTGTGCCGCGAATGTACGACAACTCGCGCATCCTTGAACTGACATCGCTTTGCCTGTTGTCATTGTTTGCATTGGTGCCCGCGTTCTCCCGATCCATCGGCCAGGCCTGGCTAGGGCTGACACCTCCGGTACGCTGGCTTATTGCGATTTTCGTAGTTGGCGGTGCATTCAGCGCGCTGGCCTCGGAAGCGAAGCAGGTCGGAGTCCAGCAGATCGCCCTTAACGTTCAGCTTCTCGCGCTGTGCCTGATGGTCTGTGCCATCGTCCGGAATAAGGGTGCCGCAGTCGAGAAAGCGCTGGCCGTGGCCATATTTGCGGGCGCAGGCTTGGTGGTGCTGAAATTCTGGGTGACCTATGTTCTGTACTTCCTGGAAGGCAAGGCATTCTCCTGGGTCAGCCCGTTCATGGATTTCGCCAATGTCCGGTTCTTCGGGCAGTATCAGGCCTATGCCCTGCTGCTCATGCTGCTGCCGGCCGCCGTCATGGACCTGAAAGGGTTGCGGCGTTCCTTCGTCTATTTCGTTGCTGCAAACTTCTGGGCCATGCAGTGGATGGTTGGAACCCGGGCGGTGTGGGTAGGATTCGGTGTCGCGATGGTTGCCACAACCATCGCATTGCCGCAGAAGCGCATGCAATGGATAGCCGGGCAAATCGCACCGGCCCTGATCGGCGGCGTCATTTTTGCCATCTTTTCCTGGCTCATACAGGACTCTCCGAAAGCCACCCAGATTCCGGCGATCAACTCGATCGTCGAACGCAGCGGAGAAAGCAACAGGGAGAGAGTGACGCTGGCCAGATCCGCGTTCGAACTCATCGTCGAACATCCCCTCACTGGCGTGGGGCCGGGACAGTTCGGCATGCATTACTCAAAAACTACCGCTGCGCATCCGCACAATTCGCCGCTACAACTGCTTGTCGAATACGGCATTCCCGTGGGCGGGGCTGCCATTGCACTTGGGGCGATACTTGTGGTTTATGTGTTGCGGCAGATTCGCAGCAGATCGCTGCAGAGATTCGATGCCCCAGGCACGATCCTCGGCGCGGCGCTCATCATGGGGTTGGTCGATGCGTTGTTCAGCGGCAATCTGACCATGCCGTATGGCCAGGTATTTCTGAGCGTTGCGGCCGGTTGGATGATCGGCAGACAGCGGCCGGAGCCTTCCGCGCCCTATGTACCCGCCGTGAGGCAACGCCAGATTGAGGTCGCGGTTGCGGGTACAGCGGTGCTCGCCGCTTTGGTGACCGCGGTCCTGGCAATCGAGTACGTGTCTCTCATACGCGAGATGCCCTACCCGCCGAATCTCAGGATTCCCAGCTTCTGGCAGTACGGCCGCTTCAGCGCCTGGTAGCCGCCGTAGCGGATCCGCCAGACCAGTTGGGGCGCATGATCCGGATCGATCCGATTCGTTTCTTGCGTCTCCGGTGTTCGATACGATCTCCCAAACCGCAGGGCTGCCGGGCTGCATGTCGCGGGCCGAGGCCCAACATGCGTGCCTGTAACGCCGGCTCACCTATTATTGGTACGCCTTCCCAGTCACGCAAACCGGGGCGCCGGTCACTTGCGGTAGACCGCCGCGCGCAGCGGCAGTCCGTTGCTCAGGTAGGCCAGGAAATATTCCAGATTGTTGAGTTCTTCGCTGCCGGCCGGAAACGGCGCGGCGCGCATCTGCTCCATGCAGCGCCGCAAGCGGATATGCAGGGTATTGAGGTTGTCGCCGGCGCGGAACACGGGCCAGTGGGTAGCCTGTCCGACCGAGGGCGAGATGATCTCGGTGCGCAGGATCCGGCCGGCGTTGCCAAGGTGGCACGAGGAACAGGCGAAGTTGTACTGGCCGATGCGGGTGAAATAGAAACGCTTGCCCTGTCCGTACTTGGCCAGCGCGCCGGCCCCTTCCACTCTCACGTTCATGCGCATACCGTCGGAAAGCGAACGCGCATGAGCCGTGAGCACGCCCATCGTTGCCCGATCGCCGTATTCAAATTCTTTCTCGCCATTGCGCCGGCGGCAGTCATTCAGCGCCATCTCGAATGTCACGACTTTCCCCGACGCTTCGTCGAAACGCGGATAGTCCCCCGCGACATTCCGTCCCCCGTTCGCAAAACAGCCGGCGTAGGTCCCGCCATTGGCAAACCGGGTTTCCCAGAGTTTCCTTCCCTTGTCCAGGTCCGCCTGGAAAGGCGGAAACTCCATGATGCTGTCGAACTGCGATTTGGCATCGCGGGACAGCATCAAAGCGCCATCCACATAGTCGTCCAGGGCAACGCCGGGGAATTTGTCCTGGTAGTGCCGGATAAAATCCGCGCGGTCATCCTCCGGTGCGGCGAGCGCAGGCAAGGCCGCAGCGGCCAGGAAGATCGAGAGAGCTATGACGGGTGGGCGCACGGGGCGCTCAGTTCAGCGTGGTTTCGATGCTGGCCTTGTCACCCTTGTTGTCCTCCCAGCCCACAGCGATTCTGTCGCCGGTTTTGGCTCCGCGCACGCGGAAGTTGAGGAACGGGTTCTTCGACACCGCCTGGCTCCACTGCGCATCCAGCACGGTCTTGCCGTTGTGGGTGGCGAAGACCCGCTGGATGAAATGCAGCGGAATCACATCCCCCGAGGACGGATCCTTGCGCAGGCCGGTCTCCATCGGGTGGAACATCAGGACTTTCACATCCGCGACGTCGCCCTGCAGTGTCGCGCGGATCTTCATCTGGTCTGCCATCGTTTGCTCCTCGCGCGGGGGCGGTCAGGCGCCGCAGCCACCGATCGTCACCTTGACGTCGCGGGTGGTTGAATAGAATTTGCCGCCGGCCTTGACGATCACACGCACCTTGGAGGTCTCACCCATCTTGATGCGCGTGGATATGAACGGATCGGTGGCGCCGGTGAAATCGAATTCGGCGACGAGCGGCTGCGGGTTCTTGTCGGCAATGATGTAAATGGACTCCGTACGCGGGATCCTGCTGGTAATTTCCAACGGCACGATGGCGCCGTTCTCGGCGATCTCCGGCGCCCTGAGTTCGATCCTGTCGCTCTCGACGGCCGAACTCGCACCAATGGCTTTCAGCACCTCCGGCAGCACGTGCGCGTCGAATGCGACTTTATTCCATGCTGCCGCCAGCGCCCGGAGCGGAAAAACACCGGAGACGAGCGCGGCCACCATTCCGAGAATCACGTGGCGGCGGCTGCGCGTTGCGGACGACGGTTGCATCAGGGGATGAGTCACAAGGTGTAAAGATAGTCCACGATTCTGTCGATCTCTTTGCCAGTCAGGATCCTGTGCTTTCCGTACGGCGGCATCACCGTGTCGGGGTTGAACTGCATCGGATCCCTGATTTGCTCGCGCAGGCGCTCGCGTTGCGGGAAACGGGAGCGGATTCCGACCAATGGAGGACCGATGTTTGCCGACGTGACGGCCTGCGGATCGCCGGGCACCGCGTGACAGGCGAGGCAATTG